>NZ_JAGQTN010000170.1 GCF_020438995.1 Gordonia sp. (in: high G+C Gram-positive bacteria)
GTGGTGTCGTGTTCTTTCACCCAGCCTGGGCCAGGTTTCGAACGACCTAGCGAACCGCCGGATGCGAGGCCCGCACGTCCGGTGGTGTGAGAGGAGGGCCGGGAAACCCGGCCCTCCTACTCGATTGTCGGCGGCGTTCACCGTCAGTACATTCCGCGCCCGGACACGTTCACCGTGTCCGCACCGCCGTGACAGGTTCTCGTCGCCCGAAAGTCGTTCCGGCAGGGTTGTATTCGGTTCATGACCCAAGTGATCGACGGATCGTTGTTCTCGCCCACACGAATCGAACTGCTGTCCGCGGGCCCGCTGCGGGTGCTGCTGTCGGAGCATCCGGACGACATCGCCGACGCACAGCGGCTGCGCTACCAGGTGTTCAACTCCGAGCCGGGCTTCTCCGATCGCATCGGCGACCACGAGAGTGGCCGCGACGCAGACCGTTTCGATGACTTCGCCCAGCATCTGATCGTCCGGCACGACGAGGACGGCGTGATCGGCTGTGCCCGTCTGCTGCCACCGGCCCGGGCCATCGTCGCCGGCGGCTGGTACTCGGCCACCGAGTTCGACGTGACGGGGCTGGGAACAATCGCCACGCAGACCGTCGAGATGGGCCGGGCGTGCGTGGCCGCGGCGCACCGCAGCGGATCGGTGACCGCGCTCACGTGGGCGTCGGTGCTGCGCTACCTGGACATGACCGGCGTGCGTTACGTGATGGGATCGGTCTCCGTTCCGCTGCGTGCCGATCCGGCCGCACAGCGCGGGGCGGAACTGCGGTCGGTGCGCGACCAACTCCTCATCAAGTACAGGTCCCCGTGGCAGGTGCGTCCGCTGACGTCGCCACACGTCGACGGAGTCGCGCTCGATGCCATCGCGGCGCATCCCGGGACCGCGCTGCCGCCACTGCTGCGTGGCTACCTGCGTCTGGGTGCCAAGGTGTGCGGTGAACCGGCCGTGGACGATGCCTTCGACGTCGGCGACTTCCTGACCGTCATCGACCGTGAGGGTGCCACCCGGCGCTACCTCGACCGGCTCACCGCCACCGTCCAGCGACTCGCGGTGGCGGGACGCTGAATGGCCGCACGCGGTTCAGTCGCGCAAATGCTAGCCCCGATCCCGGTCGACCGGGGGACCGAACTGCGCCTTGTACGGTTCGCAGAGCCGGCTCCCACGGCGTCGGGCATGGCGCGCAAGGTGCACGCCGCACCGTATACCGGCCTGCACCCGTGGTTTCCGCTGAGCCCGTGCGGTGACGGATGTCTTGCCGAACATCGGGACACCGTGTCGGCTGCCCGGGCCGCGGGCCGGGTGGCTCGGGCGGCGGCAGTCGTCGCCGCAGCGGTATGGACCTGGCCATTGCTGGTGGTGTTTCCGAGATCGGGACGGCGCCGGTTTGTGTCCGGTCTGTCGCGGCAGCTGCTGGTGGCGCTCGGATTGACGGTGGTCGTCGACGATCGCCGGGCGGTCCCCGGCCGGTTCGACGGACTCGTTGTGGCCAATCACATCTCGTATCTGGACATCGCGGCGATCGCCGGGGTATGCCCGGCCCGGTTCGTCGCCAAGGCCGAGATCGCGGACATTCCGGGCGCCGCGGTGCCGGCCGTGATCTTCAGGACGATCAAGGTTCAGCGGAACTCGTTGCGACAGTTGCCTACAACGGTAGGGGTCGTGGCCGCGCGGCTTGCCCGCGACAGGTCGGTCGCGGTGTTTCCCGAAGGCACCACCCGGTGCGGTATGAGCGCCGGAACCTTCGCCCCGGCATTCTTTCAGGCCGCCATCGACGCCGACGCGCCGGTTCTACCTGTCGGTCTGACGTTCACCACCGCGGCGGGCACCTGTGCCGCGGCGGCGTTCATCGGTGACGACGCGCCGTGGGACACCCTGCTCCGGGTGGTGCGCACCCGTGGACTGACAGTCCGGATCACCGTGCACGAGAGCCAAGCGCCGGGCACCGATCGCAGAGAGCTGGCCCTGCGGTGCGAACGGCTCATCGGGACCGCAGTGCACCGGTCGCCTTGACGACATCGAGCAGCCCGAGGTTGCTCGCCTCGGTCTCGATGTCGGCGATCTCCCGATCTCGTTGTGGGGAGGGCGGTTGGCGTGTGGCGGCGAGCAGTCGGCAGCGCAGCAGGGACGGCCGGCCGGCGCCGCGGACCGCGACATCGGTGGCATCGCGCAATGCCGTGTCGCCGGCTTCGTCGTCGCCGAGCAGATAGTGCAGCTTGGCCAGTGACAGGCCGACCGGCCCGACGCATCCGATCTGGCCGAGGGCGCCGATCCCGGTACTGTACGGGGCGAGGTAGTCGATGAAATACTGTGCGTAGCTTATCAATTCGAGATCCGCCACGACATGCGCCAGCAACACCGCCTGACACAGCGAGGTCCACACCATCGGCCGGTCGTCGGTGAGCCAGATGGCGACCATCCGTTCGGCGAGGTCGTGATCACCTTCGGATCGGGCGACCATGGCGACGCCCGCGGCGAGCAGCACGGTGATCTGATTGTCGGAGAACTGATCGGCCATCGACCTGGCCCAATCCAGTGTCGATTGCCCGCTCGCGGGAAAATCGTCGGATTCGATGATGCTGTCGAGCATGTGGCGTTCGGTTGCCATGCCGATCATCGCGACGGTGTCGCTGCCGGCCACATACAGTTCGGTCATCTGGTGCACCTTGACCGCGGTGCGGAAGTGCCGCATCGCCACTTCGAAATCGCCGTGCCACACCGCCAGAGATGCCTCCATCCAGCGCAACTGGGCTCGCAGGATCGGGAGCCGGTAGCGTTCGCTGCCGACGATTCCGCGGCGTACCAGACGTTCGGTCTCAGCGACGTCGCCGAGCATCATCGTCGACATGGTGAGCACCGTATCGACGATGACATCATCGACATCTGTTGCGGCATAGTCGGTCCCACTACTACGCGGGTGACTGAGACTGCGGACGTGCCGGATTCGGGCGGCGAGTTCGATCGATTCCGGGGCATACTGTGCCACACCGGAATAGGTGATCAGGCGGGCCATCAGCACGTCGACGAGGACGGCGTCGTCGCCGAGTTCGGCAGCAACGGCGTCGGCGCGATCGAGCAGTCCGGCGGGTACCGATGCATCGTGGTGATAGCAATATCCGACGGCCAGAGCGCTAAGGACCCGGGCCTCCGCCGGGCCGTTCCCGGCGACTGCATCCAGCGCGGATTCCATTGTGGTGCAGAGGTGTTCGTTGTCAACGTTGGGGCCGACCCAGGGCCAGGAACCGCCCGCCCGCAGCAGGATTCCCGCCAGCCTGCCCAGGGTGTCGGGCGCACCGGCGGCGATCGCCTCGTCGAGCCGCACCTCGACGACGGCCAGCGCCTGCTGAACCTGACCGGCGCGGGTCTGTGCGGTGAGCAGACCCATCAACAGGTCGTCGCGTTCGGTGACATCCTGATTGATCCGTGGCGCCGACTCGTAGATACGCAGCGCGGCATCGAGCCAGTACGCGGCCTTCTCCGAATCCCATGCGGCCGTGGCATCCACGGCGGCGGCCCGGCAGGCGGCCACCACCTCGCGGGCATCGGCGACCGGCAGTGCGTCGACGAGGTGGGCGGCGCGCACCGCGCGAGAGTCGCTGCCACCGATCTCGCCCAGCACCCCGGCGATCCGCAGATGGATCCGTGCCCGGCGCAGCGGCCTGATCATGCCGAGCGCACCTTCGCGCAGCAGCGAGTGTGCGAACCGGGTGGTATTCGCGGGGAGTGGGGCACCGAACAGATCGTGCTGGGGTCGGGTCACCAGGATGTGTTCGTCGACGGCCTCGTCGAGACAGTCCGCGATGTCGTCGGGATCGCGGCCGGTGACCGCGATCAGCAGTGGTACGTCGATATCCTCACCGATCGCCGCGGCGTAACCGATCACCTCCAGCACCGCCGGGTCCAGGGAGTTCAGACGTCGGTCCAGAATCGAGCGGATCGCCTCCGGGATCTGCTCGTCGTCCCGCGCGTGATGGGTGAGCCGGGCGAACTCCGTGACGAACAACGGGTTTCCGCCTGTTCGCCGGGTGAGCAGATCGACGTCGGCCGGGGCCATCTCCTCCTGCGAGACGACCAGCACCAGGTCGGCGACCTCGTCACGCGACAGGCGTGGCACCGAGACCACCGTGGCCCCCGAGCGATTGGCGCCAGCGCGGAACCGCTGGACCTCGGGCCCGCCCTCACCGTCGCGAGCGGTGGCCACGACGATGATCCGGCCACCGCGCAGCACCGACATCAGATAGGTGAACAACCCGAGCGACATCGGATCCGCCCACTGCAGATCGTCGACGACGAAGATGAGCGGTGCCGTCTGCGCGGCGCGCTCGAGCATTGTTTGTACCCGGTCGTAGACGGCGAACCGGGCGGTATCGGCGTCCGAACCGGCGGGCACCGACAACACCTGGGCGGGGTCGGCGCCGAGCGCCCGGCACGCCTGCCGCAGGGGCCACCACGCGGGGACGCCCTCGGTGTCGGGGCAGCGTACCCACACCACCGTCGCATCGGGGTGGGCGGTGGTGGCCAGCGTCACCGTTTCCTCGGCGAGTGCGGTCTTGCCGATCCCTGGCGGCCCGGTCAGGAGCACCCACCGCGGGTCGGGTGAGGCCGTCGACACCACGTCACGCAGTCGCCGCAACTCCGGCGTCCTGCCGACGAACCGCGCTTCGGCCGGGGGCACGGGATCGGCCGGCCGCGCGGGGATGGTCTCGGCGGCCGGTGCACTGACCTCCACCGATCCCGTCCAGTGCGGCGGCCGTGGCCAGGCCGCGATCACCGGATCGTGCCGGAGGATCGCACCTTGCAGCGAGACCAGTTCAGTACCGGGGTCGAGGCCGAGTTCGGCGTCGAGCATCGTGGCGTGGTCGGTGTACGCCGTGAGTGCCTCGGTGCCACGGCCCGCGCGATAGAGCGCCACCATCTGCAGCCACACCGTACGTTCGTGCAGCGGGTCGCGGATACGCAGCGCGGCGACCTCGCTCAAGGCGCCCGCAACATCGCCGCCGGCCAGCAGTGCACTGATATGGATGTCGTCCACGGCGTTCCGGGTCTCGGCCAGTGCGGCAGCCTCGGCCACCAGCCAGCTCGCCTCGCCCAATTCTCCGCCGGCCAGATCGCCGCGCCACAGAGCCAGCGCCGCCGATGACTCGGCGAGTGCGCGGGACCAGTCGCCGTCGTCGCGGGCCACGCGAGCGGAACCGGCGAGCCGCACGAAATCGGCGACGTCGACCTGATCGTCGCCGACGACAAGCCGGTACCCGGTGCCGACCCGCTCGATGGGTGAGGGGCCCGACGCGCCTGCCCGCAGCGCCCGGCGCAGGTTGGAGATGTAGGCCTGCAGGCTGGTCGTGGCCGCCGCCGGTGCCTCGACCGGCCACACTGTGTCGATCAATCGATCGACGGAGACGACCGCGCCGCGCGCCAGGATCAGTGCGGCGAGCACGGCGCGTTGCTTGGGTGAACCGAGATCGACGGCGATGTCCCCGCGCCGCACCTGCAGGTCACCGAGTACCGCATATGAGCGGATACCCGAATCCGCGCTCGCACTTGCCATCACGGGGACATTCTAAGGGCATACGCCGGTAGGTTCCCTTTGCGTGAATCGCCGGATCCTGCGTGTCACTACCTGCCGACGATGCTGCGCATCCGTCTTTTGCAGGTAGTGCGTACGCTTGTCCGGGGAAGCCCCCGGCCCCAGACTTGTGGCGCCCGCAAGTGGCGCCCGGCCGCCGTCCAAGTCCGTTCCAAGAGGCCTGCAAGCGCCCTCTCCGACTCTGGTTGTCAGTAACCGAACAGACCTCACGAAGGAGATCGACATGACTATCAGCCCCATCGTTACTGAACTCGACCTGACCTCATTGCGGGCACTCGTCCGCGGCGCGGTCCACGGACCCGACGACGCCGGTTATGCCACAGCGGGTTTCAACCTCGCCGTCACCCGCACGCCGTATGCGGTCGTCGACGTCGCCGATGCCGATGACATCGCCGCCGTGATCCGGTTCGCCGGCACCTCCGGCCTGCGTGTGGCGGTGTTCGCGACCGGGCACGGCGGCGTCGAGGTCGGTCCCGACACCATCCTGGTACGCACCGCGGCCCTGGACACCTGCGAGGTCGACCCGGCGGCGAGGACCGTACGCATCGGCGCCGGCGTGCGTGTGCAGACCGTTCTCGACGCGGCGGCACCCCACGGGCTGGCCCTTGTGTGCGGCTCGTCGACCACGGTCGGCGTCGTCGGGCTTCTCTCCGGCGGTGGTGTCGGGCCGCTCGTGCGGTCCCATGGCGCGACCGTGGACTACGTGCGTTCGGTGCGGGTCGTCACCGGTGACGGCACCGTGCGGGAGGCCACGGCACAGGTCAATCCTGAACTGTTCTGGGGACTGCGCGGCGGCAAGGCCTCGCTCGGGATCATCACCGAGGTGGTCATCGAGTTGCTTCCGATCCCCAAGATCTACGGTGGTGCAATCTATTTCGACGGTGCCGATGCTGCCGGCCTGCTCCGGGCGTGGCGCGACTGGGCCGCGGATCTGCCGCGGGAGGCAAGCACCTCGGCCGCGTTGATGCGCTTGCCGGAGATGCCGGGCGTCCCGCCGGTGCTGGCCGGCAGACTCACCCTGGCGGTGCGGTTCGCCACTGCCTCCGACGCCGACACCGCGGCCGGGATGCTGGCACCGATGCGGGCGGTGGCGACACCCCTGCTCGACGGCGTAGCCACGATTCCGTACGCCGCGGTCGCCGCCGTGCATGCCGATCCGACGGTCCCGATGCCCGCACTCGAGGCGAGCACCCTGCTGCGGGACTTCACCGACGGAACGATCGACGCGATCGTCTCGGCCGCCGGACCGCAGTCATCGTCACCGCTGGCCATCGTCGAAGTCCGTCAGTTCGGGGGTGCGCTCACCGACGAGCAGGCCGTGCGTAGTGCCCTCTGCCACCGTGACTCCGCGTTTCAGCTGTTCGCAGTCGGTGTCCTCGCCCCGCCGATCGCCGACCTGGTGCCCGCTGCCGTGGCCGAACTGCTGGCGGCGGTGGGGCCGTGGAGCACCGGCACCTCCCTGCCCAACTTCACGCCTTCCGGTGACCCGGACATGATCCGGCGATGCTACGACGAGGACACCTACGCCTGGCTCGCGGCGCTCGCCGCCCGGCTCGACCCGCGCGGGGTCCTGCATACGGGCCAGGTCGTGCGGTGAGCCGGGGAGCGAGCGGGCGCCGTCCACCGACGGCGTCCGCGCGCGCCGGATCGCGCGGGAATTTGCCGGGGCTGCCCGCACGTTTATCCTTGGCAGCGATATGTCCACACCGGCCCGGCCCCCCGTCTACCTCGATCACGCCGCATCAACTGTGATGCTCCCCGAAGCTGTCGAGGCGATGACTGCCGTCTACGCCCACCCCGGCAACGCGTCGTCGTTGCACGGTTCCGGGCGCAGGGCGCGCCGTCGGCTGGAGGAATCCCGTGAATCCATCGCCGCGGCGCTGGGGGCGCGGCCGTCGGAGGTCATCTTCACCGGCGGCGGAACCGAGGCTGACAATCTCGCGATCAAGGGCATCTACCGGGCGCGACGAGCGGAGAATGCGGCGCGGACCCGGATCGTCGTGTCCGCGGTGGAGCACCACGCCATTCTCGATCCGGCGCAGTGGCTCGCCGACAACGAGGGTGCCGAGTTGGTGGTTCTCCCGGTGGACGTCACCGGCGTCGTCTCACCCGACGACCTGCGCGCCGAACTGGCCGCGCACGCGGCCTCGACAGCGCTCGTCTCCGTCATGTGGGCCAACAACGAGGTCGGGGCGATCCAGCCGATCACCGAGCTTGCCGCTCTGGGCGTCGAGTTCGGGGTGCCGGTGCATTCGGATGCCATCCAGGCCGTCGGGCACGTCGCCGTCGACTTCGCAGCATCCGGGTTGTCTGCTCTGAGCCTGGCCGCACACAAGTTCGGCGGACCCCAGGGCACTGGTGCGTTGCTACTGCGTCGCGACGTCGCGTGCGTACCGCTGCTGCACGGCGGCGGCCACGAACGCGACATCAGGTCGGGAACCCAGGACGTGGCGGGCGCGGTCGGCATGGCCACCGCGCTGCGGATCAGCACCGAGTCGATGGAATCGGCGACCACGCGCATCACCCGGCTGCGCGACCGGCTTCTCGACGCTTTGCTCGACGTTCCCGGGGCAAGCGTGAACGGGCCCGTCGGCGCCCTGCGACTGCCGGGCAACGCGCACGTGACATTCGGTGACTGCGAGGGTGACTCGCTGCTGATGCTGCTCGACGCCAACGGCATCGAATGCTCCACCGGTTCGGCCTGCACCGCCGGGGTGGCCCGCGCCAGCCACGTGCTCCTGGCGATGGGTTTCGACATGGCGCACGCCCGCGGGTCGCTGCGGTTCTCGCTCGGCGCGACCACCACCGACGCCGATGTCGACGCGGTGGCACAGGTGATCGGCGACGTCGTGGACCGGGCGCGCACCGCCGGGTTGGTTTCTGTTCGTGGAGGTGTCCGGTCATGAGAGTTCTCGCGGCGATGAGCGGTGGTGTCGATTCGGCGGTGGCCGCCGCACGTGCCGTCGACGCAGGTCACGACGTGGTCGGTGTGCACCTGGCGTTGTCGACGGCCCCTGGTGCACTGCGCACCGGGTCACGCGGGTGCTGCTCGCGGGAGGACGCCGACGACGCCCGGCGTGCCGCAGACGTGCTCGGCATCCCGTTCTACGTGTGGGATTTCGCCGACCGCTTCAAGGAAGACGTGATCGACGAGTTCGTCGATGCCTACGCCGAGGGCCAGACCCCCAATCCGTGCCTGACCTGCAACGAGAAGATCAAGTTCGCGGCGCTCGCGGACAAGGCGATCGCGCTGGGCTTCGACGCACTGGCAACCGGTCACTACGCCCGGCTCTCCGGCGGCGAACTGCGCCGGGCCGTCGACGACGACAAGGATCAGTCGTATGTGCTCGCGGTGCTCGATCACGCACAGCTGAGCCGGGCGATGTTCCCGTGCGGCGACACGCCCAAGCCGCAGATCCGGGATGAGGCCGCCCGGCGCGGCCTGTCGGTGGCCGACAAGCCCGACTCGCACGACATCTGCTTCATCCCCACCGGCGACACCCGCGCTTTCCTCGGCGCCCGGATCGGGATCCGGCCCGGCGCCGTCGTCGACGCCGATTCGGGGGAGAGGCTCGCCGAACACGAAGGCGTGCATGGCTTTACGATCGGCCAGCGCAAAGGGCTGGGTATCGAGGCGCCGGCCGCAGATGGCAAACCCCGCTACGTCACCGGCATCGACCCCGAATCCGGTACCGTCACAGTCGGATCGGCCGAACACCTGCAGGTGTGGACCATCGAGGCCGGGCGCGCCGTGTGGACCTCCGGTCAGGTGCCCGACGGCCCCGTCGACTGCGTGGTCCAGGTCCGCGCTCACGGCGGTCTCGCACCCGCCCGGGCCACCCCCGTGACACGTGATGGCGAGGCCCGCATCGACATCGAACTGGCGCAGCCGCTGACCGGTGTCGCGCGCGGTCAGGCGGCCGTCCTGTATCTGCCGGACGAGGACGCCGGTGATCTGGTAATCGGTTCGGGTCGCATCATCGGCACGTCGTCCCTGGCGAAGGTGTGACGGGCCCTCTTCCCACCGCGGTGGGTACGGGTATCGGGTCGATGCCCGGTAGCGATCCGCGTGAGGCCGCCGCGATTGTCAACGGCGAGTTGGATTTAGCGCATCTGGTCGAACTGCCCGGTCGGGGTGTGGGCGCGGACATGGTGGGCCGGATGGCCGCGATCCTGGTGGATATGCCGATGGATGCCGGTACCTGGGGATACCGGCTGTCCGGGCGGCGATCGGCGGTCTCGCGCCGGGCCGCCGATTTCCTGTCGGCGGATCTTGATGCCGTCGAAGAGCTTTGGGATGCGGCGGGATTCGTCGGAACCGGGCGTCCGTTCAAGATTCAGGTGTGCGGCCCGTTCACGTTTGCCGCCTCCGCCGAACTTCCCAACGGGCACAAGATTCTGCGGGACCGGGGTGCCTGGTCGGACGTGATCGCTTCGTCGACCGAGGGCATCCGGACGCTCGCCGGTGAGACCGAACGCAGGCTGGGTTCGAATACCGTTGTGCAGCTTGATGAACCGATGATCGGTGCGGTGATCGACGGAACGGTGAAGCCGCTGACCCGATTCGACACCATTCCCGCGATCCCGGTGATCGAGGTCGCCGACGCGCTGGCGCAGATGGTCGAGGCGATCGGACGGCCCGTCATCCTGCACAACTGCGGCGCGGCGCGCTGGGACCTGACGGCCCGGCTTCCGGGTGTGGCGCTCTCGTGCGATATCACCTCGTGGACAGGTGAATCGGCCGCCGACCTCGACGGTGCCGGTGCCCTCATCGACCGTGGCGACACGTGGGTCGCCGGAGTGATACCGACGACGGCCCGGAGTGCGTCCGGGGTTCCGGTCCTCGCCGAGCACGCCGCGACGTCGCTGGCCCGGCTGGTGGATCGGATCGGCCTGAACCGTTCGGTGCTGCGCGACAACGTCGTGGTGACGCCGGCGTGCGGCCTGGCCGGCGCGAACCCGGCCTGGGCGACCACCGCCCTGAAGGCATCGGCCAAGGCCGGAGAACTGCTGTCCGCCGACCCCGAAGCCCTGTAGTCCGTAGCTATCCGCGCGCGTCGAGTTCGGCTATCGACCGCTTCGGGGCCACCTGCCGGTAGCTGGCATCGAGCAATTCGGCCACCTCCGTCCAGTCGGTACCGTCATCGAACACGATGCCGAGCCAGCCCGCGGGTCCGAAATATGCGGGAACGTAGAAGCGTTCGTCGCCGACGAGTGCTTCGCGTTCGGTCGGGTCGGGGATGAACAACAACGACCGGTCGTACCGCACAACGCCTTTCACCGAACCGCCGTAGTTGCCGAACATCTTTCCGCACCGAAACGTCGGTCGCCCGTGCGCGATCACCTCGGTGGTGTTCGGCAGGGCCAGCGCGATCTCGCGGACCTTCACCAGATACGGGTCATTGTCGTCGAACATGATCGGGTGTGGCATGGCTCCCAAGGGTAGCCGCGCGGTGCGCGGACACGGCCGCGACCCGGCCACCTCAAGGTGCTCCCCGGTCTCCGGCTCTACCTCGGCGACACGTGTTGCCGGGTCTGATCGACCGTGGCGCCTTCGCCCGCGACCATACCGGCGCCACTCTGCGCGAGCGTCTGGGTACATCTACGCCCGGGCTTTGACCGGCGCACGCCGCCGGCCGCCGACTATTGCGCGTGGTGGTCGATACCCTTGTCGTGCCCGTCACCTTTGACGATGCGTCGTCGGCGGCGTACGTCGGCGCTTATTGGGTCGTTCGGGGGTTAGGTTGGTGCCCATGGATTTCGGAATCTTCATCCCGCAGGGCTGGCGGTTGGATCTCGTCGGCATCGAACCCGCGCAGCAGTGGCCGCTGATCAAACGTCTCGCTCAGGAGGCCGACGCGGGGCCGTGGACGTCGCTGTGGGTGTACGACCATTTCCACACGGTGCCCGCGCCGACGCAGGAGGCGACACACGAGGCGTGGACGCTGATGTCGGCGTTCGCCGCGTCCACCGAACGGATCCGGCTCGGCCAGATGTGCACCTGCATCGCCTACCGTAACCCGGCGTACCTGGCCAAAGTCGCCACCACCGTCGACCACGTGTCCGGTGGGCGTGTCGAAATGGGGATCGGGGCGGGCTGGTACGAACACGAATGGCTCGCCTATGGCTACGGATTCCCGAGCGCGGGTGACCGGCTGCGGGCACTCGACGAGGGAGTGCAGATCTTCACCCAGGCCTGGCGTGAGGGCAATGCCACCCTCGACGGGAAGGTCTACCAGGTCGACGGGGCCATCGTGCAGCCGCTGCCGTTGCAGGACAACGGGATTCCGTTGTGGATCGCCGGTGGTGGCGAACGCAAGACCCTGCTTATCGCCGCGAAGTACGCCCAGTACACCAACTTCGACGGCACCCCCGACGGCTTTGCCCACAAGTCGGCCATCCTCGAACAGCACGCCAAGGACCTCGGCCGCGACTTCGCCGAGATCACCCGCTCCTCCAACTACAACGTGGTGATCGGTGAGACCGAGACGGACGTGGCCGACAAACTCGACTGGATCCAGGCGCACTACGAGAAGCTGGTGCCCGGGGAGCCCGCCGACCGGTACAACACGACGTTCCGCTCCGGATACCTCGTCGGCACCCCTGATCAGATCGTCGAAAAGCTCAGTGCCGTCCGTGATCTCGGTCTGGCCTACGCCATCACCAACTTCGTCGACCTGGCCTACGATCAGTCCGGTGCGCTGTTGTTCGCGGACACGGTGATTCCCGAGTTCGCATAGTTCGTTCGTCACAAACCCCACCGCTGAGCCGCGGCATCACAATAGTTGCGATACCGGTGCTCAGCGGTGGGGTTTGTGCACGGTACCGGTACTGAAAAGTTCAGTACCACTGTCCCGTTCGTGTAGAGCAATACCGTAGATCAGTGCACCCGGACTGTGCTCACTTGCCTGCGACAAGTCACCAGGACAGAACGGTTTCGCAGGCTCCCGGCATGTCGCGCAGGTGTGGAATCAAGTGGTAGAGCGCCTTTCTACGACGACGCGGACGGCTCGTTCGTCCCTCATCTGGCTACCGGATTCACCGAGAACGCCGCGCGTACTCGCTTCACACCGACCATCCGCGAAGGCGTGACCTTCTCCAACGGTGAAGCACTCGACGCCGCTGCGGTGGCCGCGAACCTGAACTTCCTGGCCAGGGGCGATGAGAAGCGCGGTATTCCGCGGTCGCAGTACTTTCTCGCCGACTACTATGGGGAGGCCATCGCCGTCGGCCGCACACCGTGGAGGTTCGACTCACCGAACCGTACGGTGACTTCATCCAGAAACTCCGTGTTCGCCTACCTGGATCCACGGTGTTCGTGGAGTCGCTGCCGCAGTTCGCCGAGCACATCGTTCCGCACCTGTGGAAGCGGGATGTCCATCGACGCGAATACGGCGGTACCACCTTGCGCGACAATCTCGCGCAGAACGAGGGCTGAGTCACGCAGGGGGTGTCACCGGTCTGGGCTAACCTCGACGGCGTGGCAGAGGACAACACGATCCCGGACGATACCGATTCGATCGAGGCGGTCGCGACCGGCGCGGGTCCGGCCGACACGGCCACCCACGAGCAGTGGGCGCAACTGGCCGAGGAGATCCGTGACCACCAGTTCCGGTACTACGTGCGGGACTCGCCGATCATCAGTGACGGTGAGTTCGATGCTCTGCTGCGGCGGTTGCAGGAATTGGAGGATCGCTATCCGGAACTGGCGGTGGCTGATTCGCCGACCAAGCTGGTAGGTGGGGGATTTTCGACGGCGTTCACCCCTGTCGATCATCTCGAGCGGATGATGTCGCTGGACAATGTCTTCGACTACGGCGAGATGACGGGGTGGGTGCAGAAAGTCGACGCCGACGCCGGTACGGCGGTTGATTTTCTGTGTGAACTGAAGATCGACGGTGTGGCGTTGAGTCTTGTGTACGAGAACGGCGTCCTGGTTCGCGGGGTGACCCGCGGCGATGGCCGCACAGGTGAGGACGTCACCCTCAACGCACGCACCATCGAGGATGTCCCGGCCGAACTCAGCGCCACCGGCGACTACCCGATCCCCGCGCTGCTGGAGGTGCGGGGCGAGGTGTTCTTCCGGCTCGAAGATTTCGCCAACCTCAACGCATCGCTCATCGAGGACGGCAAGGCTCCGTTCGCCAACCCCCGCAACTCGGCCGCGGGTTCGTTGCGGCAGAAGAATCCGCAGGTCACTGCGCGGCGCAGGCTCCGGATGATCTGCCACGGTATCGGCAGAGTGGACGGCTGGCGACCGGCGTCCCTGCACGATGCATACCTGGCGCTGGGGGCGTGGGGCCTGCCGGTGTCCACGCACACCGCCAAGGCCACCTCGGGTGCCGAGGTCTTGGACAAGATCAGCTACTGGGGCGAACACCGCCACGATGTCGAGCACGAGATCGACGGCATCGTCGTCAAGGTCGACGACTTCGGGATTCAGCGTCGCCTCGGCGCCACCTCGCGGGCCCCGCGCTGGGCGATCGCCTACAAGTACCCTCCCGAGGAGGTCACCACCAGGTTGCTCGGCATCGAAGTCGGTGTCGGCCGCACCGGCCGGGTCACCCCGTACGCGGTACTCGAACCGGTGCCCGTCGCCGGGTCGACCGTCGCCCGCGCCACCCTGCACAATCAGTCCGAGGTGAAGCGCAAAGGTGTCAAGATCGGCGACACCGTCACCATCCGCAAGGCCGGCGATGTGATCCCCGAGGTTCTCGGGCCGGTCATCGACCTGCGGGACGGCAGCGAAACCGAGTTCGTGATGCCGACGAACTGCCCCGAATGCGCTGCCGAACTGCGCCCGGAGAAGGAGGGTGACGCCGACATCCGTTGCCCCAACAGCGAAGCGTGCCCGGCGCAGCTTCGCGAGCGGTTGTTCTTCCTCGCCGGCCGCGGCTCCTTCGATATCGAAGCGCTCGGTTACAAAGCGGCACAAGCACTTCTGGAAGCCGGGGTGATTCACAACGAGGGCGACCTGTTCTCCCTCACCGCCCAGGACCTGCTGAAGGTGCCCCTGTTCACCAACAAGGAAGGGGAACTGTCGGCAAACGGGAAATGGCTCATCACCAACCTGGACAAGGCCACAGACGTACCGCTGTGGCGGGTGCTGGTGGCACTGTCGATCCGCCATGTCGGGCCGGCCGCGGCCCGTTCCCTGGCAACGCATTTCGGCTCCCTACAGGCGATCGAGGAAGCATCCGTCGACGATCTGGCGCAGGTAGACGGACTCGGCGCGACCCTCGCGCAGAGCATCGTCGACTGGTTCGCCGTCGACTGGCACCGGACGATAGTCGAAAAGTGGCGTGCCGCAGGAGTTTCCATGGCCGACAAACGGGACGAAACGATCGCCCGCACACTGGAGGGCAAGACGATCGTCGTCACCGGTTCACTACAGGACTTCTCTCGCGACGGCGCCAAGGAGGCCATCCTGTCCCGCGGCGGAAAGGCTTCCGCGTCAGTATCCAAGAAGACCGACTATGTGGTGGTGGGGGATTCACCCGGCTCCAAAGCGGCCAAGGCCGAACAACTCGGCGTACCGATCCTCGATGAGGACGCCTTCAAGATCCTGCTCGACACCGGCACCGCACCGGGCGAGGCGGAGGTAGAGGCCGACACAAACCCGAATCCAGGTGCCACGCAGGAGTAGCACCTGGATTTCGGAATCACCTCCGGCGCGACGACGCAGTCGCGAGCAGGAACGCCGACAGCAACACCATGATCGGATACTCCCAGATCAGCTGATCGGAAAGCCAATATGTCATCAGCGTGAACACCGAACCACCGGCCACGAGGCGGGTCAGCGCCGTCGAACACCGTGAATCGGCAAGTGTCGCTACGACTATGGTGACGAACCCGATGCCGAGCCCCATTTCGAGTGCGGGCATGGCCAATCCGAACAGTCCGGCATTCGGCCCGAGGACGTGCGCACAGAACTCCTGGAAGAATCCCGGCACCCTCGAATTCTGTGCGGCGCCGTCGGCGACGAGATGTATGTCGGCGGCACCGAACCCGGCGTGATACTTGATCCAGCTCTCCCGGATCCACAACACACCAAGCGTGAGGCCGACAACCCCGGTCAGGACGGCCACACCCCGGTACCAGCGGGATGCGGTCCGCGACGGGTTCAGGACCGGCGAGGTCACGGTAGCCATTGCGATCAGCTCAGCATCGCGGCGCCGAACACCACTTTGGCCTTGTCGCAGTGGATGACGACATTGTGGTACATGCCGGCGTCGATGCCGTCGAGGGGGAACGTCTGTGACATCTTGATCAGGTCGATGGCGCTGATCTGCTTGCCTGCCATCACCGCGGCCTCGTCGGTGCCGTTGGTCAGGTACACGTGCAGGTCAGGACCCTCGTCGGTGTGGAAGTCCGACAGCATGAGCTTGCCGTCGGCGACGGTGGCCGTACCGCTCACATTCTTGCCGCCCATGCCGGTGAAGGTACCGGTCATCGATGACATCATCGGTGACGACATCGACGATCCGGCGGCCATGGACATCGACGCGGTGGGTGCGGATTCGGAGTCCGAATCGCCGCAGGCGCTCAGCGTCAGAGCGACGGCCACGATTCCCGCGCCGACGATTCCGGAAAAGAACTTGGTATGCACGATGGTCACCTTTTCGGTTGAGGGAAAATGCTGATGTAGCGGCAATCGGCTACGGACACGAACGTAACCGCGCACAACCCCGGCGGGACCAAACATTTCAGCAGCGTAAGAACTCACCGTCCGGGCTGTGCCGGCGACTATCGTCGTCACCGTGAACGCGACGGTGATGATCGTGGAAGACGATGCGGCGGTGCGGACGGCGGTCGGCGACTACCTGCGCGCGGCGGGCTACTCGGTGACCGCCGTCGCCGACGGTGGCCTGGCCCGGGACAAACTCGCAGTCCAGACGCCCGACGTACTGGTTCTCGACCGGATGCTACCGCTTGTGGGCGGCGACGTGCTGTGTGCGGAGATCCGGAAGAACGCCCCGCACGTCATGGTGATCATGCTGACCGCGCTCGATTCGGTGGCCCAGCGCATCAGCGGCCTTGAACACGGCGCCGACGATTACCTGGTCAAACCGTTCTCGATGCGCGAACTGCAACTACGCATCGAAACCCTGCTGCGCCGCGGACAGAAGAGTCCTCTCGTGCCGATGGAAATCGGGCCCTTCCGGATTGACCCGGCTCGGCGGATCGCATTCCTGAACAATACGACGATCCCGCTCACCACTCGTGAATACGAGCTGTTGCTGTTCTTCACACACCATCCCGACGAGGTGTTCACCCGCGACGACATCCTTCGCGAGGTGTGGGGCTGGACGTTCGGGGAGGCCTCGACGGTGACGGTGCATGTGCGGCGGCTCCGCGAGAAGATCGAGCCCGAGCCACGCTATCCGAGATACCTGCTCACCGAATGGGGTGCGGGATACCGGTTCACCGTGGGCGGCGGGGCCGCCGGGGGAGGGGAGAACAACCGATGATGTTGCACGCCTGGGATATCGCCCAGATCGTCGCGATCGCCGCGGGTTGCACCGTCGTGGTCACCGCGGCCTGCATCGGGCTGATCCGGTACAACGCGCACGGCTCGATCACATCCCAGATCTGGCTGATGGCCGTTGCCTCACCACTGTCGGTGGTCGCGTCGGTGACGGTGATCGCCGTTCAGATGTACGTCTCGCAGCACGACTTTCAAGTACTGCTGTGGGTTCTCGGGGTCTCGGCCGCCATGAGCGTGATGGCTGCGACCGTCGTCGGCCGCACCGCGCGGTCATCGATGCTCACGCTGCGCGAGTCCGCACGCCGGATCGGTGACGGCGACGTCATCGGAACAGACGGCACCGGGTGGAAGGAATTCGCCGAAGTGTCCGAACAACTGTCGGATACCTCACGGCGACTTGCCGCTGCCCGCAAGGAAATCGAAGAGCTCGACGCGTCGCGGCGGCAGTTCTTCGCATGGATCTCGCACGATCTGCGCACACCGCTGACCGGTCTGCGGGCAATGGCGGAGGTGCTCGAGGACGGTGTGGCCGCCGATCCCGGCGACTACATTCGGCGCATCCGCCTTCAGGTGGGCACGATGAGTCGCCTCGTCGACGACCTCTTCGAATTGTCCCGGCTCACCGAAGGGGGGCTGCGGTTGCGCTGCGAGCCGCTCGAACTGGTGGATGTGGTCTCCGATTCGGTATCCGATGTGCGGGCCGCAGCCACCGAACGCGGTATGCGGATCACCCATTCGGGGGTCGCCGGGATCACCGTCTGGGCCGACCCCCACGAATTGACCCGCGTCGTGGTGAACCTGCTGACCAACAGCATCAAGTACGCGCCGCCCGGATCGGAGATCCTGATCTCGGCGTCGGTGGACGACGGCACCGGCCGCACCGTGATCAGCGTCGCCGATCAGGGACCGGGAGTTCCCGATGCCGACCTGTCCAACATCTTCGAGGTGGGCTGGCGGGCAGACGCCGCGCGCACCCCGGCGACCGCCGACGAGGCACCCGAGATCGGTTCGTCGTCGGCCGGTCTCGGGCTGGCCATCGTGCGTGGCATCGTCGAGGCGCACGGTGGTGACGTCCGCGCCGAGAACATCACCGGCGGATTCCGGCTGGATCTGTCGCTGCCGGGCGGAAACCTGTCACCGCGACGATGACCGCTCCCTCATCCTGTCAGAGGGACGTGCGCAGTACCGTGCTGACGATGCCCGCGAGATAGCCCAGGCGAGCCACCTCCGATGGCCGGAAGTCGGGGCCGCCGATGCGGCCGAGCAGGATCGCCTTGTCGCCGCGGCCCAGCGGCGCGGCGGCCATCCGGGTGTCCATGTCCTTCCAAGCCTGCGGTACCCAATCGCCGTCGGAATCGAGCTGGACGGATGCCGACAGGGGTAGCCAGTCGACTTCCTCCAACGGGGTTTCGGGCGCACCGGATGAGCCGAACAGTTGCAGGACACCGCTCGCTCCCGACGTGATCACCGTCGCCCACGACACACGCAACACCCTGGGCGTGTTGTCGACGAGGACCTGCAATTTGTCGGCGGCGGTGGCCACCTGGTCGATCAACTCCAATTCGCGGTGAGTGTCGAGCACCCCGGAATACGGCCGGATCGAATCGACTCGCACACCCTTGACCTTCTCGGCGGCGGTGATGAGGCTGTCGGGCAGTCCTCCCGGCGCCACCTCGACCACGAGATCGTCGACGGCGTACCCGTCGCCGCGTTCGACGACTTCCAGGGAGAGGATGTCGGCACCGACGGAACCGAGCTGGACCGCCAGCAGGCCAAGACTGCCCGGACGATACTGCAGATGGACGCGTAGCAGATACGACACGCGCACATTGTCGCACCGGGTCACCAAGTACGTGCGGCGAGTGGCCCTGCGCGTCGGCGTGGCTATCTGATATGGCTGCCGCACCGGTTGCGGTGAAGTCGAGCCTGACCACGGCGTGACCGGGGTGTTCCCATAGGCTTGGGAGCGAATTGTGTCCCCGGTGAGAAAGGACGGCTCGGTGGCAGCAGAACCGCAGTCGATATCGCGTGCGGAGGTCGAGCATCTGGCCCGGCTGTCGCGGCTGGCGTTGACCGACGACGAACTCGACCAGTACGCGGCCCAGCTCGACTCGATCCTCGCGCACGTGGCGCAGGTGTCCGAGGTCGCCGCCGACGACGTACCGCCCACCGCGCACCCCGCGCAACTGGCCAACGTGCTGCGCGTCGACGAGGTGGTGCCGGGCTTGACCACCGACGAGGCACTTTCGGGTGCGCCGGCCGTCGAGCAGGACCGGTTCGCCGTTCCGCAGATCCTGGGAGAAGAGTGACCGTGACCGCCGATACCCGCGCCGCCGGGGACATCACCGGCCTGACCGCCGCCGACCTTGCCGGAAAGATCACCGCCCGTGAGCTGTCGTCGGTGGAGGTCACCCAGGCGCACCTGAATCGCATAGCCGAGATCGACGACCGGCTCGGCGCATTCCTGCATGTGAGCGGCGCCGAGGCGCTGGCAGCCGCCAAAGCCGCCGACGATGCGATCGCCGCGGGCAACGCGCCGTCGGCGCTGGCCGGTGTGCCGCTTGCCCTCAAGGACGTGTTCACCACCGTCGACGCGCCTACCACCTGCGGTTCGAAGATCCTTGAAGGCTGGGTACCGCCGTACGATGCGACCGTGACCGCCCGGCTGCGCGCCGCCGGCATCCCGATCCTCGGCAAGACCAACATGGACGAGTTCGCGATGGGATCGTCCACCGAGAACTCGGCCTACCAGGTCACCCGCAACCCCTGGGACACCGACAGGATCCCCGGCGGATCGGGTGGCGGCAGCGCGGCCGCGCTTGCGTCGTATCAGGCACCGCTGGCAATCGGCACCGACACCGGCGGCTCGATCCGCCAGCCGGCCGCGGTCACCGCGACCGTCGGCGTCAAGCCCACCTACGGCACCGTCTCGCGATACGGCCTCGTCGCGTGCGCGTCGTCGCTGGATCAGGGTGGTCCGTGCGCCCGCACAGTGCTCGACACCGCCCTCCTGCACGAGATCATCGCCGGACACGATCCGCGGGACTCCACCTCGGTCAACGTGCCCGTACCCGACGTGGTGGCAGCCGCCAGGACCGGCGCCGAGGGCGATCTGACCGGCGTCAAGATCGGCATCGTCAAAGAACTGCAGGGCGAGGGCTACCAGAGCGGCGTGCTCGACTCGTTCGCCGCGGCCGTCAAGGTCCTCACCGACCGCGGTGCCGAGGTGATCGAGGTGTCGTGCCCGAAGTTCACCTACGCGCTCGGCGCGTACTACCTGATCCTGCCGTCGGAGGTGTCGAGCAACCTCGCCCGTTTCGACGCGATGCGCTACGGGTTGCGTGTCGGCGACGACGGCTCACATAGCGCCGACGAGGTCATGGCTCTCACCCGCGACGCCGGGTTCGGTCCCGAGGTCAAGCGGCGCATCATCATCGGCACCTACGCGCTGTCCTCGGGCTATTACGACGCCTACTACGGTCAGGCGCAGAAGGTGCGCACACTCATCGCCCGCGACTTCGCGGCCGCGTTCGAGCAGGTGGATGTGCTGATCTCGCCCACCACGCCCACCACGGCGTTCAAGCTCGGGGAGAAGGTCGACGACCCGCTGGCGATGTACCTGTTCGACCTGTGCACGCTGCCGGTGAACCTTGCCGGTGTGGGGGCGATGTCGGTGCCGTCGGGGCTGTCCGCCGATGACGGGCTGCCCGTCGGGCTGCAGATCATGGCACCCGCACTCGCAGACGACCGGCTGTACCGGGTGGGTGCGGCCTACGAGGCCGCCCGCGGCCCGATCGGCTGAGCCGGCCCCGGAGTCACCGACGAAAGCGGCCCGCGAGCACAGGCTCGCGGGCCGCTTTCGGATCCGGCGTGTGATCCGGTCAGGGGCCGAAGCTCGCCGCGGCCGAGTCGCACACCACCCAGTTGTCGTCCTCCTTGGCGAAGTACAGCGTCGACGTCCGGCCGTCCGACGGGAACGTCAGTGTGGCCTTGGCGTTGTCTCCGGAGATCTTGGTCGCCGACACGTCGAACTTCTCGGGCTCGGCGGCGTTGTTGTCGCCTTCTCCCGAGGTGGGTGCGGTGTCGCCGCCGATGCGCTGGGCCTCCGCCTTGCACATCAGCTCGGTCATCTTCGCGGTGTCCTGCGACGCCACGGCCTCGGAGAACTCCGAACTCACCCGCTTGATGGCGTCCTCGTCGCTCTCGCCGCGGTTCAGGAACCAGAGCACGCCGGCGATGATGGCGAGCAGGACGACCACGCCGAGCGCGATCAGCGCGATCTTGCGGCCCTTCTTACGTTTGGCGGGCAGCGGCTCGAATGGTTCCGTGCGGTGAACGGGACGGTCGTATGCCCCATAGGGCGCCGGTCCGGTCTGGGGCGCTTGCTGATACGAGGGGAACCCCTGGGAGTCCGGTCCGGCGTGGCCATACGGCTGCTCGGACCCGAACGGCGTCGTTCCGGGCATCGGCGCCGGGTAGGGCTGCTGACCGTATGGCTGCTGCGACCCGTACTGCGGGGCGTCGTACTGCTGCTGCGGACCGGCCTGCTCGGCGTCCGGCATGCCGAAGGACGGTTGACCGACCATCGTCTGGTCGTAGTGACCGGCCGGATCGTACTGGGGGGTAGGCGCGTACTGGGCGGCAGGGTCGTACTGGGCGGCCGGGTCGTACTGGCCGGCAGGCATGACCTGCTGGGGGTCCGATGCGAATCCTGCCGTACCCGGCGCCGGTGGTGGTACCGGAGCCTGCGGATACGGATTCCGGGGCGAGGAGATCTGAGTCTTGTCGAGGTCCTGCGGGTCACTCGACCACTGGGCGCCCGGTAGCGGTTCGCCGGAAGGCTCGGGTCCCTGGGGTGGCTGGGTCATAGTCTCTCCGCACCCGCTGCCCGGGCGATGGTCGTCACTTCTTCTCGCTTGCGATGAGCTGGGCGATGAGGGTCTTGAGCTTGTCCTCGACGGTGGTCTGCATGTCGACCTGCTTGTCGAGCCAGGTGTCGTCGACGCCGGTCACCGCTGCCACGCTGCCGGATTTTCTCGACAATGCCGCGTTCGGTGAGAGCCATTGCAGATTGAGCGGGGCGCGCGAGACAAAGTACATCGATTCGGGGCTGAGCTGGGTGAATCCCTCGATGGACAGCACCCGGGCCAGCGGGGTCACCCGGTCTGCGGTCACCGCGGCCTTGCCGTCGGGACCCTTGACGATCGTGCGGCCGCTCTTGGCGGAGTAGGCCGGGTCCTGGTCGCCTTCGTCGGGTTTGGACACGTTCTGCAACTTCACGGTGTCCGAATCGGTGAGCGAAACGTCGTCGAGTGCGTCGTACAGGGGTTGCAACTCGGCGGCGACGGCCACCGCGGTCGTAGAGCGGGTTGGCTTGGACAGGGCGGGAGGCGTGTATCCGGCGGGGATCTTGGCTGCGGCGTCCTTGATCTTGGCGACCGCAGTGGGATCGGGACTGGGCGGGTCCTGCTTGATGTCGAGTTCGAACAGTTCGCGGACCGCGGCCTTGCACGCGTTGTAGTTCTTACGGGCGGCCGCCATCTGGGAGTTGAGCCGGGATGCGCGCGCGTTGTATGCGTCGTAGGCGGCGCGCTGGGCAGGCAACTCGAACGTGCGGGGTTGCTTGTTGTGCGACTCGATCTGCTTCTGGATGGCCAGCGCCGATTGATACTGCGCGTCGCACGGCTGTGCGGCAGTCGCCGGTGAGGCCACGACAACGCCGGAAACGACGACCCCGAGACCGATCCCTGCAACCGCAACACGTGCGCGGAGCGATTTACGTGATGAGAGGGAAGGCACGCCTGAAGATGCTATATGTCGGCCGGGTATGTACCAACGCCGCGAGTCCGATCGTTATCAGCCGGGGTACCCCGCGGGATGCGGTCGGGTGCCCTAGATTGGTGGTCATTGTGTCGATGGGCATCGTTTGCCCTGCGTTAGACACATGGCGAGATCAGGCACGGGCAACCGGATAGACACGGGCATTCGACGAAGGGCGGCCAGCACATGGGTAGACGGTTCGGCATTCTGACCTCCGGCGGCGACTGCCCCGGACTCAACGCGGTCATCCGCGGTGCAGTCCTCAAAGGCGAGACCGTGTACGGCCACACGTACGTCGGATTCCGCGACGGCTGGCGGGGCCTGGTGTACGGCGACATCCTGGAACTGGACCGCACCACCGTGCGTGGCCTGTCCAACCAGGGCGGCACCATCCTGGGCACCAGCCGGTTCGGCCCGTACTCCGAACCCGACGGCGGTCCGGAGAACATCAAGAAGGTGATCGCCGACCTGGAGCTCGACGGTGTGATCGCGATCGGCGGTGACGGGACCGCCGCCGCGTCCAACCGCCTCTTCAACGACGGCATCAACATCGTGGGCGTCCCCAAGACCATCGACAACGACCTTGACGCCACCGACTACACCTTCGGGTTCAACACGGCGGTCGAGATCGCCACCGAGGCCATCGACCGGCTGCGCACCACCGGAAACTCACACAAGCGCTGCATGGTGCTGGAGGTGATGGGACGGCACGCCGGCTGGATTGCGCTGCATTCGGGGATCGCCGGCGGCGCGCATGCCATCCTCATCCCCGAACACCCCGAGAGCCTCGACCAGATCTGCGCCTGGGTCACCAGTGTGAAGAACCGCGGCCGAGCGCCGATGGTCGTCGTCGCCGAAGGCTTCACGCTGCCGGATATGAAGGAGGCGTACTCGGAGAAGGGGCTCGACGGTTTCAATCGTCCCCGCCTGGGCGGGATCGCCGAAGTGCTGGCGCCACTGATCGAGAGCCGCACCGGAATCGAAACCCGGGCGACGGTTCTCGGTCACATTCAGCGCGGCGGTGTGCCCAGCGCCTGGGACCGGGTATTGGCCACCCGGATGGGCGGGGCCGTCGCCGATCTCGTCGCCGACAACGGCTGGGGGCACCTGGTGGCTTTGCACGGAACCCAGATGGCCCGCATCACCTTCGACGAGGCACTCGGCAAACTCAAGCAGGTCCGCCCGGAGTACTACGACGAAATGCGCGTCATCTTCGGGTGAACAACCCCGCACCGCCGGTCGGATCGGGAAAGCCTTGTACCGTCATTGTTTTCACGACGATGCGCGTGGGATCACCAGCCACAGAACGGCGTACACCAGAAGCTGGGGACCGGGCAGCATGGTCGACAGCACGAACACCAGGCGGACCAGATTCGGGTCCCAGTCGAAGTATTCGGCGATTCCACCGCAGACACCGCCGATCCACTTGTTGCGGGTCGATCGCGTGAGGCGTTTGGGTGCGTGGTCGGGCGGGCCGTATCCACTCTGCCCGATCGCGGCACCCGATGTGGGGCCGTACGACTGCGGCGCATAGCCCGCGGCGGATTGCGGCGGGACGTAGCCGGCGAACGTCGTCGGCCGCGCCAGTTCCGGGAAGACCTCCGCCGGGTCCGGGATGGTGGAGGCCGCCCCACCCGGTGACGGCGCGCCGGCCGTGACCGTCGCGTGTTGTGCCGCGGGGATCTGCTCGGGTTCTGGGACCTGCTGGGGTTCTGGAGCCTGCTGAGGTTCTGGGGCCTGCTGGGGTCCGGGGACCTGCGCGAGTCGTGTGGTCGGTGTCGCCTGTTTGTTGAGGTCGGGGGTGGATACGGTCGGTTCGGGGGTACTCATGGCCGAACTCCTTTCGTCACCGACCACGCTAGGTTCGCGAACGTGCCGTGGCATCGGGGTACGCCCTGATCTTGTCCCGGACATCGGCCGCCCTGCGCCGGTGGCGGTCGGCGGCTGCGCGTAGGACTTTTGGGCATAAACTGTTGCCCATGACTTCGGCTACGACTGAACTGCTCGACTACGACCAGGTCAACGCGGATTTCGATCCTGTGATGGGCCTGGAGGTGCACGTCGAACTCGGGACCGAGACCAAGATGTTCTGCGGCTGCCCCACCGCGTTCGGCGCCGAACCCAATACCCAGGTGTGCCCGGTGTGCCTCGGCTTTCCCGGATCGCTACCGGTGGCCAACGGCAAGGCCATCGAGTCGGCCATCCGCATCGGGCTGGCGCTGAACTGCTCGATCCGGCTGTCGAGCCTGTTCGCCCGTAAGAACTACTTCTATCCCGACCAGCCGAAGAATTACCAGATCTCCCAGTACGACGACCCGATCGCCTACGACGGATACCTCGATGTGGTCCTGCCCGACGGCACACCGTGGCGGGTCGACATCGAACGCGCCCACATGGAGGAGGACACCGGCAAGTCGCTGCACATCGGCGGCGCTACGGGTCGTATCCACGGGGCGAGCCACTCGCTGCTCGACTACAACCGGGCCGGAGTGCCGCTGGTCGAGATTGTGACGAAACCCATTGTGGGAGCGGGTAGTCGGGCACCGGAGGTGGCGCGTGCATACGTGACGGCGTTGCGTGATCTGCTCAAGGCGCTCGGCGTCTCGGACGTCCGGATGGACCAGGGCTCGCTGCGCTGCGACGCCAACGTGTCGCTGATGCGCAAGGACGCCGATGAGTTCGGCACGCGGACCGAGACCAAGAACGTCAACTCCCTCAAGAGCGTCGAGGTGGCCGTCCGGTACGAGATGTGCCGACAGGGTGCGATCCTCACCGACGGTGGCGAGATCGTGCAGGAGACAAGGCATTTCCACGAAACCGACGGCACCACCTCTGCCGGTCGGCGCAAGGAGACCGCCGAGGACTACCGCTATTTCCCCGAACCCGATCTCCCGCCCGTGCAGCCCGCCGCCGAATGGGTCGAGGAACTGCGCGGCACCCTGCCTGAGTTGCCGTGGGTGCGCCGGGCCCGTATTCAGCAGGAGTGGGGCGTGTCCGACGAGGTCATGCGCGACCTGGTGAACGTCGGGGCCGTCGATCTGATCATCGCCACCACCGACGCCGGCGCCAAGGCCGACGCTGCCCGCAGCTGGTGGGTGTCGTTCCTCGCGCAGCAGGCCAACGCCCGCGGCACCGAACTCGCCGACCTGCCGATCAACCCGGCCCAGGTCGCCACCATCATCGGCCTGGTCGACGAGGGCAAGCTCACCACCAAACTCGGTCAGCAGGTCGCGGTCGCCGTCCTCGATGGCGAGGGTGAGCCCGCTCAGATCGTCGCCGACCGGGGCCTCGAAGTGGTGCGTGACGACTCGGCGCTGCAAAAGGCCGTCGATGAGGCCCTTGCCGCCAACCCCGACATCGTCGAAAAGATCAAGGGCGGAAAGGTGAAGGCGGCCGGCAAGATCGTCGGTGACGTCATGAAGGCCACCCGCGGCCAGGCCGATGCCGCCCGCGTCCAGGAGTTGGTCCTCGACGCGGTGAACAACGCCTGATTACATGCGGTCCTGGGTGGGCTGGGGCGGGTTGAAGATGGCGACGCGGTCGTCGTAGGTCTTCACATCCGCCCCGGCCACCGACTTGTTGACCGTGGCGAGTTGGACGCCGCCCGGGATGGGGGCCAGTCGGGCGACGTGGCCGAATCGTTTGGCGACGTCGGCGGGTGCGGGGTTGGTGATGGTGGGCTTCTGCGCGGTGGGGGCGGCGATCGAGTCGATGCGCCGCGCACGGGTCATGGCGACGTAGATGACGCCGCCGGAGGCCGCGCAGCCACCGATCTGCGGGTTGTCGTCCCACTGCCACAACTTCTTTGGTCCGTTCTTGTCGACGGAGAAGAGGCGGTCACCTGCTTCGCCATGATCGGCGACGTACAGCGTCTTGGTCTCGGCGTCGGGGCACAGGGCCACATTGCCACCGAAACCGCTCGCGACCACCCGGGGACGTCCGGCGTCGGGGAACGGGGACACTTTTAGTACCTTTCCGGCGAGCGACGACGGATCGGCGGCGGCGGCCGGGCTGCCCGCGTTACCGGTGGCGACGATCAGTTCGCCCGCCGACTGGAAGTACATCGATCCCATGTTTCCGGTTGCGCCCTTGGGGATTCCGGTCAGGATCGGTTTGGGGACGTCGCCGGCGGCCACCCGCACGATGCGGTTGTCACTGCCGGTGGTGATGAGTGCGAAGATCAGGCCGTCCTGACCGTAGGTGGGGGAGAAGGCGAAGTCGATCAGGCCGCCGTCGCCGCTCGCATCGACGGGGATCGTGGCCAGAACACGTTGCGGCCCATAGCGTTTGGAAACAATAATCTTGCCGGTCGTGCGTTCGGCGACGTAGGTGGTCTTGCCCTCGGAGTCGGCGGGATGCACGCCGCCGGTGGATGCCAGACAGGTGGCGATCACCGCGTTGTCGGGATCGACGCACGGTCCGGTGGGCGGTGGTCCCTGCTGGTCCTCGCTCGGCTGGGCCGGTGAGTCAGGGGTTTTGGGGGCGATGATGTCGGGCACCGGGTTGTTGCTGAAGTTCCCGGCCTCCCGCGTTCGGTCCTGATCGTTGAAGCTGACACAACCGGAAAGCGTCAGCATCGCCGCTCCAAGCGTCGCAACAACGCTGAGCAGCGCCCGGCGAGGAGCACGTGAGGTCGTTCCGGCCGGATTGCCGAGACGCCGGTCCCTGGTGGTGGCATGCTGATTTCGCATGCCACCACAGTAGCGATCGGCGGTGCCCGGACCCGAGTACGATCCGTTGAGGCGTCACCCCAACGGTCGGTTATCGGCGCCACACCTGATATGTCCGCCGAATCGGCGTCGACAGTGCCTAGAGTCGATTATGTCAGTGGCATTGACCGTGAGGATGGAAACATGGGCAGCCCATACGATGACCCGACCGGTGTGATTCCCGTCAATGACGCGCACCGAACTGCCGGGTCCGGTCGTCGCGGCGACCGGGACAGCTTTTTCGACCGCCACGCCCGTGCAGGGCTGCGCAGGGTCGATGAACTCGATGATCTGGATCCCAACGAGGTGGCGACCACAGTGCAGAAGCAGGATCAGGAGCAGTCGGCACAATCAGCGGCAGCGCCGGAGCCCGACGTACCCGAAGCAGACCGTACCGACGAGGTGAATGGTCACGCGGCGGCCGGACTCGCCGGGCGGCGTGCGACGCCGCAGCAGGTCGGACAGACCCCGCTGTCGGGATGGGAGAGGTTCGTTTCCCGGTTCCGCCGCCGGCGGTCCGTGCGGACAGTCCCGGCGACGGTACCGCCGCTCGCGGCAGCGGTGTCGTCCGATACCGCGGGGACACCTGAACCCCCAGAGCCCGCCGAACCGGCCGAGCCGTGGGAATCCGGTGTATCGGTTCCTCCGGCGGAACAGTCCGCGCCGTCCGCCCCCCCGGAAACTGCGGAAGTGACCGAGGCTCTGGAAGTGACCGAGGCTCTGGAAGTGATCGAAGCTCCGGAAATAGCCGATGCCGCTGATGTAGCCGAAGTCGCCGACGCGATCGAAGCTCCGGAAATAGCCGATGCCGCTGATGTAGCCGAAGGGGTGGAACTGACCGGCGCGACCGAGGACGCCGAGGTCGTGGACCTGGCCGACCTATCGGATGACCTCGATCCCGCTGGTCTGTCGGCACCGGATGTGTTGCCGGAACCTGTCGACCAGCCAGAATCGGTGGACGAGTCCGGGTTTGCCGAATCGATCGAATCCGTAGTATTCGACGAGCCCGCGGAACAGGATGTTCCGGCGGAACTGACTCAGCAGTTCGTGCCGGAGGAATCGATGGAGCAGTTCGTTCCGGGTGATGCGACGGAGCAGTACGTTCCGGAAGTACCGGCTGCGCGATTTGATGTCCTCGGACCGGTAGCGCAGTTCGTCGCAGCCGAGTCCGCAGAACTGTCCGACGCCGCCGATCCCGCTGAGCAGTACGTTTCGGCGGACACCACGGAGCAGTTCGGTGTGGTCGATACGGCGGGGCAGTTTGTTCCGGAGGGACCGACGGAGCAGTTCGTTGCGGTTGAGTCTGTGGACCAGTTCGTTCCGGACGGACCGACGGAGCAGTTTGCTGTGGTTGAGTCTGTGGACCAGTTCGTTCCGGTCGAGCCCGGTGAGCAGTTCGGTGTGGTCGATACGGCGGGGCAGTTTGTTCCGGAGGGACCTACGGAGCAGTTTGCTGTGGTTGAGTCTGTGGACCAGTTCGTTCCGGTCGAGCCCAGTGAGCAGTTCGTCGCGGTCGATGCGATGGAGCAGTTTGTTCCGGAGGGACCGACGGAGCAGTTCGTTGCGGTCGAGCCTGCCGATCAGTACGTTTCGGCGGACGCCGCGCAGCAGTTCGTCGTAGCCGATCCGACGGACCAGTTTGTTCCGGACGAACAGACGGCGCGATTCGATGTGGTCGAACCGACGGAGCAGTACGCATCGGAAGGCGCCACGGAGCAGCTCGATGCGGCCGAAACGGTGGAGCCGTTTGCCCAAGAGGAACAGCCGGCGCAGTTCGTTGCGGCCGAGCCCACGGACCAGTTTGTTGCGGCTGATCCTGCTGAGCAGGTCTTTGCGGTCGATCCCGCCGAGCAGTTCGTTACGGCTGAGCCTGCGGAACAGTACGTCCCTGTCGATACAACGGACGAGTATGCCCCGGCGGAGCAGGTCGAGGTGTACGAGCCTGTCGCGCAGTTCGTCGGGGCCGAGTCTGCCGAGCGGTATATGCCGGTGGCCGAGGCCGAGCAGTATGCGCAGGTAGAGCCGGTGCCGCAGTATGTTCGGGAAGAACCTGATGTTCCGGAAGAACCTGCCGAACAGTTCGTTCCGGTAGCGCCGGCAGCGCAGCTTGCCCAGGCTGAGACGATCCCCGAGCCGGTGGTGGACAAACCGGAACCTGTCGGTGCATCCGGTCAGCCGACGGTGGCCGAGACGAGCGAGAAGTCTGAGAAGGCCGAGAAGGCATCGCCCGAACCGGAAACAGCCGCTGACCCGGAAACAACCGCTGATGACGTCGAGGCCGACGGTGGCGCCCGACGCGTGATCGTTGATATCGCGATGCTGATACTCAGGGTTGCCGTGGGTGCGGCGGCAGTCGTGCATGGTCTGCAGAAGCTGCTCGGCTGGTGGGACGGTCCCGGGATCGACGGATTCGAGGACATCCTGCTCAACCCCGCCAATCCGTCCATAGGTTTCGACGAGTCGGCGGCCCACTGGCTGGCGGGTCTGGGTGCGATCACCGAAACCGCCGCCGGTGCGTTGCTGATCGTGGGTCTGGTGACACCGGTGGCCGCATCCGCGTTGCTCGGCGTGCTGCTGGTCGGGACGACGTACAAGGTCACTCTGGCGGGTGAACTGTGGTATCCATCCGACAGCAAGGGCGGTATCGAGTACCAGGTGCTCCTGGTGGCCGGATTGTTGACGATTCTGCTTATCGGGTCAGGCCGGCTGGCCCTGGACTACGGGCGTGGCTGGGCGACGCGTCCGAAGTGGGGTTCCCTGGCTCTGGCGGTGCTGGGCATCGCTGTCGCGGTGACCATCTGGGTGGTGTTCAACGGCACCAATCCGCTGGACTCGCCGGGCAACCCCGTCTGATCGCGACAAAGAACCGCCCGGGAGCGGGTGGCCGACGCACGTGCGCATCGGCTGCCCGCTCCCGGGCGGTTCTTGTTCACAAGGTCAGTCGACCTGACGCACGGCACCCTTGTCCGCGGACGTGGCCATCTTGGCGTAGGCGCGCAGGGCCATGGTGACCGGGCGCACGCGGTCCTTCGGCTGCCACGGGCGCTCGGAGGCCTCCATCTTGGCGCGGCGTTCGGCGAGCACTTCGTCGTCGACGAGCACCTTGAGGGCCCGCGTCTTGACGTCGATGAAGATGCGGTCGCCGTCCTCGATGAGGCCGATGGTGCCGCCGGAGGCCGCTTCGGGGGAGATGTGGCCGATCGACAGGCCCGATGATCCGCCGGAGAACCGGCCGTCGGTGATGAGGGCGCATTTCTTGCCCATGCCGGTGCCCTTCATGAAGGCCGTGGGGTGCAGCATCTCCTGCATACCCGGGCCGCCCGCGGGACCCTCGTAGCGGACCACCAGCACCTCACCGGCCTGGATGGTCTTGGACAGGATGACCTGTACGGCCTCCTCTTGGCTTTCGACGACGCGAGCCGGTCCCTCGAAGTTCCACAGGTCCTCGTCGATGCCGGCGGTCTTGAGGATCGCGCCGTCGGGAGCGATATTGCCGCGCAGCACGCACAGGCCGCCTTCGACGGTGTAGGCGTGTTCGAGGTCGCGGATGCAGCCGCCCTCGGCGTCGGTGTCGAGGCTGCTCCAGCGGTTGGCGGTGGAGAACGGTTCGGTGGTGCGCACGCCGCCGGGCGCGGCGTGGAACAATTCCAGCGCCTCGTCGGTGGCCTTGCCGCCGCGGATGTCCCAGTCATCGAGGAAGGTGGCAAGCGTCGGGCTGTGCACCGTGCTGGTGGAGTCGTCGATCAGGCCCGCGCGCCGCAGTTCGCCGAGGATCGCGGGTATGCCGCCGGCACGGTGCACGTCCTCCATGTGGTAGTCGGAGTTGGGGGACACCTTCGACAGGCAGGGCACGCGGCGGCTGATCTCATCGATGGTGGACAGGTCGAAGTCATTGACCTCGCCCTCCTGCGCGGCGGCCAGGATGTGCAGCACGGTGTTGGTGGAGCCGCCCATCGCGACGTCGAGCGCCATCGCGTTGCGGAAGGCGGTGCCCGTGGCGACGTTGCGGGGCAGCACCGACTCGTCGTCGTCCTGATACCAGCGGTTGGCGGCCTCGACGACGATGCGTCCGGCCTTCTCGAAAAGGGCGCGCCGCGCCTCGTGGGTGGCCAGGGTGGAACCGTTGCCGGGCAGTGCGAGGCCGAGCGCCTCGGTCAGACAGTTCATCGAGTTGGCGGTGAACATGCCCGAACACGAACCGCAGGTGGGGCAGGCCGAGCGTTCGACCTCATCGAGGCCGGTGTCGTCGACGTCGCTGTTGGCCGAGGCCGAGATGGTGGTGATCAAGTCCGACGACGGGTGCACCACATCGCCGACCACCACCGCTTTGCCGGCTTCCATCGGTCCGCCGGAGACGAACACGGTGGGGATGTTCAGCCGCATCGCGGCGTTGAGCATGCCGGGGGTGATCTTGTCGCAGTTGGAGATGCACACCAGAGCGTCGGCAGTGTGCGCGTTGACCATGTATTCGACGGAGTCCGCGATGATCTCGCGGCTGGGCAGCGAGTACAGCATGCCGCCGTGACCCATGGCGATGCCGTCGTCGACGGCGATGGTGTTGAATTCCTTGGCCACGCCACCGGCCGCGCGGACGGCTTCGGCGACGATCTCGCCGACGTTGCGCAGGTGCACGTGGCCGGGCACGAACTGGGTGAACGAGTTGGCGATGGCCACGATCGGCTTGCCGAAATCGTCGTCGGTCATGCCGGTGGCGCGCCACAGTGAGCGTGCGCCGGCGGCTTCGCGACCGAAGGTGGTGGTCCGTGATCTCAGGGCTGGCATTGCGGTGTCCTCTGAATCTCCTTGAGAGAACTTAACTCTCAGGGCCTCTGGTGCGGATGAAGATGCCGGTCGGGGCGAGGGCAGAGGTGTTTCCCGCTGGCCGCCGGCGCTCGATGTTCGGGTTCAACATCTGGCGATGGGCTGTTATTCGCTCGATGCTGTGAGCGTCACAACAAGCAAGATTACGCCCACTCCGGTGGGCTCAACAAAAGCTCACCGCTCGTACGGGTCGGGAATGCGGCCTTCGCTGGCGGCCGAGAGCAAGGGCAGGTCGCGGAAGGCGATCGCGGGCAGCCGGACTCGTGATCCGTCATCGAGCACTGCCCGTACCGCCGACCATTTGGGGAACTGGAGGCCGCGAATCCGGTTCCATTCCAGATCTTTGGTGCCGAAGGTGCCGACGACGTGGAGGCCGGCCTCGGTGACGTCGGTACGCAGACGGTGGATCCAGAGCGCGAGCAGGACCGGGATGATCAGCGTCCAGCTGAGCCAGGTGATGGATGCTCCGGCGAGAATCACCGCGACGAGCAAGGTGAGGGGCACTGAGAAGTAGGCGAGCTTGTTGATGCGGAAGGACATCGGCAGCGCGATCTCGGGGGACGGGCTGCGTCCGGCTGTGGGGGAAGGGCCGCGTCCGGCTGCAGGCTGCGTGTCGCCGGCCGGGCTGTCGTGGGTCGGGTTCGTTGTCTTGCGCGGCGAGTTGGCCGGGTTGTTCTCCACGGCTCCCATTGTGGGGGATCGGTTCGGGTGATAGCGGTGTCGGGTCGCGACGGGTGGATAGGACCTGCGTGTTCCCAGGATATGGGACGACTTGGGACGGAGTTTGACTCGGCAGTAGCAACAGTTCTACGGTGTTTGCCGTGATGCAGTTCGATTTTCTCGTAGTACTCGGCCGGCGCGTCGTCGCCTGACCGGTCACTTCGTAGACCTCACAGCATCGACGCGCCACCCTCGCACAGCACAGCTGTCGAGGGTTTTTTGTTGTCAGCAGCAGTTTCAGTCAAACCAGATGAGGATCGTGCAGTGAGCGCACCAACAGCACCTAGCGGGGCGGGCGAGGCGCCAGTCTCGGATATCGCAGCAGGCGCGGCGCGAGGCCGGCAGCCGTCGCCCGCGGCCGGCAACCTCCGTGCCATTTCGCAGAACGTCGTCGCCCCCGAGCGGGTCAGCGGAGCCCAGTCGGTGGTCCGCTCGCTCGAAGAACTCGGCGTCGAGACGGTCTTCGGCATCCCCGGCGGTGCGGTGCTCCCGGTGTACGACCCGCTGCTCGACTCCACCAAGGTCCGGCACGTCCTGGTCCGGCACGAGCAGGGCGCAGGTCACGCGGCGACCGGTTACGCGCAGGTCGCCGGACGCGCGGGCGTCATGATGGCCACGTCGGGCCCGGGTGCCACCAACCTGGTCACACCGCTCGCCGACGCCCAGATGGACTCGGTTCCGGTCGTCGCGATCACCGGTCAGGTGGCCCGGCACCTCATCGGCACCGACGGCTTCCAGGAGGCCGACATCTCCGGAATCACGATGCCCATCACCAAGCACAACTTCCTGGTGAAGGCCGCCGCCGACATCCCGAAGGTGATCGCCGAGGCATTCCATATCGCCGAAAGCGGCCGTCCGGGTGCGGTTCTCGTCGACATCCCGAAGGACATCCTGCAGGCGCAGACGACGTTCTCGTGGCCGCCGCAGATCGACCTGCCCGGCTACCGTCCGGTCACCAAGCCGCATGGCAAGCAGGTGCGTGAGGCCGCCCGGCTCATCAACGCCGCCAAGGCCCCCGTGCTGTACGTCGGCGGCGGTGTCATCAAGGCCAACGCGTCGGCCGAACTGCTGGAACTGGCCGAGCTGACCGGCATTCCGGTGGTCACCACCCTCATGGCGCGTGGCGCGTTCCCCGACAGTCATCAGCAGCACCTGGGCATGCCCGGAATGCACGGTACCGTCGCCGCGGTGGCCGCCCTGCAGCGCAGTGATCTGCTGATCACGCTCGGTGCGCGTTTCGACGACCGGGTCACCGGCCAGCTCGACTCGTTCGCCCCCGATGCCAAGGTGATCCACGCCGACATCGACCCGGCCGAGATCGGCAAGAACCGGGCCGTCGACGTGCCGATCGTCGGCGACTGCCAGGCCGTCATCGTCGACCTGATCGAAACCCTGCGCAATGAGCGGGCCACCGACCCGTCGACGCCCGACATCAGCGAATGGTGGGCGTACCTGAACAAGATGCGCAGCACCTACCCGCTGAGCTACGACCGCCAGTCCGACGGTTCGATGTCGCCGGAGTTCGTCATCTCGGCGATCGGCAAGGCCGCCGGACCGGACGCCGTGTACGTCGCGGGCGTCGGCCAGCATCAGATGTGGGCCGCGCAGTTCATCTCGTACGAGAAGCCGCGCAGTTGGCTCAACTCGGGCGGTCTGGGCACGATGGGCTACGCCGTGCCGGCCGCGATGGGCGCCAAGATGGCTTCCCCCGAGACCGAGGTGTGGGCCATCGACGGCGACGGCTGCTTCCAGATGACCAACCAGGAGCTGGCCACCTGCGCCATCGAGGGTATCCCGATCAAGGTTGCGCTCATCAACAACGGCAACCTGGGCATGGTCCGCCAGTGGCAGACTCTGTTCTACGACGAGCGGTACTCCAACACCGACCTGTCGACGCACTCGCGGATGATCCCGGACTTCGTCAAGCTCGCCGAGGCGCTCGGCTGCGCGGCGTTCCGGGTCGAGAAGGAGGCCGACGTCGATGAGGTGATCGCACAGGCGCGTGCCATCAACGACCGGCCGGTGGTCATCGACTTCATCGTCGGCAAGGACGCGCAGGTGTGGCCGATGGTCGCCGCCGGCACCAGCAACGACGAGATCATGGCGGCCATCAATATCCGGCCGCTGTTCGACGAGGAGGACTCGGTGTCCGACCCCGTCGACATCCACGAAACGATGGCGCGCCCGGACACGGCCGCCACGAGCAAGAAGGACGAGCAGTGAGCACCACACATACCCTCAGCGTGCTGGTGGAGGACCTGCCGGGCGTGCTGGCCCGGGTCTCCTCGCTGTTCTCGCGGCGCGGTTTCAACATCGAGTCGCTGGCCGTCGGGCCGACCGAACTCAAGGGTGTCTCGCGGATGACCATCATGGTCACCGTCGACGACTTCCCGCTCGAGCAGGTCACCAAGCAGCTCAATAAGCTCATCAACGTCCTCAAGATCGTCGAGCAGGATCCGGCGTCGTCGGTGGCGCGTGAGCTGATGCTGATCAAGGTGCGTTCGGATTCGGCGGTGCGCAGCGAGGTTCTCGAAGTGGTGAACCTGTTCCGCGCCAAGGTGATCGACGTCTCGCCCGAGTCGCTGACCATCGAGGCCACCGGCACCTCGGAAAAGCTGGAGGCCCTGCTGCGGATGCTCGATCCGTACGGCATCCGCGAGATCGCGCAATCGGGTGCCGTGGCGCTCGGCCGCGGTCCGAAGAGCATGTCGACAAACCGCTGACCGGCTCGCCGGGAAACCGCTGACCACCGCTGACCGGCCCACCCGGCTTCGTCCCGGGCTGATCGGCTAAGACTGATAGCAACACCAAATCCGTGAGAAACGCCGAGTTTCTCCGCGGGCCACACATCGAAGGGAATCCACTGTGGCGATCGAACTTTTCTACGACGACGACGCTGATCTGTCGATCATCCAGGGCCGCAAGGTCGCCGTCATCGGTTATGGCAGCCAGGGACACGCGCATTCGCTGTCGCTGCGCGACTCCGGCGTGGAGGTCGTGATCGGTCTGCGCGAGGGCAGCAAGTCGCGGGAAAAGGCACAGGAGCAGGGCCTGAAGGTGCTCACCAACGCCGAGGCAGCCGCCTGGGCCGACGTGATCATGCTGCTGGCGCCCGACACCAGCCAGGCCTCGATCTTCACCGAGGACATCGAGCCCAATCTCAAGGACGGCGACGCCCTGTTCTTCGGACACGGCCTCAACATCCACTTCGGCCTCATCAAGCCCCCCGCCAACGTCACGATCGGCATGGTCGCCCCGAAGGGCCCCGGCCACCTGGTGCGCCGTCAGTACGTCGACGGCAAGGGCGTGCCCTGCCTGATCGCGGTCGACCAGGATCCCAAGGGTGAGGGCCAGGCGCTGGCGCTGAGCTACGCCTCCGCCATCGGCGGTGGCCGCGCCGGAGTCATCAAGACCACCTTCAAGGAAGAGACCGAGACCGACCTGTTCGGTGAGCAGGCAGTGCTGTGCGGTGGCACCGAGGAACTGGTCAAGACCGGTTTCGAGGTCATGGTCGAGGCTGGCTACGCCCCCGAGATGGCCTACTTCGAGGTGCTGCACGAGCTCAAGCTGATCGTCGACCTCATGTACGAGGGCGGCATCGCGCGCATGAACTACTCGGTATCCGACACCGCCGAGTTCGGTGGCTACCTGTCGGGTCCGCGCGTCATCGACGCCGACACCAAGGAGCGCATGCGCGCCATCCTCACCGACATCCAGGACGGCACCTTCGTCAAGCGTCTGGTCGCCAACGTCGAGGGCGGCAACAAGGAACTGGAAGGCCTGCGCAAGGCCAACGCCGAGCACCCGATCGAGGTCACCGGCAAGAAGCTGCGCGACCTGATGAGCTGGGTGGATCGCCCGATCACCGAAACTGCCTGACCCGCAGCTCTTTTCGCTGAACGATGCCTCGGCCCCGTGTCCACCGGATGCGGGGCCGACGGCGTTCTCCGAGCATGAATCCACGGTCACCGCACGGAGCGGGCGCGGGCTGTTGATATGTTGACCGATACGGTCAACGTCGACAGGGGGCGTGTGGTGAATCCGAGGCAACGGTCGGTGTTCTTCGTCTCCGACAACACCGGCATCACCGCCGAGACCCTCGGGAACGCGCTGCTGGCGCAGTTTCCCGAATTCTCCTTCGAGCGGCACGTCCTGCCGTTCACCGACACGGTCGCGGCGGCTCGTCGTGCCGTCGGCGTCATCCGTGCCGCCGTATCTGGGCCGGATGCCACCTCCACCGGGGCCGACCCCATCGTGTTCGTGACCGTCCGCGCCGCCGATGTCGCCGCGGAGTTCCAGCAGGCGCCGGGGGAGATCATCGACCTGCTCGGCCCGCACCTGGCCCAGCTCGAAGAGGTTCTCGAGACGTCCCGGACCGGGGATGCGACCGTATACCACCGCGTCGGCGACCTGGACAGCTATCACGATCGCATCGACGCGGTGGAGTACACCTTCACCCACGACGACGCGCAGTCCCTGCGGCACGTCGACCGCGCCGACCTCATCATCATCGCGCCGTCGCGCTGCGGTAAGACGCCCACCGCCATGTACCTCGCCCTGCAGCACGGTCTGCGGGTGGCCAACTATCCGCTCACCAGCGACGACAGGCCGGGCGTGCTGCCCGAGGCGGTCGCACCCTTCCGCGACCGGTTGTTCGGGCTGACCACCACACCGCAGCGCCTGAGCCAAGTACGGGGCGAGCGTCGCCCGGGTAGCGGCTACGCCAGTCTCGCGCGCTGCCGTACCGAATTGCGCGATGCCGAAACCCTGTACCGGGACAACGGGATTCCGTTCATAAACTCCCACGCCATGAGCGTGGAAGAAATGGCCAGCGTCATTCTCACGACGATGAAGCTGCGTCACCGCTGACACGTCCAGCACACCACTCGAAAGGCTTTCGATGTCTACGATTCTCTGGTTCACCGAAATCGGTATGTCCGATGTTCCGCAGGTCGGGGGTAAGAACGCCTCGCTCGGCGAGATGGTCGTCAACCTCGCCGACGCCGGCGTGCGCGTTCCGGGTGGTTTCGCCACGACCGCCGATGCCTACCGGGACTTTCTCGCCGAAGGTGGACTGGATGCCAAGATCCGCGATACTCTCACCGGCCTCGACGTCGAGGACGTCACCGAACTCGCCCGGCGCGGTGAGCAGATACGTCGGCTTATCCTCGACCACCCGTTCCCCGAGGCACTCGAGCGCGATATCCGCGCCGGCTACGACAAGCTGGTGGCCGCCGACACCCACCCGGACGAGGTGACGTGGGCGGTGCGGTCCAGTGCCACCGCGGAGGACCTGCCGGATGCGTCGTTCGCCGGCCAGCAGGAGACATACCTCAACATCGGCGGCATCGACAACATCCTCGAAGCGGTCAAGTCGGTGTTCGCCTCCCTGTACAACGACCGCGCCATCGCCTACCGCGTCCACCACGGCTTCGTCCACGACGAGGTCGCGCTGTCCGCGGGCGTACAGCGCATGGTCCGCACCGACATCGGTGCGTCGGGGGTCATGTTCACCGTCGACACCGAGTCTGGTTTCGATCGCGCCGTATTCATCACCGCCGCTTATGGTTTGGGTGAGGCCGTGGTGCAAGGCGCGGTCAACCCGGATGAGTTCTACGTCTACAAACCCGCCATCGAGGAGGGCCGAAGCGGACGTGATGCCATCGTGTCCCGCACCGTCGGCGAGAAGGCCGTGGCGATGCGATACGCGGAGGGCACGGGTATCGCATCGGCGACCCGCTGGGTGGACGTCGACGCCGACGAGCGGTTGCGGTTCTCCATCGACGACGACGAGGTCACCGAACTCGCCCGGCACGCCATCGCGATCGAGAAGCATTACGGCAGACCGATGGACATCGAATGGGGCCGCGACGGACTTGACGGTCGGCTCTACATCCTCCAGGCCCGACCGGAGACCGTGGTATCCCGGCGCGGCGAGGCCGGCCGGTCCTTGTCGCGGTTCGAGATCGATCGCGCTGCCGCCGACGCCACCGACGTCCTGGTCGAGGGTCGTTCGATCGGACAGCGGATCGGTGCCGGTCCGGTGCGAGTGCTGCGGTCGATCAAGGAGATGGACCGGGTCCGGCCCGGGGATGTGCTGGTCGCCGCGATCACCGACCCGGACTGGGAACCGGTGATGAAACGCGCCGCCGCGATCATCACCGAACGCGGCGGCCGAACCTGTCACGCCGCGATCATCGCCCGCGAACTGGGCGTACCCGCGATCGTCGGAACCGGCGACGCGACAACCGCACTCGCCGACGGCCAGGAGGTCACGGTCTCGTGCGCCGAAGGCGATACCGGCCGCGTGTACCGGGGGCTGGTGCCCTTCCAGGAGCATCTGACGTCGCTGGACGAGATGCCGGAGATACCGGTGAAACTGATGATGAACGTCGCCACCCCCGACCAGGCGTTCTCGTTCGCTGCGCTGCCCAACAGTGGGGTCGGGCTGGCGCGGATGGAGTTCATCATCAACCGGCAGATCGGGGTGCATCCGAAGGCGCTCATCGAACGTGATTCGCTGGCGCCAGAACTACGTGAGCAGGTCGACCGGCTCACCGCCGCATACCCGTCGCCCACCGAATTCTTCGTCCGGCGAGTCGTAGAGGGAGTATCGACGATCGCCGCCGCGTTCGACCCGAAACCGGTTATCGTGCGGCTCTCGGACTTCAAGTCCAACGAATACGCCAACCTCCTCGCAGGCGACATCTACGAGCCCGACGAAGAGAATCCGATGATCGGCTACCGTGGCGCGGCCCGCTATGTCTCCGAGGGTTTCCGGGACTGCTTCGCGCTCGAATGTGAGGCGCTGCGCCGGGTCCGGGACGAGATGGGGCTGCGCAACGTCAAGCTCATGGTGCCGTTCGTGCGGACCGTCGCCGAACTCGACGATGTGCTGGAGATCATGGCCTCACATGGCCTGAAGCGCGGCGAGAACGGTCTACAGGTGGTGATGATGTGCGAGGTCCCGGTGAACTATCTTCTTGCCGACGAGTTCCTCGACAGGGTCGACGGCTTCTCCATCGGTTCCAACGACATGACCCAGCTCATCCTCGGCGTCGACCGCGATTCGGGGCTGGTCGCCCACGATTTCGACGAACGCAACCCGGCTGTGCTCAAGGTGCTGGCCTCGGTCATCGAGACGTGCCGGCGCCGCGGCAAGTATGTCGGCATCTGCGGTCAGGGCCCGTCCGACCATCCGGATCTGGCGTCGTGGCTGGTCGAGCAGGGCATCGAGTCGATGTCGCTGACCCCCGACACGGTGGTGCAGACCTGGTTGTCGCTGACGGGTGCGCAATAGCGAACCCCTACCCGGAAGACATGCCCCCGAGGTATGTCTCCCGGGTGTTTTGACCTCCGAACACCCCGCGTCACCCGGTACGGGGTGTTTGTGATCCGGCGCGGCCTGTGGATAGTGGAGTGGACCATACCTTTCAGTGTGTCCTAGTCTGTCCGGCATGTGCCTCAGTACGGGGGCGCGGGGGACAGCCACGGTCGTAGTGGTCGAGGGGGATTCATGGGGGTATTGGTCGATCCGGCGATCTTGCGGCAGTATGCCGAAACCGTCGACACGACAGCGGATTTCATCAGACGCTCAACGCTTCCGGACAGGATCGAAGAACTGTGCGCGTGTCTGCCGGGATCGCGTACGGCGTTCATGGCCTCGGGCGGTGTCTCCGAGGTTGAGCGGGTGATCAGAATGGTCGCCGGGTGTTACGAATCGATGGCCGACGCGGTGCGCAATGCTGCAGGGGAATACGAGGCGACCGATCAAGGTCTGTCGTCGGCGCTGAGCAAGATCTCGCCGAAGCGATGATCCCGGCGCGCAGCGTGCTCGCCACCTGGCGCACAACCGAACTCGCGGAACTCGGCGAGTCGTTCCGCATCGACGGAAAGGCGATCAGCGTCGCCGGAGACCGCGTCGGTCAGCAGATCGCGTCCTTGACGCACAACGATGCCTGGGACGGTGATTCTCAGCGGGCCGCAGCGGGTGTGGCCGACAGGGTCGGTTTCCTGGCCGACTGCGTCGCCGACATCGGTACGAGTGTCAGCAACGATTTCAAGACCTACGGCAGCGAGATCGCCGCCGAGCGGATCAACATCGACCGGCTCGTCGCGGTGATCGAGAAGGGTCCGCTGTACGTCACCGACGAATGGCAGATTCTGGTCCGGGCGGAGAAGATGACGCCGGACCGGGCCAAGCTGATGGCGTTGGCGGCCCGAGGATTTCAGGATCAACTGAACTCGCACCTGGGCAAACTCGGCAGGGCCGACAACGAGTTCGCCGGATCCGTACGTCGCAATACGAACAGCTCCTGGCTGGGGATAGACCTACCCGCGCGAAATGTTCCGGGCGTTCCGCAGAATGTCACTGACGCGCCCTACGATGCCGACGAACGTAAGAAGCAACAGCAGGTACTGGAAAGGCATATGTTCGGAACCGTCGTCGACAAGGAGACCTCCCGGGACGGCGACAAAGTGATCACCGAATTGCGGATGCTCGACGGCAGTCGTCAGGTGTACACCGCCGCCGACGATGGCAAGCGCCCTGTCTCGTTCGATCTCTACAGTCCCAAAGGGGACCTGGTATCCGGTTCGGTCAAGGAATCGGACGGAACTGTGGTCACCACCTTGCAGCGTACCGGTCGTGCTCCGGTCATCGTCACCAAGAAGCCGGGGCAGGACGCGGTCGCCCGCGTGGACGAGAAGAACCTTGTCGTCGCCGAGCTCAATGAGATTATGGACGCCACGACGTCGACATTCTATTCGGGGACACCACAGCTCGACCAAACAGCGGAGTCACTACGAAACGGCAGGGTTCCTTTCCTTGACTCGAATCAAGCCGGACGTCTGGCTGCCGGTGTGGACATGGCAAGTGCCACGGTTACCGTGATGTCGACGCTCTACTATGTGGCGTCGGCAGATAACTACTATGAATCCTGCGAAGCCGGCGTGAAGGGCTCGGGAGGAGCGATGGGTGCCGCTCTTGGCGCTATGTTCTTGCCCGACGGTTGGAGCACCTTCTGGAAGTCCATGGCAGGTGGCAGTGCGGGAACGTATCTCGGGGGGAAGGTCGCGCCTTGGCTGTGCTCAGGTTGAAAACGGGTTTGTCATCACAATGGCTGCCCGACGAGTATCTGAATGTTATCCGTGAAATGGTGCATGCACCTGATATTCGGGTCGAGGTCATGCGGGAGATCGTCGAGCTCGATGACAGTGCACTTGCCGCTGAGATTGTTCCGCTGCCCAGGCAGTGGCAATCGGACGACTACGCCCTATTCCACCTCGATCCTCGAGTTGCCGAAGCCGAGGTCGATAGACGTACGCGTACCGAGGTGGAGCGCTGGTACGAGGAACGGGGATGCGAGTGGTACGCAGGCCGGATTCCGGACGCGGAGTACAGTACCATAGTTCATGAGGTGCGGATCGATTTTCGACGCGAAATGGATGATTTCAAGTATCGGTTGACTCGTGGTTCGGGGAGATATCGCGATCTCCCGGATCTGTCTACGGACGAGCTGTCGCTGAGGCTGGTGTGGTTGTGACGAACTATCCGATTCCGTATCGGTGGAGAAAGAACTTCCGCGGGTTGACGGTGATTCAGGTCCTGTTGCCGGTGTGTCTGTTTTCTCTCGCGATATTTCTCGGTCTACGCTGTGGGATATACGATTTTATTCTCTTGGGCACGTTCTCGACGATTTTTGCTCTTATGGTGGCCGCGGCTTGGAGAGGCCGGTCGCTGGCCGTTGCGAAACGGGTGAGTGGCGATGGCGTGCGAGTTGTCGATGGAGCATTGGCCATATCTGTGGACGCCAGGTTGTGGAGCCTGCACTTGGCGACCGGTATATCCGGTATCGCCGCAGCGGCAGTGATGGTCCTTTTCCAGGTGTACGGACTCATCGACTACGACCCGGAAATGTATGGCATGGGGCTCGTCGGTGTGGTCGGCGGAATCCACCAACTGGTTCGCATATTGCGGCTCGGTTCGCGTGATGTTCTGGTGGTCTCGACACGCGGAGTCGTGGCGCGTCCATTGGAAAGCAGACCGATACACATCGACTGGGGTGAGATCACCGAGGCCGTGCCGTGCCGACGCACTGCCGGAAGAACGCGTGTTGCTCTGGGATTCGGGCCGGCGGCCACGAGGTTCGAGGTCGATCATCTGGCGACCGGATCACCGGCCGCGTTCTGGCTCCTCGACTTCTACGCGCGTCATCCGTCTCTGCGTGACGAACTCGGGGACGTGCGAGTGCTTCGCCGGCTCCGGGACGGATCGTTCATCGAAACCCCTTGCCGTCATGTGTGACGTCACAAACCCCACCGATAGGCCCCGGCATCGCAATAGTGTCCTCGCCGGGGGCCATCGGTGGGGTTTGTGATATCAGATCGGTGTGAAACCCCGGTATGAGGGCAGCGCCGCCAGCCGCTTGAGGATGGGGCCTATGTTGGTGCCGGTTTCGGTGCCGATGCAGCCGAATGTGTAGTAGGCGTTGACCATTCCGGCGAGGCGGTCACCGACGACGACAGGGGAGCCGGAGTCGCCTTCGACGATGCACAGCTGGCTGTAGTGTTCGTGACCCTTGGAGAACCAGGCGATACCGCACGTGTTGCCGGTGGTACGGCCCTGCTTGCATGCGATCGTGGGGAATGACAGGGGCCGGGTGTCGAATCCATTGATGGTCACTCCCTGAACCGTGCGCAAGGGGCGGACCAGCTTCTCGTTGAACTCGATCACGGCGATGTCGAGGTCGTCGGCCGTGTAGGTGACGACACCCGCGACACCGCGGTCGGTGTACCTCTCCGACAGGACGTACTGACCACGGACACCACAATGGCCGGCCGTGATGCCGATGAGCTTGTTGGTCTTCTTGGCGCGGCCGATCGTGGTGAGCGTGCACGAGGACGCCATGTCCTTGGTCTTCATCACGTAGATGCCCGATCCGCCGCCGAGGGGGATCTTCGCCGGTGCAGCCTCGGCCGCGCCTGCCCCCCAGCCTGCCAGCACCGTGGTGGCCAGTGCAGCCACCAGTGCTGTCAGTCTCTGCGCCATGCGCGCTCCCGCTTCGTCGTCTCGTGCGCACCACCGACCATCGGTAGCGGATACTCCCGGAGTTCATGTCGCCTGGTCGTTGTGGCCCAAGGGGCTCCCGATCAGGTCTGTATGGTTCCGGCATGGTCTGTTCGCCCGCGATCGGGTCGGAAAAGTCCCAATAGTGCACAGACCTTACGGCATGTAACACCGACCACAATGTACACACCGACGTGTCGAGACTCCACGTGCGGCAGATCCGCTGGTCTCGCGCATTTCGGCGACCTCTAAGCTAGCGGGTGCGCACCTACCGATCCGCCCGGTCGGCACCGCGGTGCCGGGGTGGATTCCATACCGAATACTGGAGAAGAGAACTGTGACCTCAGCAGGACGTCCGGTCGTCTTGATCGCCGACAAACTGGCCCCCTCGACCGTCGAGGCTCTCGGCGACGGTGTCGAGGTCCGCTGGGTGGACGGCCCCGACCGCCCCAAGCTGCTCGAGGCCGTCGTCGACGCCGACGCGATCCTCGTGCGGTCGGCCACCACGGTCGACGCGGAGGTGCTTGAGGCCGGCAAGAACCTCAAGATCATCGCCCGCGCCGGCGTGGGTCTGGACAACGTCGACGTGCCCGCCGCCACCGCACGCGGCGTGATGGTCGTCAACGCGCCCACCTCCAACATCCACACCGCCGCCGAGCACGCCATCGCGCTGCTGATGGCCGCATCCCGCCAGATCCCGGCCGCCGACGCCACGCTGCGTGAGCACACCTGGAAGCGGTCGTCGTTCAACGGTGTCGAGATCTTCGACAAGACCGTCGGCGTCGTCGGCCTGGGCCGTATCGGCCAGCTGGTCGCAGCCCGACTGGCCGCGTTCGAGACCCACATCATTGCCTACGACCCTTACGTGTCGGCCGCGCGGGCCGCGCAGCTGGGCATCGAACTGGTCAGCCTCGACGAACTGCTCGAACGGGCCGACTTCGTCACCGTGCACCTGCCCAAGACTCCCGAGACGCTCGGCCTCATCGGTGCCGAGCAGTTGGCCCGCACCAAGAAGGGTGTGGTCATCGTCAACGCCGCCCGCGGCGGCCTCGTCGACGAGCAGGCCCTGGCCGACGCCATCAACTCCGGCCAGGTCCGCGCGGCCGGTCTGGACGTGTTCAACACCGAACCGTGCACCGATTCACCGCTCTTCGACCTGCCGCAGGTCGTCGTCACCCCGCACCTGGGTGCCTCCACCAGCGAGGCGCAGGACCGGGCCGGTACCGACGTCGCCAAGAGCGTGCGCCTGGCCCTGGCGGGACACTTCGTGCCCGATGCCGTGAACATCACCGGCGGAGCCGTCGACGAAGAGGTCGCACCCTGGCTGGAGGTGGCCCGCAAGCTCGGTGTGCTCATCGGTGCCATCAGCACCGAGGTGCCCACCTCGATTAACGTCGAGGTGCTCGGTGAGCTCGCCGCCGGCAATGTCGACGTGCTGGGCCTGTCGGCGCTGCGTGGCCTATTCTCGGCCGTCCTCGACGAGCCCATCACCTTCGTCAACGCCCCGGCCGTGGCGCAGGCGCGCGGGGTGACCAGTGAGGTCACCACCGCCACCGAAAGCCCCAACCATCGCAGCGTCGTCGACGTCAAGGCGGTGTTCGCCGACGGATCGGTCGCCAACGTGGCAGGCACGCTCACCGAACCCCGGCTGGTGCAGAAGATCGTCAACATCAACGGCCGCAACATCGACCTGCGCGCCGAGGGCCTGAACCTTATCGTCAGCTACACCGATCAGCCGGGTTCGCTGGGCAAGGTCGGCACCCTGCTGGGCAATTCGGGCGTCGACATCCTGGCCGCCGCGCTATCGCAGGACGTCGAGGGCGACGGTGCGACCCTGATCCTGCGCGTCGATCGCGAGATCGGCGACGACCTGCTGGCCGAGGTCCGCGGCGCCGTCGGCGCCACCCTGATCGAGCTGGTGGACCTGGCATGAAACTGGCTGTGATCGCAGGCGACGGCATCGGACCCGAGGTCATCGACCAGGCGCTGCGGGTGGCCCGCAAGCTCGAACCCGAGCTGACCACCACCGACTACGATTTCGGCGCACGCCGCTACCACGCGACCGGTGAACTGCTCACCGACGCCGATCTGGCATCGCTGCGTGAACACGACGCGATCCTGCTCGGTGCGATCGGCGATCCGTCGGTGCCGTCGGGGGTTCTCGAACGTGGTTTCCTGCTCAAGCTGCGGTTTGCGATGGACCATCACGTCAACCTGCGGCCGTCGGTCCTGCTGGACGGTGTGCGGTCGCCGCTGGCGGGTAACCCGAAGATCGACTTCGTCGTAGTCCGGGAGGGCACCGAGGGGCCGTACACCGGCAACGGCGGTTCGATCCGCGTCGGCACCCCGCACGAGGTGGCCACCGAGGTCAGCGTCAACACCAGGTTCGGTATCGAACGGGTGGTGCGCGACGCGTTCGCCCGCGCACAGGCCCGGAGCAAGAAGCTGACGCTGGTGCACAAGACCAACGTCCTGACGTTCGCCGGATCGATGTGGGCGCGGACCGTGGAAGAGGTGGGTGCGGAATACCCCGACGTGGCAACCGACTACTGCCACGTCGACGCCGCCACCATCTACCTGGTCACCGATCCGTCGCGGTTCGATGTGATCGTCACCGACAACCTGTTCGGCGACATCATCACCGACCTCGCCGCGGCTGTGACCGGCGGTATCGGGCTGGCCGCGTCGGGCAATATCGACGCCACCGGCACCAATCCGTCGATGTTCGAGCCGGTGCACGGCAGCGCACCCGACATCGCCGGCCAGGGCAAGGCCGACCCCACGGCCGCCATCCTGTCGGTGGCTCTGTTGTTCCGTCATCTCGGTCGCGACGACGACGCCGCGCGTATCGAGGCGGCGGTGGCCGCCGATGTGGCCGAGCGTGGTGACGAGAAACTCGGCACCACCACGATCGGGGATCGCATCCTCGCCCGCGTCTGACACCGACTGCGATGTCCGCGACCGTCTTCCGGCGGTCGCGGACATCGTCGTCTCACCAGGTTTCGAGGTGCGCACGTCAGGCGCCGAAAGGTCACCGGACCCAACGGGTCCCTCGCTCGTTCGTCGCAACGGCCTCAGGGATCAAGATGTTTGCCGCTCCTTTGTCGCCTTGGTCTCGGGGATGAAGATGTTTGGCCGCTCCTTCGTTGCTTTGGTCTCGGGGGCGAGATGTTTGGGCGCTTGTTTTGTTGCTTTGGTCTCGGGGCAAATTGGCTGGTCGTGACCATAATTCTTGATCCCTGAGGGCGTCGCGCGAGCTTGCGAGCCGACGCGTCTCGAAGGGTCCGGTGACGCCAGGCTCTCAACGCTTTGCAGCTGCCCCTTACGTGGCGTCGCGGGGGATCAGGGGGAGGGCGATCAGCGGGGCGAGGGCGGTCAGGCCGAAGGCGACGGCAAATCCGAGGTGCGTGACCGCCGAACCGATCAGCGGGGTGGTGGCGGCGGTCGCGAGATGCTGTGCGGTGTTCTGGATTCCGAGGCCGCGGCCACTCCAACGGGGACCGGCGTATTCGGCGATCGCGGTGAAGGCCAGGCCGTTGTCGGCGACGGACGCCACCGACGCGATCACCATGATCACCACCGCGACAGGCGATCCGACGGCGTCGAGAAGCGCCAGCACACCTGTGGCGAGACCTGCGGTGATCGCGATGAGTCGGATCGGACGCATTCGCGAGCCCATCACATCCGACAGTCGCCCTGCCCCGATCCTGCCCAGCGCGCCCACGATCTGTGTTGCGGTGATCAACGTTCCGGCGGCAGCCGGTGCCCAGCCGCGGTCGACGATCAGCCACGTAGGGACGAACGTCCACAGCATCGACTGCGGAATCACCAGTGCCACACTGACCGCGTGCACACGCGCCAGGAAATTGCTTGTCCGGTAAGGGTTTTCCAGACGCTTGGGAGCGGCTGATATTGCGTCGGCGGAGACCGGTGTCTCGGTCCTCAGCGGCGGGTCCTTGATCCCGAAGATGCAGCAGGCCAAGCCGATCGCCGTGACCGTAACCGGAACCAGCAGCGCGACGCCGACACCGGATCGCGCGGCCAGCACCGGCATCGTCAAGGCGCATAAACCCATTCCGAGCGGCTGCGCCATCTGCCGGAATCCCATCGCGGTGCCGCGCTGATCGGCCGGAAACCAGCCGACGACGATCCGCCCGCTCGCGCCGTTGGCCGCGCCGGAGGACAACCCGCCCAGAAACAGGCACATCGCCAGCGCCGGGGTCGGTGCGCCGCCGAGGGCCGCTGCGGCGGTGGCGACCGCCGCCACCAGCGTGCCCGACAATGACACCGTCAGCACCAGGCGTTCGCCGTAGCGATCGAGCAACACGCCCCACGGGATGATCGCGATCATCAGCCCGATGGTGGGGACGGTGGCGATCACCGACGCCGTGGTGAGGGAGAAGCCCTCGTCGGAGTGCAGGGTCGGGATGAGATACGGCACACCACTGACGACACAGGTCGTGGTCATCGCGGCGATCATCGAGCACACCAGCATCACCCACCGTTGTGTGGCACCGATGTCTTCGTGCATAGCCGCAACCTCCCGGACTTCGCTGGGCTGAATGGTCTCAAATTATGAGATACAACGTCCACATTCTAATACTCTCGGCCGGATGGGTCAGGCCGGGGTAGGTGTGATGTCCGAGCCGTCGGCTAGTCTGCTCGCATGCGTTTAGGTCGTATCGCCAGCCCCGACGGCGTGGCATTCGTCTCCATCGAGGAGCAGGACGGTGTACTCGTCGCCAAGGAGATCGCCGAACATCCCTTCGGCACACCCACCTTCACCGGACGCACCTGGCCACTGGCCGACGTTCGCCTGCTCGCGCCGATCCTGGCTTCCAAAGTGATCTGCATCGGTAAGAACTACGCCGCACACGCGGCCGAGATGGGCGGCGAAGCGCCCGCCGATCCCGTGATCTTCATCAAACCCAACACGTCGATCATCGGGCCGGAAGTGTCCATCGTGCGTCCGCCCTCATCGCAACGCGTGGACTACGAGGGCGAGCTCGCCGTCGTCATCGGCAAACCCTGCAAGGACGTCCCGGCCGCCAAGGCGGCGAGTGTGATCCTCGGATACACCATCGCCAACGACGTCACCGCTCGCGACCACCAGCAGGCCGACGGCCAATGGACCCGCGGCAAGGGCTACGACACCTTCTGCCCCCTCGGTCCCTGGATCGACACCGAGTTCGATCCCGCCGACGCCGAACTCACGACCCAACTCGACGGCGAGACCAAACAACACTCGCGAACCTCACTGATGATCCACGACATCGGCAAGATCATCGAGTGGATCTCCCGGGTGATGACACTGCTACCCGGCGACGTCATCCTCACCGGAACCCCCGAAGGCGTGGGTCCGATGACGGCAGGCCAACGGGTCTCGGTCACGATCTCCGGCCTCGGCACACTCTCCAACCCTGTGATGGACAAAGCATGAAGAAACCCGAAATCGCCCGTATCAACGGCATCGACATCTCCTACGAGGTAACCGGCACCGGCCCCCTGGTCGTGATGGTGATGGGCACCGGCAGCCCGGGCCGCGTCTGGAAGGCCAACCAGCAACCCGCCCTCGTCAAAGCGGGATTCCGGGTCGCACTCTTCGACAACCGCGGCATCGCTCCCAGCTCCGAATGCCCCCAGGGATTCACCATCGATGACATGGTCGCCGACACCGCCGGACTCATCGAGCATCTCGGCGACGGTCCCGCGATCGTCGTCGGCACCTCCCTCGGTGCGCACATCACCCAGGAACTGGCCCTCGCCCGGCCCGACGTCGTCCGTGGTGCGGTGATGATCGCCACATATGGCCGCAATACTCCACTTCAGCGGGCGATCTCGGCCGGCGAACGCGCCCTCTACGACAACGGCATCACCTTGCCGCCCGACTACGAGGCCGCCATCACCGCCCATCTCAACCTGTCGCCGCACACCTTCGACGACGACCGGCACGCCCAGGACTGGCTCGACATCATCGGATTCTCGCCGCAGAAGGTCACCCCCGGAGTCCGCGCCCAGTATGGCATTCACGAACACGACGGCAACCGGCTTGCCGCCTACCGCGCCATCAGCGTCCCGACGATGGTCATCGGCTTCGCCGACGACCGCACCCTGCCGGTGAAACTGGCCAAGGAAGTCGCCGACGCCATACCCGGCTCGCGCTACGAGGTCGTCGAGAAGGCAGGGCATTTCGGCTACCTGGAACAGCCGGAAGCGGTGAACAGGCTCCTGATCGACTTCGCGAAGAGTCTGTAGGACCTGATTCGATACGCTGATCGGCATGACCAGTCCTGATCAGGTTCGTGTTCGTTTCTGTCCGTCGCCGACCGGCACCCCACACGTGGGGATGGTGCGCACCGCGCTGTTCAACTTCGCGCAGGCCCGGCACGACAAGGGCACCTTCGTGTTCCGCATCGAAGACACCGACGCCGCCCGCGACAGCGAGGAGTCGTACGAGGCGATCCTCGATTCGCTGCGCTGGCTGGGCCTGGACTGGGACGAGGGCCCCGAGGTGGGCGGCCCGTACGGGCCGTACCGACAGTCCGAGCGCGCCGACATCCACCTCGACGTCGTCCGCAAGCTCCTCGACGCGGGCGAGGCCTACGAGGCGTTCTCGACCCCCGAGGAGGTGGAGGCGCGTCACCGCGCTGCCGGCCGCGACCCCAAGCTGGGTTACGACAACTTCGACCGCGACCTCACTGACGAGCAGCGCACCGCCTACCGCGACGAGGGCCGCAATCCGGTTGTGCGCCTGCGCATGCCCGATCACGACATCGCGTGGGACGACCTGGTCCGCGGCACCACCACCATCAAGGCGGGCACTGTCCCGGACTTCGCGCTCACCCGGGCCAACGGCAAACCGCTCTACACCCTCGTCAACCCCGTCGACGACGCCATGATGAAGATCACCCACGTACTGCGCGGTGAGGATCTGCTGTCCTCGACGCCACGGCAGGTGGCCCTGTACGAGGCGCTGATACGGCTCGGCATCGCCGACCGGGTACCCGAGTTCGGTCATCTGCCGTTCGTGATGGGCGAGGGCAACAAGAAGCTATCCAAGCGTGATCCCGAATCGAATCTGCTGCACCACCGCGACCGCGGGTTCCTGCCCGAGGGTCTGCTGAACTATCTCGCGCTTCTCGGCTGGGGCTACAAGGCCGACGTCGACGTCTTCACTCTCGACGAGATGGTCGAGGCCTTCGACGTGCGTGAGGTGAACTCCAACCCGGCCCGCTTCGACCAGAAGAAGGCCGACGCGATCAACGCCGAACACATCCGGCGCCTGACGCCGGAGGACTTCGCCGGCCGGCTCAAGGCGTACCTCACCGGTCACGGTCTACTGCCCGAGGACGCCGACGACGCGAAGTTCGCGGTGCTCGCCGACCTGGTGCAGACCCGCATCCAGGTGCTCGGCGACGCCTGGGGACTGATGTCGTTCCTGTACGTGTCCGACGACGAGTTCACCATCGACGAGAAGTCGGCCGCCAGGAACCTCGGAGCCGACGCGGCCCCTGTGCTCGATGCTGCGGTCGCCGCGCTCGAATCCACCAACTGGACCACCGACGCGATCCAGCAGGCACTCCAGGAGGCGCTCGTGGACGGTCTGGAGCTCAAACCGCGCAAGGCGTTCGGTCCGGTCCGAGTCGGTGTCACCGGGTCGGCCGTCAGCCCGCCGCTGTTCGAGTCCATGGAGTTGCTGGGCCGGGACACGACCCTGGCCAGGCTGCGGTCAGCACGCGAAAACTACGCGAAATAGGGCCTTGACCTGCCGATTTGTGGTTTAGGGGGGTCCCTTTGCTAAGGTTCTTCTCGGCCCTGAAGGGGGCCGCGAGGGTAAAACCTTGGGGTATGGTGTAATTGGCAACACAGCTGATTCTGGTTCAGCCATTCTAGGTTCGAGTCCTGGTACCCCAGCGAGCGATCGCCCACCCGGTGTGTATTAGTCTGGTGCGCGGTAGTTCAAGAACTGAATACACCGGTTCTCCGGAAGGGAACTTCTCACACAGCGCTTCGTCTCACGCAGCGTTTCTGATGTTGAGATGTTTCTGACAGGGAATCGTTCTAGGGCCCCGTCGTCTAGCGGCCTAGGACGCCGCCCTCTCAAGGCGGTAGCGCGGGTTCGAATCCCGTCGGGGCTACAAAAGGAGACACCCTCACCACATCGGTGAGGGTGTCTCCTTCTTCGTGTCGCGTTCTTCGCCTCGTGAGGTTTCGCCGGAGACGACGAGGGGCGCCCATCACAATGGGATGGACGCCCCGTCGGGAATCGGCCAGGCGTTCAGGACGCGTTGGCGATCAGTTCACGCTGCTGGTTGAACATGGACGCCAGATCGGACTCGACGCCCGACGCGGCCTGATTGCCGGTGCTGACCAGACCGTGGGTGATCTCGATACCGACCTCACGCTCGACGCCCAGCACCACGTGCATGATGAAGTTCACCTTGACGCCGCTGATCTCGAACGTGCCGGTGACCTTGGCCGCTTTGTACTTGCCGTCGACGCCGGGGATGGACGACTTGCTCATCTTCATCTTCGCGGTGACCGGCGTGCCGTCCTGGTCGATGGTCATGGTGAAGTCGGTGCAGTTCGAGACGGTCTCGTCGAAGGTGTCGAGATCTGACTTGTCGACGGGCTTGGTCAGCTCCGACTCATAGGTGGTCTCCGAGAACGACGAGGTACCCGATTCGGAGATCTTGAGTTCACGGGAGGCCTTCTGACTTCCGTTGTTCTTGTCCTCGGCGTTCACGATGCGGTTGCACGCCTCGTTGTCGACCTTGATGTCGTCGTCATCGCCGTCGCCACTCCCGTCGGAGACGGAGAACTCGCCGCCGGCGGCGCTCGGGAAGCCGGACTCCGGCAGCAGTAGGTCCTTGGCCGCGGCGGTGGGTGCGGACTTGCCCTTGTCGCCCTCGTCCCCGCCGGAGGTCAGTGCCAGGACGAGGGCGATCACGGCCACCACGGCCAATACTGCCACGCCGCCACCGAGCAACCAGATCTTCTTGGAGCCACCACCGGATGGGGGAGCCGGGGGCGGGGAGGTCGGCGCGCCGTAGCCGCCCTGGCCGGCGGGCCAGCCCTGCTGAGGTTGCGGGGCCTGTTGGGTGGGCCAGTTCTGCTGTGGGTCCTGCGGATACTGCTGACCGCCGGGATACTGCTGGCCACCAGGGTATTGCGGGCCGCCCGGGTACTGCTGACCGCCCGGATACTGCTGCTGCGGGTCGCCCGACTGGGTCGGGTCGTATGGATTGCCCAATGTCGTGGGTCCTCTCAAATCAGTGTTGACACTGATCCTCCCATGCGGACCGTGCGTAATTGTACGCATTTCCGGCGAGCACCATCCACGTGAATTACCCGGTGGCGCTGAGCTGACCGCGTTGATTCAGGCGTCGCCGGCGGTCAGACGTTTCTGGATCGCGTCGGCTGCGGCGAGCAGGTCGGCGGCCCACCGCGCGCCCGGCCGCCGGCCCATCCGGTCGATGGGACCCGACACCGAGATCGCGGCGATCACCTCGCCGGTGGAACCGCGGACGGGGGCGGACACACTGGCGACGCCGGCGGCACGTTCGCCCGCGCTCTGCGCCCAGCCGCGGCGCCGGATCTCGTGCAGGGCTCGTTCTCCGAAGACGCTCTCGGCCAGCAGCGCTCGCTGTGTGGCACCCTCGGTCCAGGCGGCCAGGACCTTGGCGGCCGACCCGGCGTTCATCGGAAAGCGTGTGCCCACCGGGACGGTGTCGCGCAGACCGGTGGGGGGCTCGATCGCGGCGATGCAGACGCGCTCGGTGCCTTCGCGGCGGTAGATCTGTACCGATTCGCCAGTGATCTCGCGCAGCCGCGGTAGCACCATCAGCGCGGCCTCGCGCACCGGGTCGTGCGCCGACGAGGCCAGCTCGCCCAGCGCCGGTCCTGGATACCATTTCCCGGATGCATTGCGCGCCAGCAACCTATGTGCTTCGAGGCCGACGGCGAGGCGATGTGCGGTGGCGCGCGGCAGGCCGGTGTGCTCGCACAGTTCGCCGAGATTGCACGGGGTGGCGGCGACGGCCCGCAGGACCGTGACCGACTTGTCGAGGACGCCGATTCCGCTGACGACCTCGAGTGCGCTATCCTGTCCCATAGGACGATACTAGCTGTCCAAATAGTGAGATTGCCAATCTGGTGCCGGATGACCGCCCGAGATGGATCGAACATCGGGATGGTCGTCGGTCACCGGAAGTGCCGTGCGGAGCAGCCCCCGCGCGGCTTGGCGAATGAGTAGATGCGAGTACAGCCATGAGCAGTGAGCGAATCGAAGGATCACAGACCGAACCTGTGACGCAGAGTGGATCCGGGACCAGGCCGCGGACGCTGGCCGAGAAGGTCTGGGACGACCATGTCGTGGTGCACGGCGAGGTCGACGAGGCGGGCAACCGCAATCCGGACCTGATCTACATCGACCTGCACCTCGTGCATGAGGTCACCAGCCCGCAGGCCTTCGACGGCCTGCGGATGGCCGGCCGGCCCCTGCGCCGGGTGGACCTGACGATCGCGACCGAAGATCACAACGTCCCCACCGTCGACATCGACAAGCCGATCGCCGACGAGGTCTCCCGCCTGCAGGTCGACACCCTGCGCCGTAACTGCGAGGAGTTCGGTGTTCGCCTGTACCGGATGGGCAACCGCGAACAGGGCATCGTCCACGTCGTCGGCCCGCAGCTGGGTCTGACACAGCCCGGCATGACGGTGGTCTGCGGCGACAGCCATACATCCACACACGGGGCCTTCGGCGCCATCGCGATGGGCATCGGCACCTCCGAGGTCGAACACGTGATGGCGACGCAGACGTTGTCGCTCAAGCCGTTCCGCACGATGGCCATCAACGTCGACGGCGAACTCGGGCCCGGTGTCACCAGCAAGGATCTGATCCTGGCCGTCATCGCCAAGATCGGCACCGGCGGTGGCCAGGGATATGTGCTGGAGTATCGCGGCAAGGCCATTGAGAAGTTGTCGATGGAAGCGCGAATGACCATCTGCAACATGTCGATCGAGGCCGGTGCGCGCGCCGGGATGATCGCCCCCGACGAGATCACCTACGACTACCTCAAAGGCCGCGATCATGCTCCCAAGGGCGAGGACTGGGATGCCGCTGTGGCGTACTGGGATTCGCTGCGCACCGATCCGGACGCGCAGTTCGACGCCGAGGTACACATCGACGCCTCCGCGCTGACGCCGTTCGTCACCTGGGGCACCAACCCGGGTCAGGGTGCGCCGCTTGGGGATCGGGTTCCCGATCCCGCGCTCATCCCGGACGAGACGGAGTCACAGGCCGCGGCGAAGGCGCTGGACTACATGGGCCTGGAACCGGGAACCCCGTTGCGGAACGTCAAGATCGACACGGTCTTCGTCGGCTCCTGCACCAACGGCCGCATCGAGGACCTGCGCGCGGTCGCCGGAATCCTCAAGGGGCGCCGCGTCGCCGACGGTATGCGAATGCTGATCGTGCCGGGTTCGATGCGGGTGCGGGCGCAGGCCGAAGAGGAAGGTCTGGGCGAGATCTTCACCGCCGCGGGCGCCGAATGGCGCCAGGCGGGATGCTCGATGTGCCTGGGCATGAACCCCGACCAACTCGCGCCGGGGGAGCGCTGCGCGTCGACCTCCAACCGCAACTTCGAAGGGCGACAGGGCAAGGGCGGCCGGACACACCTGGTGTCCCCGCTCGTGGCCGCGGCCACTGCTGTGCGTGGCACGCTCGCCGCGCCCGCTGATCTGGCCTGACACCGCCGATTCCGAACACTCGTTAGACGACCGAAAGCTCCGACATGCAACCCTTTCTCACCCACACCGGCGTCGGTGTGCCGCTGCGCCGCAGCAACGTCGACACCGACCAGATCATCCCCGCCGTCTACCTCAAGCGGGTCACCCGGACCGGTTTCGAGGACGGTCTGTTCGCCGGCTGGCGTGCCGACCCTGATTTCATCCTGAACAACGAACCGTGGAGCCACGGTTCGGTTCTCGTCGCCGGTCCCGACTTCGGTACCGGTTCGTCCCGCGAGCACGCGGTGTGGGCCTTGTCCGACTTCGGCTTTCGGGTGGTGATCTCCTCCCGATTCGCCGACATCTTCCGCGGCAACGCCGGCAAGGCGGGTCTGGTTGCCGCACAGGTCGAACAGCCCGACGTCGAACTGCTGTGGAAGCGGCTGGAGCAAGAGCCCGGTCTGGAACTGACCGTCAGCCTTGAGGATCGGACGGTGACCGCCGGAGACCTCGTGGTGCCGTTGACGATTGACGACTACACCCGCTGGCGCCTGATGGAGGGTCTGGACGATATCGGCCTGACATTGCGCCAGGTAGAAGCGATTTCCGCGTACGAGAAGTCGCGTCCTTCGTGGAAGCCGACGACACTTCGACAATGATCGGCAACCCTCGGGTATGGGCGTTCCGAACGCCATACCTGAGGGTTTCGAATTCGGCCTCCGGCATACCGCGTGCGCCTTGAGGTTTCGGAAAACATCCCACTAATTCTCGTGGAAGATGGACGTTTTCGGTTCCGACGTTTACCGTGTGTGTTTAGCTGACCATATTCCGATGGTTCACAACGGCTTGCGGAGGTATCCCCATGAACAAGGCAGAGCTCATTGACGAGCTGACCAAGAAGCTCGACGCGGATCGTAAGACCGCCACCGAGGCAGTCGAATTGGTCGTCGACACGATCGTGCGGGCAGTTCATCGCGGCGAGAGCGTCACCATCACCGGCTTCGGTGTTTTCGAGAAGCGTAAGCGCGCACCGCGTGTGGCACGCAACCCGAGGACCGGTGAGACCGTGAAGGTCCGCGCCACCTCGGTGCCGGCGTTCCGTCCGGGTGCCCAGTTCAAGGCCGTGGTCGCCGGTAAGCAGAAGCTCTCGGCCACCGGCCCGGCCGTTAAGCGCGGCAGTGCGACCAGCACCGCGGCCGCCAAGAAGGCCGCCGCGAAGAAGACAACCACAGCGGCGAAGCGGACCACTGCCGCGGCAGCCAAGAAGACCACTACCGCGGCGAAGAAGACCACCGCGACGACAGCGCGGAAGACCACCACCACCGCGGCGAAGAAGACCACGGCCGCGGCAGCCAAGAAGACCACCACCACCGCGGCGAAGAAGACCACCGCGGCGAAGAAGACCACTACCGCGGCAGCCAAGAAGACAGCCGCAAAGAAGGCGCCGGCCAAGACCACCCGTCGCACCAGTCGCTGATCACATCCCGGTCTGAATACGTCAGCCCACTCCTGCCCCGACGGACTTCCCCCGCCGGGGCAGGATCATGTGATCACGGCGTCGGGAGCCGCAGCGCTTGAGGCAAACCCGGTGGGACTGCGGTCGACTTCGGCCAATGGGCTGTCAAAGTAGTCGGCCGACACCAGATTCCGGCCGTCGAGAGTCAGCACCCACACGCTGCCTTTGCGATTGCCCGATTCCGGAAGACCGATGCCGCTGCGCCGCGACCACTCGGTGAGCAGCGGCGGAACCACCTTGCCCTGACTGCATACCGCATGGATCTGGGTGCGGTCGGCGGCGATCTCGGTGATACGGGCCAACGCGGCGTCGGGGTCCGCGCGGTAGCTTTCCTCCGACAACGTCGGCTCGCTCTCGATGCCGGCTCCGAGACGCCCGGCAAGCGGCGCGAGCGTCTGTTCACAGCGCAGCCGATCCGCGGCGTGCAGCACCTGGGCCCCGAATGCCGTCAGCAGCGGCGCCATCGCCTCCGCCTGCTTACGGCCGGTCGAGTCGAGAGGGCGGATCCGGTCATCGCCCGTGAACTCAGATCGAGTGCCCGCCCGCGCATGGCGCACCAGAAGCAGCGTGTGCAGATCGGCGGGGAGCCGGGCGAATTCGTCGAGCACCTCCTGATCGAGCCGGTAGCTGAGCCGTTCGCGCGCGGCGGTGACCGGGAACCACTCCACGCGATCGACCTCGCTGTTGGGTTCGAACGATCCCGACAACGCGCACGCCGACCAGAAACGGACCCGCTTCTCGCCACCCCGTGGCAGCCGGTAGTCGATGTCTCGCAACCAACGTCCCAGCCGGACAACGTGACCGGTCTCCTCGGCGATCTCACGGACGGCGGCGCCCGCGAGTGTCTCGTCGTCGTCGAGTTTGCCCTTGGGCAGTGACCAATCGTCGTAGCGCGGTCTGTGGACCACGCCCACCTCCACCGGCGAATCCCCGGAACCCTTGCGCCACAGCACGCCCCCGGCGGCCCATACCGTCTTGGTGTTCTTGGACATGGCGGATCAGGCGGAACGCTCGGGCCGACGCCGATGACGCTTGATCATCTGCAACTGGTGATCGAGAACCTCCTCGCCGGCGGCGGGTGAGGCCACCCAGCTGCCGTCCGAATGCAGTTCCCAGCAGCGGGTTCGCGGGTCGAAGGCCGACTCGAACATGTCCCGGATCGTGGCCACCGAATGCGCGTCGCGCACATGTACCATCGCCTCGATGCGGCGGTCGAGATTGCGGTGCATCATGTCGGCAGATCCGATCCAGAACTCGTCCTGCGCACCGAAATACAGAATGCGCGAATGCTCCAGGAACTGACCGAGAATCGATCGGACGGCGATGTTCTCGCTGATTCCGGGCATCCCGGGTCGCAGCGCACAGATGCCGCGGACCATCACCTCGACAGGGACCCCGGCCTGCGACGCCCGGTAGAGCGCATCGATGATCTGCTCGTCGACCAGAGCATTGGCCTTCAACTGGACTCGGGCCCGTTCGTCGCCGGCCCGGCGACGCTCGATCTCGATATTGATGCGGTCGACGATGCCCGACCGGATCCCGTTGGGGGCCACGAGCAGGTTGCGGTACTCGGTCTTGCGCGAATACCCGGTCAGCGTGTTGAACAGGTCCGTCAGGTCGGCGCCCACGTCCGGTGCGGCGGTGAACAAGCCCATGTCCTCGTACAGGCGCGCGGTCTTCGGATTGTAGTTTCCGGTACCGATGTGGCAGTAGCGTTTGATCGCCGAGCCTTCGCGCCGCACCACAAGGCATGTCTTGCAGTGGGTTTTGAGTCCGACGAGGCCGTACACGACGTGCACGCCCGCCTGTTCGAGCTTACGGGCCCACCGGATGTTCGCCTGCTCATCGAAGCGGGCCTTCAACTCCACCAGTGCCACAACCTGTTTGCCGGCCTCGGCGGCGTCGATGAGCGCGTTGACGATCGGCGAATCGCCCGACGCGCCCGACGTGCGGTAGAGGGTCTGCTTGATGGCCAGCACCTGCGGGTCGGCCGCGGCCTGCTCGATGAACCGCTGGACGCTGGTGGAGAACGAGTCGTACGGGTGGTGGACCAGGACGTCGCCCTCGCTGAGGGTGGCGAAGATGCTCCGCGGTGTCTCGCGTTCGCCGAACGCGGGATGGGTGGCGGGAACGAACGGTCGGTCCTTCAACTGAGGCTTGTCCAGACCGTAGATCTCGAACAGTGCCGACAGGTCGAGCAGACCGGGCACCTGGATCACGTCGGCCGGATTGACGTCGAGTTCACGCAGCAGCAGCTCGAGCATGTGCTCGCTCATGTCGTCGGCCACTTCGAGCCGCACCGGTGAGCCGAACCGCCTGCGTGCCAATTCCCGTTCGAGCGCCTGTAGCAGGTCTTCGTCGCGGTCCTCGTCGACCTCGAAATCGGCGTTGCGGGTGATCCGGAACGCGTGGCAATCGGCGATCTCCATGCCGGGGAACAGATGCTCGAGGTTGGCCGCGATCAATCGTTCGGTCGGCAGGAAGACAGCGGGCTGGGGGCCGGCGTCCTCGGCAACGGGTTCCGAGATGAGGTCGTCGACACGGACGAACCGCTTGACGTTGTCCGGAACCTTGACACGAGCGAAGTGTTCGGCGCCCTCGGGTGAATCGCGGACCGTGACAGCAAGATTCAGGCTGAGGCTGCTGATGTAGGGAAAGGGGTGCGCCGGGTCGACGGCCAGCGGCGTGAGGACCGGGAACACCTCGTCGTTGAAGTACTCGACGAGCCGATCACGCTGCCGCGCCGACAGATCGTTCCAGCCGACGACGTGAATGTTGTTCTGCGCCAACTCCGGTTGCACCATGTCGAGGAAGACGCGGGCATGCCGGTCGGCGATCGTCTGAGTGCGTCCGGCGATCCGCTGCAGCTGTTCGCGTGGGGACAGACCGTCCGCCGAGCGCACCGACAGGCCCGTCTCGTCGCGGCGTTTGAGGCCGGCGACCCGCACCATGAAGAATTCGTCGAGATTGGACGCGAAGATCGCCAGGAACTTGGCCCGCTCCAGCAGCGGCTGCGAGGTGTCCTCAGCGAGCGCGAGGACTCTGGAGTTGAAGTCCAGCCAACTCAATTCACGGTTGAGGTAGCGATCGTCGGGGAGATCGGTGAGTTCGTCGGGACTGAGCGTCGCCGCCGGCGGGGCCCCCGGGATCGCGACCTCCGGCCCGTCGGCGGGTGGTACGGAGGTGATTGTGTTGACGCTGTCGGGGGCTGCGGTGTCGTCGGCAGGGCTCACCCGTCAATCATGACGCATCGGTGGTCGCGGCGGCACGCGGTGGGTGAACTTTGCGTCGTACCGGTGATTCGCGCACCCGCCGACCTGCTGCCGACCGCCTGAGCGGTCCGCTCACCCACCCCGAGTCCGATGGCGGCGGTCAGGTCCTCGATCGTGTCGACGTCGTTGCGCAGTCCCGCCCAGAGGCTATGTCCGGGGTCGAGTTCGGCGAGGCCGTCGAGGCGGTGCAGCGCAGCGGAATCTGCGCCGAAGCGGGTCTGTGTGGTCAGGTCCGCGTCGCGCACGAGCAGCGCGGTGCCGGTACCGCGACGGTCGGCGACGAACGCCTGACGATGCGATGATGCGGCGGTCAGGGCGGCGCGGATCTGGTCGCCGGTCGCGGCCGGCAGGTCGGCCTGGACAAGTACCAGGCGGCGGACACCGGGCCGGCGCCGGCGAGCAGCGGCCATCGCGTCGGCCATGGCCTGGTTCAGTCCGTCGGCCGGGGTGCCGGGGCGCCCCGGACCGGTCGGTTCGAGCAGTCCGCTCGCACCGCATGCCGCGGCCTCCGCGAGCACCACCGGGTCGGGCGAGATCACCAGTACCCGTGCGCAGCCCGCGGCGTGGATGGCCGCGATGGTGTCGGCGAGCATCGCGATCACCAGGTTGCGGCGGTGGTCGTCGTCCCAGCCCGTCAGCCGGGACTTGGCGTCGGCCAAGGACTTCACGGCCAGGATCGCCACAAATTCGATCGACTGGGTGCTGATCGACCGGGCGTGGGCCGGGTCGGGTAGATGATCCGGCCGGTTGGCTGGCATGGTCATGGCCTCCATCATGGCTGACAGTACGACGGTCTGCGACGGTGCATCGCCGGCCGCCCTGCGGCTACTGTGTCCGGTAGCAGGGGCTGGGCCTTAGAAGACAGGCACCCCGGATGTGTGGACCGGCGAGAGGACATCGTGTGCGTGCGGTTGTGATGGGATCGGGGTCGTGGGGGACGGCGACCGCGAAAGTTCTGGTCGACGCCGGTGTCGACACCACGATGTGGGCGCGCCGGCCGGCGCTCGCCGATGCGATCAACGCCTCGCACACCAACCCCGACTACCTACAGGGCATCGCACTACCCGAGGCGCTGGCCGCGACATCATCGGTGCCGCAGGCGCTGGACGGTGCGGAGATCGTTGTGTGCGCGGTGCCGTCACAATCGTTGCGCGCCAACCTCGCCGAATGGCGCGAGCACCTGCTGCCGACCGCGTCGCTGGTGTCACTGGCCAAGGGAGTCGAGACCAGCACACTGATGCGGATGACCGAGGTTATCGCCGAGGTCAGTGGGTTCCCCACCGATCAGATCGCAGTCCTGAGCGGCCCCAATCTGGCGCGTGAGGTGGCCGAGCAGCAGCCCGCCGCGACCGTGATCGCCTGTCCCGACGAGGACCGCGCCAAACAATTGCAGGCGGCGTTCTCCACCGCCTACTTCCGGCCGTACACCAATACCGACGTGGTGGGCTGCGAAATCGGTGGCGCCGTCAAGAACGTGATCGCGCTGGCCTGCGGCATGGCCGGGGGTATGGGCTTCGGGATGAACACGCTCGCCACCATCATCACCCGGGGCTTGGCCGAAACCATCCGACTCGGGCATGCGCTGGGTGCGCATCCCGAGACGTTCGCCGGTCTGGCCGGGGTCGGTGACCTCGTCGCCACCTGCTCGTCGCCGCTGTCGCGCAACCGTACGTTCGGCGCCAAACTGGGCGAGGGCGCGACGATGGAGCAGGCGCAGGCGGCGACCAACGGTCAGGTAGCCGAAGGGGTCAAATCGTGTGTTTCGGTGCGTGCGCTCGCTCGCAAGCACAGTGTGGAGATGCCGCTGACCGACGCGGTGGCCGCGGTGTGCCACGAGGGTATGTCGACCCGCGAGGCCGTCAGTTCGCTCCTCGGCCGCAGCCGCAAGCCGGAAACCTACGGCCACCCCACCACCTGATCGCCCGGCGATCGGCCATGCTCAGCCGAAGTCGAGCGGGGCGACCGGGAATGTCTTGCTGATGGCCGCGGAGAGATCGGAGATAGGTCCGTTGCCGGCGGTGATCGGCAGCCACAGCGCGACGTAGGGGCGTCGGTCGACGGCCACGTATGCCTGTCCCGACCCTTCGCGGGTGTCGGTCATGAACCACTGCACCGGATTGACCACCTGAAGGCTGCTGGTGGGGGCGAGGTCGCCGGGCCGTTCCACGCCGCAGCGGACCACGATGTCGCCATCGACGCTCGGATAGCGGACCACACCGTCGCCGACCTTCTTTCCCGAGAATCCGTCGAAGCGTTCCGGAAGGGCCGCAACCAGTTTCGCGCATTCGGCCGAATCCGCGTCGGGCGCGGCAAGGGATTGCACCGGGTTCGACGGGCTGTCCGGTTTGAGCGCGGCCACCACGATGAAGAACGTCAGCACCATTATCGGTATCGCGACCAGGGTGGCGATCAGTGCCGGGCTCAGTCGGCGCGGCTCCTGCCGTGGCTGCGTTGTGGCAGGCCGGCCGGGCCGGTTCTGGGATGCTTCGCCGCCGTCGGCGCGTGGGCTGTCGTCGGGCCGCTCGGCTCCTCGGTCGTTCACAACCATCAAGGCTAAACGCGTCGCTGCTTGTGTGACTCCGAGGTGGGTGGTCAGCGGGTGCCGACGACCGGGCAGGTCAGTGTCCGGGTGATGCCGTCGACCTTCTGGATCTGCGGCACGATGTCGTCGGTGAGCCGGGCCGCGTCGGTGGTCTCGACGCGGACGATCACGTCGTACGGGCCGCTGACCTCCTCGGACGAGGACACTCCGCTGATCTCGGCGATCGACGCGGCAGCCAGCGCGGCCCGCCCCACCTCGGTCTGGATCAGAATGTATGCCTGGACCACTCGCGTCCTCCGTCTCCTGCCGGTACGTGGGTACCGGCGCTGTGTCCGACCGACGGCACCGTGGTGACCACCCGGCACCGGCAGCACTGCCGCCCAGGCAGAACGCCGGCACGTGCCGTGCCGACCCCTACACTGTCGCCATATTGTCACCGACAACGCGGACGTGCGCGACTCAAGCAGACCGGCGAGGAGAACCAGTGGAGCCTTCCATACCCGGTCCGATCACTTCCGTGACAGCGGGCCGGACCGTCGGTGACGTGGGCGAACGAGCCGTGCTGGCCGAACTGATCGGGGCCGTCGAGCAGCCGCCGGACGCGGGGGACATCACTGTCGTGGGCACCGGTGACGACGCCGCGGTCTTCGCGGCCACGGGCGAGACCGCGATCAGCACGGACACGATTGTCGAGGGTCGGCATTTCCGGCTCGACCTGTCCTCGCCCCGACAGATCGGTGCGCGCTCGGTGGTGCAGTCGGCTGCCGATGTCGCTGCCATGGGTGCCCGCGTCATAGGCGTCGTCGTGTCGATCGCGGTGCCGCCGTCGACGGCTGTCGAGGTGGTCACCGAGATCAACCAGGGCATTGCCGCGGCTGCCCGGGATCTGGGTGCGGCTGTTCTCGGTGGCGACCTGGTGGCCGCGCGGCAGATCGTGATCACCGTGACCGCGCTGGGCGCCATGGACGGGTTGCGTCCGGTTCTCATCGGTGGTGCCAGGCCCGGCGACACACTCGCCGTCAGCGGTCCGCTGGGGGCCTCGGCTGCGGGACTGGCCGTGCTGTTGTCCGGTCGCCCCGAACTACGAGAGAGGTTCGCCGAGTTCGTTTCCGCCTTCCGGGTCCCACATCCCGACCTCGCACAGGGTGTGGTCGCGGCCCGGGCCGGAGCGCGGGCGATGACCGACATCTCCGACGGACTCATCGAGGAACTGATCACCGTGGCCGACCGATCCGGGGTGCAGGTGGCCGTCGACACGTCGGCCGTGCCGAGGCCCGCCGCGCTCGCCGTGGCCGCCGCCGAACTCGGTCTCGACGAGACCGACTGGGTGCTGACCGGCGGCGAGGATCACCAGCTGCTGGCCGCGTTCGAACTGCCGGGCCAGGTCCCGGGCGGCTGGACGGTCGTCGGTGAGGTGCGTCCGCGCCCCACCGGACCGGACGGGCGCGGCGTCCTGGTCGACGACGCCCCAGTGGGGGCGGTACGGGGCTGGCAATCGTTCGGACCGGGCACATAGGGCGTGTCTTCTGGCGCGGTCCAGGCTGTGTCGGTGGTTAGATCGGGGCATGGCGATCTATGCACTCGGTGACCGTGAACCGGTTTTGGGTAAGGATGCGTACGTGCACCCCGACGCGACCGTGATCGGTTCGGTGACGCTCGGCGACGGGGTGTCGGTGTGGCCGGGAGCGGTGCTGCGCGGCGACTACGGCACCATCTCCATCGGCGCGCGCAGCAACATCCAGGACGGCACAATCATCCACTGCACGATGATCGATGCGACCGTGCTGGGGGAGGGTTGCGTCGTCGGCCATAACGCCCATATCGAGGGTGCGACGATCGGTAACGACGTCCTCATCGCCTCGGGGTCGATCGTGCTGAACGGCTCGGTGATCGGTGACGGCGCGATTGTCGGGGCGGGCGCGGTGATCCCGTTCGGGTTCACCGTCGGACCCCGAGAGATGGCGCTCGGCGTACCGGCGAAGATCCGGCAGGGATACGAGGTTCCCGAGGGTCACCTGGAACTGAACGCCGACATGTACTACGAGAACGCCCAGTACTACCGCAGCGAATTGAGGAGGCTCGATTGAGCCCGAAACCGCTTGCGGAACTGATCGATCCGGGGTGGGCACAGGCGCTGGCACCTGTCGAGCCCATGGTCACGCAGATGGGTCAGTTCCTGCGGGACGAGGTCGCGGCAGGACGTAAGTATCTGCCTGCGGGCGCGAATGTGTTGCGCGCCTTCACCTATCCGTTCGACGACGTGCGCGTGCTGATCGTCGGGCAGGATCCCTATCCCACACCGGGGCATGCGGTGGGGCTCAGTTTCTCTGTGGCACCGGAGGTTTCACCGATTCCGAGGTCGCTGTCGAACATCTACACCGAATACTGTCAGGACCTCGGATATCCGATGCCGGCCAACGGTGACCTGACGCCGTGGGCGAGCAACGGTGTCCTACTCCTGAACAGGGTGCTCACGGTGCAGCCCGGAGAGCCGGGCTCACACCGCAAGAAGGGCTGGGAGCAGGTCACCGAATGCGCCATCAAAGCCCTGGTCGCGCGGGAGGCCGAGCCGCTGGTCGCGATCCTGTGGGGACGTGATGCGGCAAGCCTGGAGGAATGGCTGCCGGAGGTGCCGGTGATCAAATCGGCACATCCGTCACCACTGTCGGCCAGCCGCGGGTTCTTCGGCTCCCGGCCCTTCAGCAAGGCCAACGAGGCGCTCGAGGACCTGGGCGCCGACCCGGTCGACTGGCGTCTGCCCTAACCCCAGTTCGGCTTCCGCTTACCCACGAACGCGTCGACACCTTCGATACCTTCGGGCTGCCCGCTGAGTTCGGAGATTGATCGCGCTTCGGCGATCAGGTGGTCGTCCAGAGAGTTTCCGGCAGAGGCGCTGAGAAGTGTGCGGGCTGCCCGGATCGCGTTGACCGGCCCGGCTGCCAGTGCGTGGGCACGTTCGAGGGCGACGACGTCGACCTGGTCGTCGTCGACTATCTCGGACACGATGCCCCAGTCGAGCGCTTCGTCGGCGGTGATGACCCGGTTGGTGAGGATGACGTTGCGGGCGCGGGCGGCGCCGATGGTGCGGGGCAGTGCCCAGCTCATTCCGCCGTCGGGGGACAGGCCGATGCCGCCGTACGCAGGCTGGAGTTTGGTGGACGGTCCGCCGATGACGATGTCGCCGTGCAGTACAAAACTCATCCCGATTCCTGCGGCCCACTTCTTGGCGGCGACGACCACGGGGATGTCGGCCTCGTAGATGGCGCGGACGAAGGAGTGTGCGTCGTCGGCGAGGCCCCGCAGGTAGGCCGGCCGGTCATCGGCTGTCGCGAAGGCGCGGACGTTGCCGCCGGCACAGAAGTTGGCACCATGTCCGACGAGCAGGAGCACCCGCGCGTCGCGCTGGCCGCGGCCGACGGCCTGCAGGGCTGCTGCGGCGGCGAGGATGGTGTTGCGGGCCATCGCGGTGCCGGCCGCCGGGTCGGAGACGGGAACGATCAGGACGTGACCGTCCTGTGTGACAAGGCCCTCTGACGGGGAATCTGTGTTTGCGGTCATGCCGAGAACACTATCCCCGACGGACGAGAGTCCGGCTATCGGGCACGAGCGAATGCTCGGTCGGTGGCCGACCGTGGACACCCGCCAACGCAAACATCGACGGCCCGCCCGCTCGTGCGGGGCGACCGTCGATGCTTCGTGACGTCGGGCTAGACGCTGGTCTTGCCGGCCTTCAGGCAGGACGTGCAGACGTTCTTGCGCTTGCGGTTGCCCGGGGCGACCTCGACGCGAACGGACTGGATGTTCGGATTCCACCGGCGGTTGGTACGACGGTGTGAGTGCGAGACGGACTTGCCGAAGCCCGGGCCCTTGCCGCAGAGATCGCAGACGGCAGCCATGATCGAACTCCCTTGATAGATGGTTGGTCGGTGTTCCTGCCTCGGACGCACCGGCAGCCGATCGGCCGCGGACGTCGCAAGGCAACCCTGCAAGAGTAGCCGGACCGCCACCCCGGATCAAAATCGGGCGACGGACGTGGCCGTCACCGGTCGAACACTGCGTCGATGTCGGCAGCGCCTGCGACAAACCTCGCACTCCACAGGTCGATCTGGTCTGCGGTGGCACCGCGCACGAGGTTCTTCGTATCGTCGTCGAGTTCACCGAACTTGAGTGTGAGCATGTTGATCAGCACTCGCGCTTCGCCCCGTGCGGCGCCCCGCGACTCGCCCTCGGCGATCAATTGTTCTGCTGTCGTCATCGCGGCCTCCTTCACGTCGGGTCCCAGTGTGGTAGCAAAATCGACAAGCCTGTCCACCGGTGTGACGCTGACTCTCAAAATATACGTGAAAATCGGCACCAGCCACCGCTGGTCCAAAGCTGCAAGGTCATCGGCCCACTCGCCCATCCAGCGCGTCGCATCCCGGTCGCCGGGGGCATTCTCGAACGACACGAACGTCAGCCGGGCCGCGGTACTGAGCGGCCGCGCCCGCATCTCGTGCTCGTCGATCACGGTCAGATCATCGAGCAGGTAGAAGACCCTCGGGATCAGGTCACCGGCTGCCACCGACAACTCGGGATCGACGTCGAGCAGACCCGCCAGGTCGGTGGGCGCCGTCCAGCGCCGACGCCCCTGATAGATCACGATCGGAATGATCAAGGGCAATGGCCGATGGCCCGCTTCCGGAGGGTACATGTCCAGATGGCGTTCCCAGATCCGATGCTGATACCCGGCCATGCGGAATGCCATCAGCGGGTCGGGAGTGCTCTGATGCTCAAGCAGCACATACAGATACGCGTCACGACCACGCACCGTCGTCGCGAACAGAACATCAGTGTGTCGGTGCCGCAACGCGTCGTCGATGAACGTTCCGTCCTGACGCACCAGTCGATCCAGGTCCAGATGCCCGATCAACTCGGGCGGCACCACAGACCGCAACTCCGACCCCGCATGCTCGGGATCGCCGAACACCGACCGAAACAACGCATCATGCGGCTGCCCACCCGACAACCCATCCCCACCACCAGTCATGGCGCACACCGTACTGACCGGCTCGGACATCACGCACGAAGCTGTCAGTGCTGTCAGTCAATCACCCACTCTAAGTGGAAGATTGGTGCCAAATACTGACACCGATCTTCCACTTAGATGTGTTGGGTCCGATATGAGGTCTGTGTCCGTGAGGGTCCTGGCTAGGCTACTGTCTTCTGTTGTTGAAATCGGATGCGTCGTCGTTGCTCTGGTTGAAACGTGGGACGGTCCACTTGATCACTGAGCCGTTGGGAATCGACGACGTCGGTGCCGCGACGGCGATCAACCCGACGAGCTCGCTCCGATTGATCGGCCCGGTGTCGGGATCTCGGTCGGGTGTGATGTAGATGAAGATAACGCCGCGTGTCGATGAAGCACCGAGACCCGGCACCGACTCTCCACGAGCGATCTGGGCGACGGCTTCGCGGTGTCGGGGGTCTGAGCCGACGAATCCGTACTGACCGGATCGACGCTTACGTTTGACGATCGGAACTTCGCCACCGAGTTCGGGGATCGGGAACTTTCGGCCGGTTGTACTCGGCAGAACCACTGCCCAGTCGGTAGCCTTCCCGGATTCGGTTGCCTCATTGAGGAACTGACGGACGGCTTTCACTGACCTGGCGAAGTCCGGATGCCACTCGTGACGGTCGAGAAGCGTCAAGGCTTCGCGTGCGTCGATCAGTCCTGCTCGGGCGGCCAGTACCTGTCCTGGGTTTCCCTTGAACTCGAAGGGGAGGGTGATGTTGGCTGTGGCGCGCTCCAATAGGGGAATCACTACCTCCCGAAAGTTCTTGGCATTAGCAGGAGCACCTCGCTCAGGTAGTCCGTAAAACTCGTGTAATCCAGATGGTGCCTGATTGGTGACTACCGCGCGCCACATCTTGTTTCGTGCAACCGGTCTCAACCATGGGAGGTGTTGGCTGACAAGCAGTGGAACCTCGCTCGGGGTCAGGCGCGGTTGGCCATTGTTGTCGAAACCCGCATATTCCTTGAGCTGATCTCGAAAGGACTCCTCATCGAGAAGTAGCCCTTCGAAGGCTTCATACATGTCGGCGCCAGGCGTTCGCAATATATAGAGTCGGACAAGATCCTGGTAGCCGGGACGGAATCCGAACCATCGCCCAGCCTGCATGAGAGTGGATCCAAGATTGATTCTCCTTGAGAAGTGCGTGATCGTGAGGCCTTCTACGGTATACCCACGACTGAGTTTTGCGCCGCCGACGAGTATCCGCCAAACATCCTGGGTTTGAAAGTCAATCTTCCTTCGCCAACTTTCAATCGCGGTGTCAGAGTTGATAATTCGAACCGGGTCACCGTCGGCTTCCATCTCAGCGTGTGCTTCGCCTATGAACTGCCGCAGGGTGTCGAAATCGGGCGGGATTGGCGCGTCAGTGGCACGTGCCCGCATGACTGGAAGGAAGTCCTCCTCGAAGAGGCGGCGTAGCCGACGATGGCCGGTCGAGCTGTTGAACTGAGCTGTTTCCCAAAGGTTCTCGATCTCACGAGCCGTCTCCTCGTGGATCGCTGTGCTCACCGACTCATGTATAAGCATGGTGTGGTGTCGGAACCGGAGCGACGAATTGGCCTCGCGGTACTTCTTGATTGCCCCGGTGAGAACCCATGCGTCGAGGGCATCCATGAGTTCTGCTGAGCGTCGGTCGGGATCGTTGTCAGCATCGCCGTGGGTTGGCCGGATGTATGCTAGTTCGTTGGAGTTCGCGACTGTTGGCACTTCGTCGTCCCAGTCTCGACCCACATCGTGAAACTGTTGGACGCCCATGTAGTCTGGTGGTGGGTCCAGTGCTATGACGAAGTCTGACGGGTAGAGCTCGCTTTCATCATTCAAGTCGATGAAAACGTTAGCGTATGGAGTCGCCGTATATCCTACGTACTGTGCGCGTGGACATAGTCGGATGATTTCCCGAATCAGGCCATTTATCCTTGTGGGTGAGGCCTCGTCTGATTCATCTTCTGACGTTGATTTCGGTCTGGGTTTCCGGACATTGATACCGGCTTCGTCGGACTCGTCATCGATGATCAGAACAGGAAGATCTGCTCGCGTTGCTTCTCCCAATCGTCTGAGTTCATTCACTAGATGGGTCAGTGGCGAAGAATTCTTCTTGATGATCGCAATGTGCGCATCGTTGTGAGATAGATTATCATGATGGTTGAATGGTTGTTGCTCGTTGGTTCGCCTGAAGTTCAGCAGCTGCACGCCTGCTGGGTTGGATCTGAAATCATTGGCTTGGCTCGTGAGTCGCCTTATCCGTGCGATTCCTGCAGGGTCCAGGTCGCTCCCATGTCGGACGAACTTGTCTGGCCAGTCTGGATCTTGTTGGTAGTCAAGATATCTAGCGATATAGGGGTCGTCCGGATCCCGGCCAGCGAGGATCCCCTCGACTCCTACGAGTTCCATGTCGATTCTTCGCTGAGTTTGCGCGCGGAGCATCTCGATTGTTCCCGTAAGAACGATGATCAGTCGGTATCCCTCATCGATTGCCTTCGCTACCACCCCGGTGAAGTTCGCAGTTTTTCCGCTTTGTACGTATCCGACGACAAGGCCCTTCGTGCGCTTCCGATCTAGACGAGTAGGGTCGCTGAGCCTCTCGATGACTTCGGTAGAACTTTCATCCAGTGTCGTTACCGACGGCGGTGACCATCCCCGGACGTCGTGTAGATATTTAGCATAGTTCTCCCAGTACACTGACGGCCTATTCGACGGATACCATGGCGGGAATGGCGTGGGGATAATTGTGTTCAGCTTGCGTGCTACCGGAAAGAGTCCGGTGAGAGTATCTGAAATCTCATCTGAGAATCCTAGCGCAGTGTAGACTGCTGATCGGCGTTCCATTGTGTTCGGGGCGGTGCGGTTTCCGCTAGCGTCGTTTATGTTTTCATGTGCATCCCATCTTGCGAGCGCTCGATGAAATTGACTGCGTGCCGGATCATTTTGGTTTGAGTGAGCAACGAATCTGACCAAGTCTACATTGGTCACAACTGATCCAGGAGCCAGTGCCTGAACCAAAGTGGTCATGGTAGGGACCGGCTCTTGATCCTTCATCATGCCGAGTGTACGGGCGAGAGCATCTGCCCAGACTGGTCGTTGGTCGGTCATGAGTTTGGGGCTCCCTTGGTCGCGATGAATCCGGCGATGGGTTCCGACAGTTCGTCGGGGGTGCGGTCAGTGAGGTCGATCCGGTATGAGATATCCGAGATCAGGCCGATATTCGGAACCTGATCGAGTGACGCCGCGGTGATCGCGGGGAAGTCATCGGTTACCCGATAGGCGCGTGGAACTGAGCGCAACTCCCAAGGTGTGGGGTAGAGGTCGGCATCGTCGTCGTACCAGGTCGCTGACTCCAGCAGTCGGTTCAGATCGACTATGTGGCCACCCGTGAGGGAACGTATGCGGTTGACGAGTTCCGGCAGCGTTGTGCCTGCTTCGAGTGTGCTTTGCGTCAGTTGAACCGATATGACCGCTAGTCCGGCACCGGGTACCGGGACGAGTTGTGTCAATCCGTGGATCATGTGCTTGCGTCGCTCCCCGGTCGTGGTCTTCACCTCGAGGTGCAGTGCTTCGAACACGAAGTCGTGTTCGCGCGGCTTGGATCCCTGCCAGGACGAGACTGCCGGACCTGCGCCGATCTGCCCAATCAGATGTTCGAGGAGTAGGAGCTCACCGAACAGGCCTACCTGCTTCTCGGCGCTCATGGCGGTCCGGTTGGCGAACACGTTGAGGTGCGTGCTGATGCCAGTCGCGACCGCAGCTGCTAGCGGTACACGGTGCTTCTGCAATTCGTCTGCGATTGTGAGGACGAGCGCAAACACCCCATGCAGATTGTCCTTGACCTGCACGATGAGTTCCGCGCTACCAGGTACTCGGAGCGAGTCGCCAACGAACGACACGTTCTTGAACCTCGTAACGTCTGGTTCGGGAGTCTGGGGCTCGGTCACCAGAGTAACTACCCCGTGCGAACGATCAAGTTCGACCTGGCAGAAAGGATTTCCTGCCAGAGCCAACGCTATCGGGGACCCCGAATCCCAGTACTGTTGAAGCGTTGAATTATTGAGCTCGCGGGCGTCGTTGCGGCCGGTTTCCACGTTTCTTCTCTCTTCTCGTATAGCTTCTGTTCGGCTGTTACTGCTACGCCGAGGATGTTCTTCCACAGGTTGATGTCATCCTTGCTCCGGGGACCGAAGTTCTGCCCCTGGAACACGTGATGGGTGAGTAGGTACAGCAGCGTCTTGAGGACCGGCGCATCATTCTGGCTGCCACGATCGCCGACAAACAGATGCCGGTACCGGGAGTTGAGCCAGATACTGCTCTTGGACCGATCGATGTCGAACAGTTCGCCCTCGGGCATGGAACGCCACTTCAAGTCGATGGACTGTCCATCGATGAACGACAGCTCATCAGCCACCTGCTTGCGGACTTCCGCGGGTAGTCCCTTGTCGGGCTTGATGACCGGCTTGCGGCTCCGATCGCGTTTGGTGGCAGTAGTGAACGCGTCCTCTGCGTCTTTGAGATAGTCGGTGAAGGTCGTACCGTCCGAGGCCAGCGCCTGTCCCAGCACATCCTGGAAGCGGTGCTCGAAACGGAGCGAGTTCTTCTCCGGATTCATCGTCAGGAACCGGCCGATCGTACCGTCGTCCTCCAGCATCACGCGGGCGAGTTGGCGGCCGGGACTGTAGGTCGCAGTCTGGCCCCAGCCTCCGATCTGGAGCAGGCGATCGTTGCGGTAGATGTAGAAGCCCTGGAACTCGCGGCCGTGTTTGCCGCCCAGCGTGTAGCTGGGCAAGGTGGACTTCGCCGGCCAGATGTGGCAGGTGAGCGTCAGGTTCGTGCGGTCGTCGAGCGTCGCAAGGAGCTTCTTCGGGTATCTCGGATCACCGGTACGCGTGTATCCGAACGGGTCGAGCGGCTTGACCGGTGTACCGCGGATGGTCTGTCCGGCGCCGAGTTCATCGACATGGACAAAGATCGCCAGCCTCTTGCGTTCGAGCAGGCGGTGGAACGTCACGCCGAGATGCGTCCGCAGCTTCCGACCGACTGTCGCCAGCCAGGCGATAGCCTCCTTGTCACTGCGGCCGTGGTAGGAGCTACGCATCTGGGTCCACACCACGCTCGTGCCGACTCTAGTGCCGGTGAGCGTTTTGCGTTCTTGCGTGTGGAGGGCAGCGGAGGCCTCGGTCAGTACTTCGCAGCCGAAGTCTGTCGAGTAGTCGACGCGTTTGATCCGGCGGCCAACGGGCGGCAGGGTCGAGTTCGCCGACCACACAGTGAGCACATCGCAGTTGCCGAAGGCGGCCTGTTTCAGACCCATCCCGAAGTGACCGAGGTCTGCGGCGTTGTACTCGCGTTGGTGGCCGATCGTCATCGCGTCGTCGATGGTGCGCTCGTCCATTCCCGAACCGTTGTCGTGGACTTCCACCTGCACGAGCCGGCCGTCGTTGGTCAGGAGCCTCACCCATACTGTGCTCGCCCCGGCGTCGATGCTGTTGTCGACGAGGTCCGCGATCGCCGACTCGAGGGTGTGGTTCGCGCCGAGACTACGCACGAGGCGTGGATCGGGTGCCAAGGTGATGCGCCGGGCGACATCGTTCGATTCAGACAAAGACGGGCTCCGATGGGTATGTAGTTGACGATCCTGTGCTGCCAGCACGCCGTCGCGAGGCAGAGGAGCGATGCAGCGCCGCGGTGTCTTCGTGTCCGGAGCGCGTGTGCACGACGATGCCTTTCTCTGTCCGCTTGGCCTGATTCACATGTGCTTACCAGAATGTTCGATTGTACGAAGTGAATCGACCGCGTTGCAGGGAAGTTCAGCCTATTTGGCCAGCCGGGCGTCGAGGAGTTCGATGATGCGCGACCAGGGGACGACCTTGCGGAATGCGCCACATTCGGATGCCGGATTCGGTCCCGCCTCGTCTGCAGCTGCGATCGCCCGGCGGCAGGTGTCCTGGTCTTCACCGAGTGCCTCGGCGAGCCACAACAGTCCTGGGGCGCATTTGAACCGGCCGTAGAAGGCTTTGGAGCTGGTCGAGGGGTTCTTGCGGTTGTAGGCCCCGCGGCCGTCGTACTCATCCAGCCACCCGGCGATGTGTTCGCGCTGCGACGAATACCAGACGCTGCGGTAGTCGAGGCCCTGGTGATCGTCCGTGACCGCCTGGCGCACCGGCAACGAGAGGATGAGGTCCCGAAGGTCGGTCACCGGGAGGTTGGCGGTCTGTGCCAACGCGCGCCGCATCGTTTTCCGCCGGTCGTCGGTCAGTTCGATGATCTCGTCCTCGATAACGTCGTCGGCGAAATCCCAGTCATTCACCCGTTCCGCCATGTATTCGACCAGTTCCTCCGTTCCCGCGGGCCGTACGGGCGAATCTCCTTCGACGATCCCGGTCAGCGACGGATAGACCGTCCATTCACCATCGCAGTAGATCGACGTGACGATGATCGCTTCACCCGTTTCATCGCCGTCCTCGTCGACGCGGTTGGCCTTCAGCGTGCATTGATGCTGGGTTCCGACGACACGGTTGGTGATGGTCGAGGCGAAGCCGGCAAGGACGGATGCATCCCACAGGTTCCAGAAGTCGTCGCTCTGCGACGCGTGCACCAGGTAGTCCACTTCTGTGGTCACCATCGTGTCGTAGGTGCTGTTGGCGTACAGGGCGTTGTGCTCGGCCCGGACCTGCGCATCGCGCTCGGGATCGGTTGAGGTCACGAAGTTCCACTCGTTGACACCGGTACCTATTTGGCTCAGGAGGGACGTGATCGGTGCCGGCCGGACCGCTACCTCCCGCCCCTCGGGGACATTTGGCAAATGGCCGGTTCCCTGACGGACAATGACCCAGGAACCGTCGAAATAGTCGGCCATCGCGATACAGTAGTCGCCCTCGTCCTCGCCGCTGCGACTCCCCCGATTCACGACCACCTGGAAGGTGAGTCCGTCGTCGAGGCAGCGAGTGGCGACCTGGACATTGTATCCGAATAGGAATGCGGTGCAACGGAAGTCGTGAATCTCAACCGGTAGCCACGCTCGGGCCAGGTCGTCTGCTGTCGCTTCGGTTTCGTCCGCAGGATTCGGATCGTTGGCTGAAGTTTCTGGTGGGCACATAGACTGTCGCTTCATTTGAGTGGGGGTGCGGTGGCGTGTCCGGAATCTGTACCGGCGTAGATGAATTGGTATTGAAGGTGCGGGTCAGTGCGGTTGTTCGGCGAATGCCGCGGCGAAACCGTCGGCGAGACCGGCTGCGCGCCTGCGATATTCGGATGGGGTGAGACCACTGCCGGGCAGCCGGTAGCGGCGGGCGAGTTTGGCGAGGGCGTCGGCGCCCTCGTTGAGGAGGTGACCGTCGTGGCCACGGACCCAGCGGATGTCGATGCGGTCGCGGTGCTTACGGACTCGCCGTTGCGCCTCGACCAGACCGGCGAGCCCGACCGCCCGATCGGTGGTGTACCCGCGCGGCAGGACCTCGTCGCCGGCGCGCCAGCGGTTCACCATCGCGACGGACTCCTGGCTGTCGGTGAGGATGGTCAGCGGGCGGTGCCCGAACTTGCGGACCGCCTCGTTGATGCCGCGCAATTCGGCGACGAGCACGGGCTGCGAACCGATCTGCTTGCGCTGGTGGGGGAATGCCATCAGCTGGTACTGGCCGTCGTCGGCGAGGACACCGAAACCAGTGATTCCGCGCGATACGGAGGCGTCGGTCGCGACGGTGATGGGGTCGTCGCATACAACCTGGGCCGGCGGTGGTGGGGTGTCGTCGTCGGCGCCCAGCAGCCTACGGATCGCACGCAGCTGTGCGGTGTGCTCAGCGGTGGCCGGTCCGGTGATCA
>NZ_JAGQTN010000171.1 GCF_020438995.1 Gordonia sp. (in: high G+C Gram-positive bacteria)
GCCGCCGATCGGTCGTTACTTTGCAGTAAAAACTTTCTGAAACTTCTGAAGGGACGCCGACAGGTCCCCCTCGACCGCCTTGGCCGCCGCCTTACCGGCCGGGCCGATCAGCGCAAGACCACCCAGATCGATGCCGAGCGTCATCGTCGAACCCTCGCCCGACGGCGTGATCGCGACGTCGAGCTTGGCCTTGATACCTCCCTTGCCACTGCCGGAAAGCCGGATCTCGGCGGGCGGGCGGTACCGGTCGATGACCCAGTCGAACTTGACCCGGGCACCCTTGACCGACACGACCGACGTCACCTTGGCCTTCTCACTCAGTACCTCGGGGACGTCGCCTCGCCAGCCGTCGTGCAGCAGGAGCCACTCGTCGAAGCGGGACAGATCGGAGGCTGCCGCCCATGCCTCGTCAACCGACAACTCCAGACCGATCGAACTACTCGCCTTTGCCATGACTGAGCAGCCTAGCGCCCGGCACACCCGGTGTTCACGACCGGGCGGTGAATACGTTGTGGCCGGAGCGACAACCGCTCCGGCCACAACGAAGAATCTGACGAGTCCGACGATCCTATTCGGGCTTGGACTCCTTGGCAGGAGCGCCCGCGGCCTTACGGACCGCTTCCTGCGCCTTGTCGACCTGACCTGCGTACTTACCCTTGGTGGCCTTGTCGATGGCGTCGCCGCCCTTTTCGATCAGGTCCGGGTTCTTCCCGATCGCCTGCTTGGCCTTGTTCACGATGCCGCCGAGATCCATCGTCTGCTCCTGTCGTGGTCATTCGGCGTTCTGACGCCGAAAGTTGTGATACTGCACCAGCCTAGTCGCCGGTCGACTGTTGTCCGGGCGCTGCCCTGGCAGCGAGCACCCGCGCCACGACCTCCACGCACACGATGCCGACCGCGGCCGAGATCGCGCCGACCATCAGCTTCTGCGTGTCGGAGACGTCGAGCAGGAACATGTCCTGCGACCACGGGACCAGGAAGATCAGCACATAGGCACCCGCCGACACCGACAGCAGCACGATCTTCCACCAGTTGTAGGGCCGGGCGACCACCACCAGCACGTACCAGGCGACCGCGATCAGTGTCAGCAGGGTGGCCGTGGCCGCCTGCGTCTGATCGGGTGTCAGGTCGACCGAATCCTCGGCACCGAGCTGCGGTCCGGTGCCACCCGGGTTGACGATCACGAACGTCACGAACGTGCACAGGCCGACGATGATGCCGTTGGGCACCGCCTGACTGAGCACCCGGCGCACGAATCCCGTGCGGGCGCGCTCGTTGTTGGGTGCCAGCGACAGGATGAACGCGGGCACACCGATCGTGAACCAGTTGGAGATGGTCATGTGGATCGGTTGGAACGGGTAACTGATCGAGTCGATGTCGAACAACCAGCCGATGACGCCGCCGATACCGATGAACAGCGCCAGCAGCACCGCGTACACCGTCTTGGTGAGGAACAGGTTGGAGACCCGCTCGATGTTGCCGATCACCCGCCGGCCCTCACCGACGACGTAGGGCAGGGTGGCGAACTTGTTGTCCAGCAACACGATCTGTGCCACCGACCGCGACGCCGAGCTGCCCGAACCCATCGCCACACCGATGTCGGCGTCCTTGAGTGCCAGCACGTCGTTGACGCCGTCGCCGGTCATCGCGACGGTGTCGCCGCGGCTCTGCAGCGCCTTGACCATCGCCCGTTTCTGGTCCGGACGCACCCGGCCGAAGGTGACGCCGTCCTCCACGATCCCGGCGAGCTCGTCCGGATCGTCGGGCAGGGTGCGGGCATCGACCGAGGTGTCGACGGAACCGAGCCCGAGCGATGCCGCGACCGCACCCACCGAGCGGGCGTTGTCGCCGGAGATCACCTTCACCGAAACCTTCTGGTCGGCAAAGTATTCGAGGGTTTCCCGGGCATCCGGGCGCACCCGCTGCTCGAGGACGATCAGCGCCCGCGGGGTGAGGGTGCCCGGCACGGTCGAGTCACCGCCCGCCGGGCCCGTGGTGTCCACCGCGACGTCGGTGGTGCCCAGCAGCAGCACCCGCAGTCCGGTCTCGCCGATCTCGGTTGCGGTGCGCGCGATGTCGGTGTCCGGGTCGAGCAGCACATCCGGCGCGCCGAGCAGCCAATTACCCTGCGCCGCACCGGAGGCATCGGCGAACGACATGCCGCTCCACTTCTTGGCGGAGGTGAACGGCGCGATCGCCGTCGTCGACCAGTCCGGGGCGTCCGGATAGGCCTCCCCGATCGCGACGACGCTGGCGTTCGGACGCGGATCGTGCGCGGCGAGCGCGGCGAGAACGTCGGCGAAATCGCCGCCGCTGTCATCGACGACGCGGACATCGCCCAGGCGCATCCCGTTCTCGGTGAGAGTGCCGGTCTTGTCGGCGCACACCACGTTGACCCGGGCCAGCCCCTCGATCGCGGGCAGCTCGTTGACCAGGCACTTGCGGGCACCCAACCGCACCACGCCCACCGCGAACGCGATGGTGGTCATCAGCACGAGGCCCTCGGGCACCATCGGCACCAGGGCCGCGACCATGCCGAGCAGGGCGCGTTTGAGGCCGTTGTCGCTGAAGAACAGCTGGTTGACGATGGTGAGCACACCGGCCGGGATCAGCAGCCAGGTGATCACCTTGAGGATCTTGTCGATACCGCCGCGCAACTCCGAGGACACCAGCGTGAACTTGGATGCCTCGGCGGCCAGCTGTGCGGCGTAGGCGTCGGCGCCCACCTTCGTGGCCCGGTACGCCCCGGACCCGGCGACCACGAAACTGCCTGACAGGATCTTGTTGCCCGGCTTCTTGTGGATCGGATCGGCCTCACCGGTCAGCAGCGATTCGTCGACGTCCAGCGCCGCGGCGGTCACCACCTCGCCGTCGACGACGACCTGATCGCCCGAACCGATCTCGATGATGTCGTCGAGCACCACCTCGTCGGGGTCGATCTCGGCGGCGACCCCGGACCGGCGCACGACCGGCCGGGTCTGCCCGACGATGGCGAGCGCGTCGAGGGTCTTCTTGGCGCGGATCTCCTGGAAGATGCCGATGCCGCTGTTGGCCACCAGGATCAGCGCGAACAGGCCGTTCTTGAACGACCCGGTGATCGCGACGATCACGAACAGGATGCCGAGGATCGCGTTGATCCGGGTGAACACATTGGCGCGGACGATCTCGGCGACGGTGCGCCCGGATTTGTCGGGCAGCGCGTTGACCTGCCCCGCGGCGACCCGCTCGGCCACCTCATCGGCCGACAGCCCGGGGAACGCCCCTGCCTGTGAAACCGTATGCTGCGTCATCGATACCTCACCCCTGCTCGTGCCTGCATCTGCTCGTGCCGCGGCGATCGCTCACGCCGATCGTTCCCACCACGCGGGATCGGTCAGTCCGTCGCCGGTCCTGCCGACCAGATCGATCCGGCCGCCCGGCGGCGGGATCAGCACCGTCGCGGTGTTGTCCCGCGCCGACTCCAGTACCCGCCGCACCGGATCGGCCCAGGTGTGCCGGGCCAGATTGAAGGTGCCCCAGTGAATCGGCATCATCACCGCGTCACCCACCGACGATCCGGACAGCATCCGGTGCACCGCGATCGCCTCCTCCGGATTGAGGTGGATGTCGGGCCACAACGGATCGTAGGCACCGATGGCAATGAGTGTCAGGTCGAACGGCCCCGACGACGCGCCGGTGTCGGCGAAGCGTTCGGTGAATCCGGTGTCACCGGAGAAGAAGAAGCTGTGCGATGGGCCGCGGACCGCCCAGCTCGCCCACTGGGTGAGGTTGCGATCGAGGAACCGGCCCGAGAAGTGCCGGGCCGGACAGCACGTGAAGGTCAGCGATCCCCCTCGCGCCGTCGTCGAAGTCACCGCCTGCCCCCAGTCGGCCTGCCGGATGCGGTCGGCCGCGATCCCCCACGCGAGCAGGTGGGCGCCGACTCCGACGGGTGCCACGAACGTCACCTCGGGCCGGGCCGCGGCGATCGCGGTGATGGTCTCGTAGTCGAGGTGGTCGTAGTGATCATGACTGATCAGGACGATGTCGACTGCCGGCAACGTGGCCACCGACGCCGGGGCCGGGTGCAGCCGTGCCGGTCCGACCAACTCGCTCGGCGAGCATCGCTTGCTCAGCACCGGGTCGGTCAGGATCCGCACGCCGTCGAGTTCGACGAGCACGGTCGCATGGCCGAGCCAGGTGGCGGCCAGGTCGGCGCGGTCGTCGTCGAATCCCGGTGCGGTGAACGCCGGGGTGAGCACGCGGACCGGGCGCACGGGTTTGCCCGGGCGGCGCAGCATCTCCCGCAGCACCGAACCGTCGGTCTCGACCGGCGGGCTCGGCTGCTCCGCGTTGGCGAAACGTCCGTGGCGCAGGTGTGGCGATCCCTCGACGTGCGGGCGGATCTGCTCGCGTCCGGCACCGAGCGCCCGGAGCACCGGGACACCGGCGCCGGCCAGTCTCGTTGCGGCGCCGTCAGCGGCGTCGCGGGTCGCCGACGCGGCACGCCGAGCCACCGCCGACGCGGCGTTCGGTGCAGGGCTCGCTTTCATCCCGCCAACATTAGCGCCGCGGACCGGCGCTCCCCTGTTTCGACCCGTGGATGAACCGGCCGCTCTGCCTGGTCCGGGGCCCGCTGGTAGGCTCACTCAGGCTGTAAGCATGCTCCTGTTCCCGTGAGCGAACACCGCGCCGAGAGTGAACCCATGCCCCGAATGCCCGTCGAGGACCGCCGGAAGGCGCTGGTCGAAGCGGCATTCGATGTAATCGCCGAACACGGCGTGGAGAACGCCACCACCCGTACCATCTGTTCGCACGCCGGGATGCCGCTGGCCAGTTTCCACTACGCCTTCGACAGCCGTGACGACCTGCTCCGGCGCGTGATGCTCACCATCGCGCCGATGGCGATCGACAGTTGGGTCGCCACGATGGTTCCCCCCGCCGACGCCCCGGTCCTGGGCCGGGCGGGCCTCGATGACCACCTTCGGGCCAATTTGGGTATGTTCCGTTCCGTACTCGAATCCGGTCCTGGCCGGATGCGCGCCTGCGTGTCGCTGGCGTTGTACGCACAGAGCCATCCGCCGCTGGCGGCTGCGGCAAAGGAGATGTTCGAGCACTTGTACACCATCGCCGAGCGGTCGCTCATCGAGGCCGCGGACAACATGGGCGTCCATTGGCTGTCCTCGCCCCGTCAACTGGCGCAGTTCCTCGTGGGCACCACCTGTGCCGCCACGCTCGTCTACCTGGCCACCGCCGACACCGCCGCCGTCGACAACATCGTCGACGGTTCGCTCGAGATGCTGATGTCCCATGTGGCCGACAACTGACACGACGACCGCGTGGTGGCGCTCCGACTCCGACAGATACTGGCAGAGCATCGACGCCGCGGTGCGCGAGGAGGGCTGCGACAGTCCCGTCGCAGTGCTCGACCTGACCGCGTTCGAGCACAACGTCGCCGACCTGCGCCGCCGGGCCGGCGGTGTCCCGATCCGGGTCGCGTCCAAATCGATCCGGGTGCGAACGGTGATCTCGGAGATCCTCGCGCGTGACGGCTTCGCCGGGGTGCTGGCCTACGACGTGGCCGAGGCAATCTGGCTGGCGACCGAATCCGGCATCACCGACGTGCTGCTCGGCTATCCGTCGGTGCGTCCGCACGCGCTGCGCTCCCTCATCGCCGACGACGTGGCCCGCTCCCGGGTCACCTTGCTCGTAGACTCCACCGATCACCTCGATGTGGTCGACGCTCTGGTGGCACCCGCCGGGCGTGGCGACGTACGGGTGGCGATCGACCTCGACGCGTCGCTGCGGTTGGGCGGTGGCCGGGTGCACCTGGGCGTGCGCCGCTCCCCCGTGCACAGTCCCGCGCAGGCCCGGTCTCTCGCCGAAAGCATCGAGCGGCGCGCCGGTTTCACCCTCGTCGGGGTGATGTCGTACGAGGCGCAGGTGGCGGGAATGGGCAACGGCGCGGCCGGCAAACCGCTCACCAACGCGGCGGTGCGGCTGTTGCAGCAGCGGTCGATGGCCGAACTCGTCGAGCGACGCGTCGCGGCGATCGGGGCGATCAGCGAGGTCCGCGAACTCGAGTTCGTCAACGGCGGCGGCACCGGCTCCCTTGAGGTGACCGCCACCGACCCGTCGGTGACCGACATCGCCGCGGGTAGTGGGTTTTTCGGTGGTCACCTGTTCGATTCGTACGCCCATTTCCGGCCCGCTCCCGCTGTCGGTTTCGGGCTCGACGTGGTGCGTCTGCCCGCACCCGGCATCGCCACCTGCGCGGGCGGCGGCTGGATCGCCTCGGGCCCACCCGGCGCCGACCGGCTGCCGCTTCCGGTGTGGCCGGCCGGGTTGCGGTATGTCGGAACCGAGGCCGCCGGTGAGGTGCAGACACCGCTGCGCAATGCCGACGGACTGACCGTCGGTGATCGGGTGTGGTTCCGGCACACCAAATCCGGTGAGATCTGTGAACGAGTCGGCGAGTTGGTGTTCGTCGCCCGAGACGCGAGCGACTGCGCCCGCGTCGTCGACAGACTGCCCACCTACCGTGGTGAAGGGAAGTGTTTTCTGTGAGCAAGTACTTTTCTGGGAGAAAGGCGCCCGCTCCCCGCTGGCATAATTGGGGCCGCACGGTCAGTTGCGCGCCGAGCCGCACCGAGCTCCCGTCCGACGCGCTGCAGATCTCCCGGATCGTCACCGGGGCTGCCGAATCCGGGGCCACCGTGAAACCGGTCGGCGCCGGGCACAGTTTCACCTCGATCGCCGCCACTGACGACATCCGGCTCGACCTGCGCAACATGCGCGGCCTGTCCGGGGTCGACACCACACGCAAGCAGGTCACCCTGTACGCCGGCACACACCTGCACGAGATCCCGGGATTGCTTGTGCCGCACGGACTTGCGATGGCAAACCTGGGAGATATCGACCGGCAGACCATCTCCGGGGCCATCTCCACCGGAACCCACGGCACCGGACTGGGTTTCGGCGGTATCGCCACCCAAATCGTCGGCGCCAAGCTGGTCACCGGCACCGGTGAGATCCGCACGGTCTCCGCCGGCGACGACGACCTGCGCGCGGTCGCCCTCGGCCTCGGCGCGCTGGGCGTGCTCGCCGAGGTCACGGTGCAGTGCGTCGACGCCTTCTGCCTGCGCGCCGAGGAACGCCCCAGGACCGCCGACGAGGCATTCGGCACGTTCCTCGATGAGGTTGCCGCACAAGACCATTACGAGTTCTACTGGTTCCCGCACACCAGCCAGACCCTCACCAAGACCAACACCCGGCTACCCGCCGGCACCGCCCCCGACGGTCCGGGCAAGGTGCGCCGGTACGTCGATGACGAACTGCTGAGCAACAAGATGTTCCGGGCGCTGTGCGAGGTGGGCGTCAAGGCGCCCCGCCTGGTCAAGCCCATCAACCAGCTGACCTCGCGCGCACTGTCGGCCCGCACCTTCACCGATGTGTCCACGGGTGTCTTCACCTCCTCGCGCAACGTACGATTCGGCGAATCCGAATTCGCGATCCCGCTCGAAGCCGTTCCCGAAGCACTGCGGGATCTGCGGAACATGATCGACCGCAAGGGTTTCCGGGTCAGCTTCCCGATCGAGGTGCGGGCCGCCGGCGCCGACGACCTGCTGCTGTCGACCGCGTCCGGCCGCGACAGCGGCTATATCGCCGTGCATCGGTATCACCGCGACGACCCCGCCGACTCGGCCGCCTACTTCGCCGGTTTCGAGGCCATCATGGTGGGCTACGGCGGCCGTCCGCACTGGGGCAAGCTGCACACGCGCGACGCGTCCTACTTCCGGGAGGCGTATCCGGGTTTCGAGGAGTTTCTTGCCGTCCGCGACCGGTACGACCCGGATCGGGTGTTTGCCAACCCGTATCTGAAGAAAGTCTTGGGATAGGCCGTCACAAACCCCACCAATAGCCCCCGGCATCGCAATAATCTCCTCGCCGAGGCGTATTGGTGGGGTTTGTGACAGCTCTCCATCGCATATCGGCCGTGAGAGGTTCACGCTGCATCATCGTCACCTGCCGGTGACAATGGAGTGATGCGTCATATGCTCGACCAACTCATCACCGACCTGCCCGCAGGCCCGATCAGCCTGGCCCGGATCGTGTCGGCCACCGGTTCCGCGCCCGGTGCCGTCGGCACCGCGATGCTGGTCAACGCATCGGGTGCGGTGAGCGGGGCGTTGTCGGGCGGCTGCGTGGACGCCGCCGTCGTCGACACCGCGCAGCAAGTGCTGGCAACCGGCGAAGCTCTGACCGAGGAGTTCGGTGTCGACGAGTCCGGCGGGCTCGGCGTGGGACTGCTGTGCGGCGGCACGATCGAGGTGTTCGTCGAGCGTGTCGAACCGTCGCGGCTGGCGATGCTGACGAGACTCCGAGATGCAATTCGGGCCGGTGTTCCCGCATCCCTGGCCACGACGCTCTCGGCCACACCGCAGTGGCATCTGGTGTCGGGGCATCTGGTGACGGCCGGCCCAAAACCGGGCAGGTCCCGATCGTGGCTGGGCCTGGACCTCGACATCGACGACCTGCTGGCCGCCGGACGATCCGGGATAGTCGGCTTCGCCGACTGCGATGATCGTGACGGAAAGAGCCGCCGGCCCCGCACGCTGGTACAGACCTTCGCCCCGCCGCGCCGGCTGATCCTGGTGGGCGCCAACGACTTCGTCCGTGAACTCGCGGTCCTGGGCAAGCAGTTGGGGATGCGGGTGAGCGTCGTCGACGCCCGCCCGGTGTTCGCCACAGCAGCCCGATTTCCGGCCGCCGACGAGGTGGTCGTCGACTGGCCCGACCGCTACCTGCGCCGGGAGATCGGTGCCGGACGCATCGGCGCTTCGACGGCCGTATGCGTGATGACCCACGACACCAAGTTCGACGTGCCCGCGCTGACCGTGGCCCTGCGTTCGGCGGTACCGCTCGGCTTCGTCGGCGCGCTCGGCTCGCGCCGTACTCACGACGACCGCCTGCGCCGCCTGCACGAAGCGGGCCTGTCCGACTCAGAACTCGCGACGCTGCACTCGCCTGTCGGCCTGGACCTGGGCGGACATACCCCCGCCGAGGCAGCGGTCTCGATCGCCGCCGAGATCATCGCCGAACGCACCCACGCCACGGGGCGGCCGTTGCACGCGCTGACCGGCCCCATTCACCGGACGCCCGGCCCGCTGGTTCAGGTGTGAAGCGACCCGGCGCCGGGATCTGGGTCAGCGGCCTTTGAAGACCGGCTTGCGCTTGGCCGCGCGGGCCGCCCGGCCCTCCTCGATGTCCTCGCTGATCCAGCAGCGTTCCATGGCCTCCACCCGCTCGGGGGCCGGCTTCTCGCGGGCCTCGGCGTTGAGCACCATCTTGTAGTGCTGCAGGGTCAGCGGGGCCAGTTCGGCGATCTCGGCGGCCCATGCCTGCGCGGCGGCCAGATCGCCGATGCGGTTGGTGAAGCCGAGTTCGAGGCCGCGCTCGGCCGACAGGGTCTCGCAGCCGATCAGGAGGTTGCGGGCCTGTCCGGCACCCACCAGCGTGACCAGCCTGCGGATGGTCCATTCATCAACGGACACACCTAGTTTGGCGGCCGGAATGGCCACCAGGGTGCCGGGTGTGAGCACCCGCAGATCGGCGGCCATCGCCAGTTGCAGCCCGGCGCCGATGGCGCCCCCGCTCACGGCGGCGATCACCGGTACCGGCACCGATTCGATCTTCTCCATCAACGTCATCACGCCGTCGAGGAAGCCGAGATCGTAGACGGGCCCGGTCAGGTCGGCGCCGGCGCTGAACACGGGCCCGCGTCCGGTGAGCACGATGGCGCGGGCATCCCCGTCGACCGCCGCACTGAATGCGTCGGACAGGCCCGACAGCATCTCCTCGTTGAGCGCGTTGCGCTTTTCGGCGCGATCGAGCTCGATGGTCACCACGGCATCTGTCCGGCTGCTACGAATCATGCACGCAGCCTACCGAGGTGAGCGTCGCCTTCGCCGACCGGCGCACCGGCCGATCAATCGAGTAGGAGGGCCGGGTTTCCCGGCCCTCCTCTCACACCACCGGACGTGCGGGCCTCGCATCCGGCGGTTCGCTAGGTCGTTCGAAACCTGGCCCAGGCTGGGTGAAAGAACACGACACCAC
>NZ_JAGQTN010000172.1 GCF_020438995.1 Gordonia sp. (in: high G+C Gram-positive bacteria)
AGGCCGGCGCGCTCGTCGTCGGACAGTTTGACGTCGAGGCGCCGACCACAACCGGAGCGGCCGACCACCGCCGGCAACGACAGGCACACGTCATCGAGGCCGGCGAACCCTTCGGCGACCGTGGACACCGGCAGGATGCGGTGCTCGTCCTTGAGGATCGCCTCGACGATGCGGGTAGCTGCTAGCCCGATCGCGTAATTGGTGGCACCCTTGCCTTCGATGATCTTGTACGCGGCGTGCACCACGTCGTGGTGGATGGATCGGCGTGCCGCCTCATCGAGCGGCTGATAGCCGGGCAGCGCCTCCCATTCGAGCAGCGGCACCGCGCCGATCGTCGCCGACGTCCACAACGGGATCTCGCTGTCACCGTGCTCGCCGGCGATATAGGCGTGCACATTCTGCGGTGCCACACCGGTGTACTGGGACAGCAGGAACCGCAGCCGCGAAGAGTCGAGCACCGTCCCCGAGCCGAACAGCTGATTACGTGGCAGCCCGCTGAATTTCAGCGCCGCGTAGGTGACGATATCGACGGGATTGGTAACCATCACATAGATCGCGTCGGGGGCCACATCCAGCAGGCCCGGCAGGATCTTCTTGGTCAATCCGATTGTCGCCTCGGCCAATTCGAGCCGCGACTGGCCCGGCTTCTGTTTGGCTCCCGCGGTGAACACCACCACATCGGCACCCGCGCACACCGCCACGTCGTCGTCGCCGATGATGTCGGCGCGTGGCACGAACTCCAGACCGTGCGACAGGTCGAGCACCTCCGCGGTCACCTTGGCCTTGTTGATGTCGAGCAACGCCACGGTGCGAGCCACGCCACGGATCAGCGACGAGTAGGCGACGGCGGTGCCGACCGCGCCCGCCCCCACGATAGCGATCTTGGTCGACGTCGACCTGGTCTGCCGGTTTTCCGTCATTCGAGCCGTCCCCGTCGATACCTGTGCGTCCGCCTCCAGTGTGGAGCCCAGGCCCCACACATCCCCGATCACACGGCAAGTTCGGGTCTTTGGTCCTACACCGTCACGCCGGACCCGTCCGGCGACTGTAGTGATGATCGTCATCGAGGTTCTCAGTTGCCACCCTCGCCACCGAAGGGTAGTTTCATCTGTGACATCTAAGTCATGTATATCATCTAGGTATGAAAGGATCAGACGCATGAAGACCATCCGCACCGATAGAATCCCCACCGAGCAGATCGATGCGCTCGGTGAGTTCGCGGCCTCCGGTGTCGGTCCTGAGATGCGTGATCTCCTGCAAAGCGTGATCGACTGTGTGCGTGCCGGCGACGACCTCGCCGCAGTCTCCCCAACCACGACACTTAGCCCGAGCCAAGCCGCCGCACGGCTCGGAATGAGCCGCACCCATCTCTACAAGCTCCTCGACCAAGGCGAAATCATGTCCCACCGCGTCGGCCGAGACCGCCGCATCGCGCTGGGCGACCTCATCGCCTTCGAAGAACGCCGCCAACGTGACCGCCGCGAACTCGCCGAACGCTTCGCCTCCCAGAGCACGACTCGTGGAGGCGCGATCGACGAACTCGCCGACTTGCTGTAAGTAGGTAGGCGGCTACTGCTGGGGCATCATGGCATGGTGCATCTCCGCAGAGCCCGTCCCACGATCCGCCTGCTGCGTGATGACCTCAGTTCCGACTGGGAGTCGCCTCACCCGAAGCGGTGTTTACAGACTGACGACCTGACGCCGTTGCACCCACTGTCGGAGTTGCCACACCCCATTCTTGCCAAAGCAGTTGCGTCGTTTGGTGACGACCCGGCTGACGACAACACGACGGCCCGATCGCCTCCAGCACGAGTCTGCCGTTGCTGAAAATCAGGGCGGGCCAATGGCGAGGTGGTGTGTGGCACGACCGCGAGCTGGATGTATGTTGGCTCCTCGTCGCAGGATTGGCCAAAGGTGAACACGGGGATCACGACGACTTTTATCAGAACGTTGCGCGGAACAGTTCCGACCCATCGCGATGGATGCCCACTGACACCGACGTTCGCCTTCTGAAACGAGAACGGGCAGCGGCGCTTCTGACCGAATGGGAACTGGTGGTTCAGCAACGTGTCGCAGGTGCGCTCCGGCAGGTACTCACGGGCGGGCAAACTCGATTCGAACTCCCGCATCCCGCCGCCCAATTGGGGATGATGGCCAACGTCACGGTCGCCGTCGCTGAAGTCCGGGAGGGCGACTATCAGGCAGACGAGATCGTCGTCGACATCGTCCCAGAACCGCGTCACGCCGGAAGCGAACTGTTCTGGCTGGCGATTGTGCGAGTGCTGACCACAATCAATCCACCTCAGCAGAGCTGGGATCGGTACAAGGACTCCTACAGCAATATCGCCGAACCCGGCCACTGGTCCAGTCGAGTCAACGAACTCGCGGATCTGGTGGAACGCGGCACCCTCGCGGAATCCATACCGGGACAAGTAGCCCACTACTCCCACCGCGAGCACATCGCTGGCAGCGTCGTGAAAGGCACCGCGATGAGAGCCCTCTGCGGAGTGTTCTTTGTCAATACGCAGACACCCGACGGCCTCCCCGAGTGCCCGGAATGCACCGAGCGATGGCGCCTGTTACCGCGGTAAGTGATGATCGGAGAGTCGTTGGTCGCGCGAGTCCAAGTGACGTGGCTCGACCTGGCGACCAGCGGTCGAGGTGGCCGCGCTGGGCGAGGGCGATGGCGTCGTCGTCACCCAGTTCCAGATGGGTCGCCGTCAGTGAGCGGATCTGGGCCAGCCATGGCGCGGTCAGCGCGGCGGTGTAGGGCCCGGGGCCTGTCAGGCTGAGGTGCTCGATCGGCGCCAGGCGCGGCAGCGGGCAGTCCTTATCGGCGACTACCGTGGCACTGGCCCCGACCGCGGCGACGAATCCACGATCGAAGTCCCAGGCCGGGAAGACATTGCCAGTGCCTCCCCATGGCCGGGTGTATGGCGCCACTTCGCGGGCCCAGGTCGCACCGTGGCACGTCAGCAGGATGCGCTCGCGCTCGCCGGGGTTGCGGACGAGCGCACCGACCGCCTCCTCGCGGCGGAACCGCTCGATCTGGATGCGGATCAACTCGGCCCGCGCGGGGTCGATGGCGGCCACCGTGTCGGCATAGGCCAGGCGCGGGGCGTCGTCCGCCGGATCCGCACAGACCGCCCTGATCAGCTCGTCGAGACTCATAGTCAGGTCGCCCGGCGGCGAGGAGGAGGAACCCCGTACTCGTTGTTGCGTAGATCGGGGTCGTCGGGCTCCCAACGCTGCCACCACGTGACGTAATCGGCGGCAGCGGAGCTGCACTCCTCGCCGAACTGGCATGCTTCGCAGTAAAAGTCGCGTGTGGTGACTTCACCGGCAGTGTGCTTGCTGCCGCGGACTCGATCGCTATCGCACCGTGGACAGTGACGCTTCACCGTGACTGTGGATGTCGTCTGCGCATGACGCCATCATCACAAAAGCGATCTTGGCTGTCATCCGATTGACTCTGGCCGCTTAACGCACAATCCCCCGTCAGATTGTTGGAGTGCCTGGCCATGGTCGATTTTCGGAGGTCCTCGCGTGCCATATCGTCACCGGAACGACACGCTGTCCTGAAAACCGGCGCTGAACTGGCCTTATGGTTGCTCCCCCACCAGGACTCGAACCTAGAATGCCTGAACCAAAATCAGAAGTGTTGCCGATTACACCATGGGGGATTACTGCGCTGACGATTGTGCCACAGCACGCCGTCGGCGCCGCAACTCGATTCCCGCTCACCGTGGCGACAGCTCATGCGAGCGGGAACCGTGGGAGGGATCAGCCGCGCGGGCCGCCGGCGACGTAGATGACCTGGCCGGAGACGAAGCCGGCGCCTTCGCTGGCGAAGAACGAGGCGGTGTGGGCGATGTCCTCGGGCTCACCGACGCGGGCGACCGGGATGGCGGCGGCGCTGGCCTTCTTGAAGTCCTCGAACTCCACGCCCATGCGTGCGGCGGTGGCGGCGGTCATCTCGGTGGCGATGAAGCCGGGGGCGATGGCGTTGGCGGTGATGCCGAACTTGCCGAGCTCGATGGCCAGGGTCTTGGTGAAGCCCTGCATGCCGGCCTTGGCGGCCGAGTAGTTGGCCTGGCCGCGGTTTCCGAGTGCCGAGGTGCTCGACAGGTTGACGATGCGGCCCCAGCCGGCGTCGACCATGTGCTTCTGGCAGGCCTTGGACATGTTGAACGCGCCACGCAGGTGCACGGCCATGACCGCGTCCCAGTCGTCGACGCTCATCTTGAACAGCATGTTGTCGCGAATGATGCCGGCGTTGTTGATCAGGACGGTGGGGGCGCCCAGTTCGGTGACGACCGTGTCGACGGCCGCGGCCACCGAGTCGGCGTCGGATACGTCGGCTCCCACGGCGATGGCCTTGCCGCCGGCATCGGTGATCGACTTCACGGTGTCGGCGCACGAGTCGGCGTTGAGGTCGAGAACGGCCACCGCCAGCCCGTCGCTTGCCAGCCTGCGCGCGACCGCCGCGCCGATGCCGCGCGCCGATCCGGTGACGATCGCAACCTTCTGTGTGCTCACTACAGGTACCTCCATTGGTGATCCGTTTGGTCGAACTTCCCGTCATATTGGTTTTATCAGGTGCAGGCACCTATCCTGGCCACCGGCTTTGGGCTTGATACTCACAGACGGGCCGCCGGGCCCGGGACGAGCGGAGAAATCTCATGACCGACATCGCGGTGATTGTGCTCGCGGCCGGAGCGGGCACCCGGATGAAGTCGAAAACCCCGAAGATCCTGCACACCCTCGCCGGGCGCAGCCTGCTCGGTCACGCCCTGCACGGCGCGGCAGGGCTGAGCCCGAAGCACCTGGTGACCGTCGTCGGGCACAAGCGCAGACGCGTCAGTGCCGCCGTCGATGAGATCGCCGCACAACTCGGCATCCCCGTCACCATCGTCGAGCAGCCCAAACCCCGCGGCACCGGGGACGCTGCCAGTGTGGGGCTCGGTGGCCTGCCCGCCGGCTTCACCGGCACCGTCGTCGTCACCGCGGCCGATGTACCGCTCCTCGATACCGCCACGCTCAACGCCGTCATCGGTACGCATATGGCAGGTCGCGGCGCCGCCGTCACCCTGACCAGCTTCATCGCCGACGACCCGGCCGGGTACGGGCGCATCGTCCGCTCCGGCAAGTCCGTGAAGGCGATCGTCGAACACAAGGACGCATCGAAGAAGCAACTCGGGATCACCGAGGTCAACGCCGGTGTGTACGCCTTCGACGCCACCCTGCTGCGTCACGCGTTGACCAAGGTGTCCTCCGACAACGCCCAGGGCGAGTTCTATCTCACCGACGTCATCGCGATCGCCCGCAAAGCCGGCGGCACCGTTTGCGCGCACATCGTCGACGACCCGTACCTGGTCGCCGGCTGCAACGATCGTGCCCAGCTGTCCGATCTCGCCGCCGAAGTGAACCGCCGCATCATCCGCGCACACCAGCTCGAAGGGGTCACCGTCGTCGACCCGCCGAGTACCTGGATCGACGTAGACGTCACCATCGCGCCGGACGTCACCATCGAACCGGGCACTCAGCTGCGCGGACGCACCACTATCGCCGAGGACGCCGTCGTCGGCCCCGACACCACCCTCACCGACGTCACGGTCGGCAGCGGCGCGCAGGTGATCCGCACCCACGGCAGCGAGGCGGTGATCGGCGACGGCGCCACCGTCGGGCCGTTCGCGTACCTGCGTCCCGGCACGCAACTTGGAGAATCCGGCAAGATCGGCGCGTTCGTGGAGACCAAGAACGCCCGGATCGGCGACAACACCAAGGTTCCGCACCTGTCGTACGTCGGCGACGCAGAGATCGGCGACCACACGAACATCGGCGCGGCGAGCGTGTTCGTCAACTACGACGGTGTGAACAAGCACAAAACGGTGATCGGCTCCCACTGCCGCACGGGTTCTGACAATATGTTTGTCGCCCCTGTTCAGATCGGTGACGGCGTCTACACCGGTGCCGGAACGGTCCTGCGGGAAGACGTTCCGCCGGGGGCGCTTGCGGTGTCGGCCGGGTCACAGCGCATCATCGAGGATTGGGTGCCGCGCAAGCGCCCGGGAACTGCCGCAGCGAAGGCCGCCCTCGACGCCCTGCACCGCACCGGCGACGACGCAGAGTCCGACAATTCCACAAGCACCGACGCCTGACCCGGCACGACAGCCCCCACGCACCCCGACAGCCCCGAGTAGAAGAGATTCGATGTCCTGGACGACTGACAACCAGAAGAACCTGATGCTGTTCTCTGGCCGTGCCCACCCCGAACTCGCCCAGGCCGTCTCCGACGAGCTCGGCGTGAAGATCACGCCGCAGACCGCGACGGACTTCGCCAACGGTGAGATCTTCGTCCGGTTCGAGGAGTCGGTGCGCGGATCGGACGCCTTCGTTCTGCAGAGCTGCCCCAACCCCCTCAACCAGTGGGTGATGGAGGCGCTGATCATGATCGACGCACTCAAGCGCGGATCGGCCAAGCGCATCAGCGTGATCCTGCCGTTCTACCCGTACGCCCGTCAGGACAAGAAGCACCGCGGCCGTGAACCCATCTCGGCCCGCCTCATCGCCGACCTGTTGAAGACCGCGGGCGCCGACCGCATCATCACCGTCGATCTGCACACCGACCAGATCCAGGGCTTCTTCGACGGTCCCGTCGACCACATGCATGCCCTCGGTCAGCTCGCGGGCTATGTCCGTGAGCACTACGGCACCGACAACATCTGCGTCGTCTCACCCGACGCCGGCCGCGTGAAGGTCGGCGAGAAGTGGGCCGACGCACTCAACGGCGCGCCGATGGCATTCGTGCACAAGACCCGCGACCCCGACGTACCCAACCAGATCAAGGCGAACCGTGTCGTCGGCGACGTGTCAGGTAAGACCTGCGTGCTGATCGACGACATGATCGACACCGGCGGCACCATTGCCGGCGCGGTGCGTGTGCTCAAGGAGGCCGGGGCCGGCGATGTCATCATCGCCACCACCCACGGCGTGTTCTCGCATCCGGCGGCTGAGCGGCTGGCCACCTGCGGCGCCAAGGAGGTCATCGCCACCGACACGCTGCCGATCCCCGAGGACAAGCGGTTCGAGAACCTGACGGTCCTGTCGATCGCCCCGCTGCTGGCGCAGACGATCCAGGAAGTGTTCGAGAACGGTTCGGTGACCAGCCTCTTCAACGGCAGCGCCTAGGACTCAGCCGGGGCGCCGCATCAGTACGAGGGCGGTGCCACCGGCGAGCAACAGCCCGACTCCTGCCGCCACACCGATACCGATGTAGCTCCTACTGCTGCTACTCGATCCCGGATCTCCGGCGGGCCTGGTGCCGCTGGTCTTGATCGGCGAGAACGCCGGACCCGCGCGGGCGATGAGAGCCGAGGTGTCGGCCGTCATGTTGTCGCACAGCGACGCTCCCCACTCGCCGGCTTTGGTGGTGACGCCACCCCCGGGCCAGCCGAGCACGATGGTCTGCGTCTGTCCCTTGGTCAGGGTGATCCCGCAGGCACCGGCAGGTGAGGCGCTGACGATGGTGATGGTCTGGGGCATACGACGCTTGTAGCTGCGGGAGACGCGCACCACGCTGCGCGAACCCGTCGCGTCCTCGCGCACCGAGATCGGCGTGCCGACGATGATCGCACCGGCCCGGTCGGCGATCTGTTCGGCCGTTCCGGGCGCGCAGGTACAGGCGCA
>NZ_JAGQTN010000173.1 GCF_020438995.1 Gordonia sp. (in: high G+C Gram-positive bacteria)
CAGATTCGCGGCGAGCCGGATCAGCGGGTAGTCCGCGATGGGGGTGGGACCGCCCGGCACGATCGCCATCACCTTGGCGCTCTTGTCGTCCTTGGTCAGTTGGTACAGCTTCTGCTCGGTGATGGGGACAGCCCTGATCGGTGCGGTGGCGATGTCGGGGCCGATGGCCCTGACGGCTGCCGACGCCGTGCCGTCCTGACTTTCGGGCGCACCGTTGATGAGGGCGTTCACCACCGACGCGACCCGGGGCAGTGCCGCGTCGGCGGCGGTCAGCGGTCCGGCGGAACGGGTCAGTGCCGACGCGACGGCCTGTGCCGCCAGACTTGTCGCGTCCGATTGCGAGCCGCGTGGCATCGCCATCCGCAGCGAACCGATACCCGGCAGCCCCCATGCCGCCAGGCTCCCGTCGGTCGACTGCATGGTGGGCAACTGACTCCACTGGAGCTTGTTGTCGACCTTCACCCCGAGCCGGGGATGAACTGCCAGCACCACGGGGGTGGTTACGAGGGAGGTCGGGGTGCCTTCGATAGCCTCCGGCCGCACGGTCGCCAGTTCCGCGGACCAGATGGTCGATTGGGGTATCCAGGCCGCAGGGCGGGCGCCCATCGACGCCGTGTCCCAGGTGCCTGTCAAGCCTTCGAGAGTGATCTTGGCGTCCCCGGCGCGAACGTGCACGTTGATGCAGTGATCCCTGATCACGGGATTGGTATCGGTGAACGCGGCGGCGACCTTTGTCAGCACCCCGACGAGATCGGGGTCGGCGACGATCGGGACAGGTAGGTTGCCCTCCACACACGAACGCGCGGCGTTGTCGCCTTCGGTATCCGACTTGTTCGCGAAGTGCTGCCAGGCGGCGACCATGGCGATCACGATCATCACCGACATGATGCCGAACAGCAGACCACGGCTGACGCCACGACCCTGTGGCGCCCGACCGCCACCGCTTCTCCGGTGCTGTGCCACTCCTGGAGCCTTTCGCGTCTCGTCCAACAAGGGAACACCCGAACAGCCATGCGCGGTGGGTCGGCCGACATACAACCGGGCCGCCACGATCTCGAATCGAGAAGGTGGCGGCCCGGCCGGTTCATGACTGCTTGACGCTCATGACCGGTCGGTCGTACGTCGCCGGCCGGTCATGGTTCAGGATTCAAGCCTGGGCGGCCTTGTACTCCCGGCGCTTGCGATGCAGGATCGGCTCGGTGTAGCCACTGGGTTGCTTCGCGCCTTCGAGGATAAGCTCCTTGGCCGCCTGGAAGGCGATATTCGACGCGAAGTCCGGTGCCATCGGCCGGTAGTCGGGGTCGTCGGCGTTCTGCCGGTCGACGACGGGAGCCATCCGTTCGAGCGCGGCGACCACGTCGTCGGCGGTCACGATGTCGTGGCGGAGCCAGTTGGCCAGCAGCTGGCTGGAGATGCGCAGGGTGGCGCGGTCCTCCATGAGCGCGACGTCGTGGATGTCGGGGACCTTGGAGCAGCCGACGCCGTGGTCGATCCAGCGGACGACGTAGCCCAGGATCGACTGGCAGTTGTTGTCGAGCTCTTCCTTCTTCTCCTCGTCCGACCAGTCGGTGCTCGGTGCCAGGGGAATAGTGAGGATGTCGTCGACCGATGCCGGATCACGCTTGGCGATCTCGTTCTGGACCTCGAACACGTCCACCTGGTGGTAGTGCATGGCGTGCAGCGTGGCGGCGGTGGGCGAGGGCACCCAGGCGGTGGTGGCGCCTGCGCGCGGCTGACCGATCTTGGTCTCGACCATCTGCGCCATGAGGTCGGTCATCGCCCACATACCCTTGCCGATCTGCGCCTTGTGCTGCAGGCCGGCGTGCAGGCCGGTGTCGACGTTGAAGTCCTCGTAGGCATTGATCCACTTCTGCTGCTTCATCTCGCCCTTGCGGATCACCGCACCCGCCTCCATGGAGGTGTGGATCTCGTCGCCGGTGCGGTCGAGGAAGCCGGTGTTGATGAACACGACGCGGCTCTCGGCGGCCTTGATGGCTGCCTTGAGATTGACCGTGGTGCGGCGTTCCTCGTCCATGATGCCGACCTTGAGGGTGTTCTCGGGCAGCCCGAGAACACCCTCGACGCGACCGAACAACTGCGCGGTGAACGCCACCTCGTCGGGTCCGTGCATCTTGGGCTTGACGATGTAGATCGACCCCGTGCGCGAGTTCTGCTTGCCCTCCGCCGACAATCCGTGCTTGCCGATCAGCGAGGTGAACAGCGCGTCCTGGATACCCTCGGGAACCTCGTTGCCGTCGGCGTCGAGGATCGCCGGGTTGGTCATCAGGTGACCGACGTTGCGGACGAACAGCAGCGACCGGCCGTGCAGGTCGAAGGTCGACCCGTCGGGCGCCGTGTACTCGCGGTTGTCGGCCAGCACGCGGGTGAACGACTTGCCACCCTTGCTGACCTCCTCAGCGAGGTCCCCTCGGTTGAGGCCGAGCCAGTTGCGGTAGCCGACCACCTTGTCGTCGGCGTCGACGGCGGCGACCGAGTCCTCGAAGTCCATGATCGTGGTGATCGCCGACTCCAGGACCACGTCCTTGATGCCCGCGGGATCGGTCTGGCCGATCGGCGACGACGGATCGATCTCGATGTCGATGTACAGGCCGTTGTTGCGCAGCAGCACCGAGGTGGGGTTGGCGGCTTCGCCGCGGAACCCGGAGAACGCCGCCGGGTTGGCGAGTGCGGTCACCGCGTCACCGCGGCTGACCTGCAGCGCGCCGTCGACGATCGCGAGACCGGTCACGTCGGCGTAGCTGCCCGACTCGAGCGGAACGGCCTGGTCCAGGAAGTTCTTGGCGTAGGCGATGACCTTGTCGCCGCGGACCTTGTTGTATGCGCCGACCTTCTCCGCACCGTCCGTCTCGGGGATGACGTCGGTGCCGTACAGCGCGTCGTAGAGCGAGCCCCAGCGCGCGTTGGCGGCGTTGAGGGCGAAGCGCGCGTTGAGGATGGGCACCACGAGCTGCGGCCCGGCGGTCTCGGCGATCTCCGAGTCGACGCCCGATGTCGAGATCTGGAAGTCCTCGGGAACATCGACGAGATAGCCGATCTCGGTCAGAAACGCCTTGTAGGCGGGGAAGTCGACTGCGCCGGGGTGATCGCGGTGCCACTGGTCGATCTTGGCCTGCAGGTCGTCGCGGATGGCGAGCAGCTCGCGGTTGCGGGGAGCCAGATCGTTGATCACGCCCGCGGCACCCGACCAGAACGCCTCCTGGTCTACGCCGCTGCCCGGCAACGCCTCGTTGTTGATGAAGTCATACAGGACGGGTTCGACCTGCAAGCCGTGGACGTTGATCCGGTCGGACATGGCTGCCTTTCTTCGATGTCACCACGCCGGGCCGAAACAGCACCCGAACGCGGCGGTGGGTGGAGCGGAACTGACACGACAATGCTACTCGCCGGTAATTTAAGGTGTTCCGGCGCAGTCTTCGGTGTCGGCGATTCCACGCATTCGATGCAGATCGATTCTCGCAGAAGGCCGACGCGGTCGGCGATACCGACTAGGCGGTGACTTCCGAACGGTCGCCGCCCCACAGGGTGTGGAAAGAGCCCTCCTTGTCGGTCCGGCGGTAGGTGTGTGCACCGAAGTAGTCGCGCAGACCCTGGGTGAGGGCGGCGGGCAGACGCTCGCTGCGCAGGGCGTCGTAGTAGGACAGCGACGAACCGAACGCGGGCACGGGGATGCCCGTTGCCGCGGCGGTGGCCACCACCCGGCGCCAGCTGTCAACGCCGGCTTCGACGGCCTCGCGGAAGTACGGGGCCAGCAACAGGCTCGGCAGCTGCGGGTTCTCCGCATAGGCCTCGCGGATGCGGTTGAGGAACTGGGCCCGGATGATGCAGCCGCCGCGCCAGATGGTGGCCAGCGCGCCGGGGTCGACGTCCCAGCCGTATTCCTTGCTGCCCGCGGCGATCTGATCGAAGCCCTGTGCGTAGGCGACGACCTTGGACGCGTACAGCGCGGCGTGGATGTCGTCGATGAAGGTGTCCTTGTCGGTGGGCGCGGCGGCGAGGGTGCCCGCCGACAGACCAGCGGCAGCCTTGCGCTGGTCGGTGGAGCTCGACAGCGCCCGGGCGAAGACGGCCTCGGCGATGCCGGTGGTAGGGATGCCGAGGTCGAGTGCGGACTTGACGGTCCAGCGGCCGGTGCCCTTCTGGCCGGCCTCGTCGACGATGACGTCCACCAGTGGCTTGCCGGTCTCGGCGTCGACCTGCGCCAGCACCTCGGCGGTGATCTCCACGAGGTAGCTTTCGAGGGCGCCGGTGTTCCAGCGTGCGAAGACCTCGGCGATCTCGGCGGTGGGCAGATCCAGGACCCGCCGCAGCAGGTCGTAGGCCTCTCCGATGAGCTGCATGTCGGCGTACTCGATGCCGTTGTGCACCATCTTGACGAAGTGTCCACTGCCGTCGGGGCCGATATGGGTACAGCACGGCACACCGTCGACATGGGCGGCCACCGACTCCAGCAACGGGCCCAGGGACTTGTACGACTCGGCCGGGCCGCCGGGCATGATGGCAGGTCCGTTGAGAGCACCCTCCTCGCCGCCGGAGATGCCGGCGCCGACGAAGTGCAGACCGCGCTCGGCGAGCGCCTTCTCACGCCGGATGGTGTCGGTGTAGAGCGCGTTGCCGCCGTCGATGATGACATCGCCGGGCTCCATCGCGTCGGCGAGGCTTTCGATGACGGCGTCGGTCGCGGCTCCGGCCTGCACCATGATCAGCGCACGCCGGGGGCGTTCGAGTGCGGCGACGAACTCCTCGACGGACTCGCTGCGGATGAAGTTGCCCTCGTGCCCGTGCTCGGCGAGCAGTGCGTCGGTCTTGGCGACGCTGCGGTTGTGCAGCGCGACAGTGTAGCCGTTCCGGGCGAAGTTCCGGGCAATGTTGGAGCCCATGACGGCCAGCCCGGTGACACCGATCTGCGCCAGTGGCGCGGAGGAGTCGGGGCCGGCAGCGGTTTCAGGAGTGGTCATAGCCACAATCCTATGGGTTCAACCTATCCGGGGTGTCGCGGACCACTCAGGACGCGGCAAACAGTCGGGACAACTCCGTGAGCCAGGGAATCGCGACGGCGAGCGTCGGGACGACAAGGATGGCCGCGGCCGTGGTGTAGGCCGCTGCGGAAACCCACCGCGGCGACCGCGGATCACGCAACCGGTGAACGCGTGTCAGGGTCGTCGGACCGCCGACGGCCATCGCTCCCCGCGGCGCGACCGCATCGGCGCAGGCGACGAGCGCCCGGCCGAGGGTGGTGGGGGTGGTGGCGGCGACGGCCTGATCGTCGGCAAGCGCTTCCACCAGCAGTTCGACCGCGCCCAACGCCGATTTGCTCCGGACGAAGCGTGGGAAGGCCTCGTGGAGTGCGATGAACGCCTCGAGGACCAGATCGTGCCGTGCGCGCAGGTGAGCACGTTCGTGGGCGAGCACCGCGCGCAGCTCGTCCTCCGACAGCCGGGCGACCACGCCTTCGCTGATGACGACCCGCTGGCGTAGCCCGGGCAGACAATAGGCCAGGGGAGTGTCGACGTCGATCATGCGGACATCCCGGGCGAACAGGGAATTCTCCGATGAATGGTCGCACCGGTCGAGGAGGTCGATGAGGTGCCGGTGCGCGGCCCGCCGGGCGCGGGTCCGTACTCCGACGCGAATGGTGGTGTAGAACAGCCGGACGCCGATGATCAGGGTGATGGCGAGGACCGTGACGGACACCAGCCACAACGGCAGGCCGATTCGGTCAATCTCCTGGACCGGGTTGGTGGTGGGGGCGCCGTCGGCCCCGGGCTCGAGAAGATTGGACGCGATGGCGAGGCCGCAACTGAACGCGGAAAGTACCCCGGCCAGTGCAATTGCCTGCCACAGAGTCATCGCGGCCCGCGGTGCTCTGATCTGCCAGCGTGCGCGGGATAACAACTCCGCTGCGGGCCAGATCAGGATCACGGTCACGACACCGAAGATCAGGGCGGTCATCGGGTCATCCTTGAGCTGTGTACGGGGAGGGCTGGTGCGCCGAAAAGCCTGTGTGCCGAATGGCTCACTTGCCGTAAGGCCACGGCCGGTCGGTCACGTCAGTTATGTCACCGAGTCGTCCGTGTGCACAAATCTAGCCTGCGCGATCGTGATCTCGTGCGGCTTCGAGCGCATCGAGTGCGTCGCGCAGCGCGGCGGCCTCCTCGGCGCCGACGCGGCCGACGAACGACACCAGTGCCGCATGCCGGGATCCGGGGGCATCGGCCTCACTGAGCGCGTCGACCATGAGGCTGGCGACGAGGTCTTCGCGCGGATGGGTGGGCACGTACTTGTGCGCACGGTCGTCGCGGATCTGGGTGACGAGGTTCTTCTTGGCCAGGCGCTGTAGGACGGTCATCACCGTGGTGTAGGCGAGGGAGCGGTTTCGTGACAGGGATGCGTGGACCTGACGAACAGTCTGCGGCTGCGGGCTACCCCACAGGGTATCCATCACCGCGCGCTCCAAGTCACCCAAACCGTTCATCTTTCTCATCTTACTGCGTTCCTCCCCTGATGCTCTGTTCTGTATCCGGCGGCCGCCTGGTGGACGGCTACCGCTGTGTGGGCTGCGGGACTGGCTCGGCGTGGTGTCGTTGCTGGTCAGGTGCCCCTTTCGTGGATTGTGATCATGAGCTTGACAACATCGGTAAGGGTAGCCTACATTAAGTGCAACGTCGGACCGCGCGAGAGTCCTGAGGGCTGCAGAGACCCCCGGTCCACGTCACGAAAGGCCCTACCTCTCCAACGAGAGGTAGGGCCTTTCGGTTCCTCCAGGGTGGATTTCGTTCACGCCGCGTACAACTCACCTTCGTCGTCGGCGGCGTGTGACCGGCGCCGGTGGAATCCGGGTGATGTCCGTCACAGTAGGAAGGCGCTGTACTGATGAACGGCCGGACCGGCCTCGTGATGACAGCGCCCGGAGGCCGTGACAACCTTGGACCATGAGCGAACTCAATGTTGAGGACATCCTGAACAATCCGGCTGCCAATGCCGGTTTCGACGCGCAGATCGGCCAGCAGATCACCGCGATCGACGTCGACGGTCTCACCGCCACCCTGGAGGTGTCCGCCAAGCATCATCAGCCGTTCGGGATCGTCCACGGCGGCGTGTACTGCGCGGTCGCCGAGTCGGCGGCCAGTGTCAGCGGTGCCTACTGGCTTCACCAGACCGGCATCGGCGGTACCGCGGTCGGCGTCAACAACAGCACCGACTTTCTCCGGTCCGTGCGCTCGGGCACCATCACCATCCGCACCAGCCCGCTGCACCGCGGACGGCGCCAGCAGCTGTGGGCGGTCGAGTTCACCGATGCGGACGGCAGGGCATTGGCCCGGTCGCAGGTGCGTCTGCAAAATATCGAACTGCCGACGAACGGCGGTGAGTGAGCGCCGGCGACACCCCGCGCACACTCGCTCCGGCCGTGCGTGGGCGCATCGATCAACTCCTCACGCCGGTCGACGCCGATCTGGCGGCGCTCTACCCCGGTGACGATCCTGTGGGTCAGCCGGCGCACACCGTGTACGTCAGTGCTGCGGACTCGAACGCCGGCACACCCCGCGAATGGGGAGAACGGGCGCTCGCGCTGGCCACGGACACCGCGGCTGTTCTCGGAGAGATCGGTGACGAGCACACGATCTCGATCGTGCTGGAAAGGTTGCGGACCAACCCGATCGAAGACCTGCGCATCGATCTCGAGGACGGCTACGGATGGCGCCCCGACGATGTCGAGGACGCCCACGCGCGCGCCGCGGGCCGCACACTGCGGGAATGGTCGGCCGATCGTCCGCACGCGCCGCGCAGCCTCGGTGTCCGGGCCAAGGGGCTCGGCGCCGCCGAACGGCCCCGCGGCCTGCGAACGCTGGAACTGGTGCTCGACGCCGCAGGCGGTGTTCCCGCCGGATTCGTCTTCACGGTCCCCAAGCTGCGCGATGTCCGGCAGGTCGACGCGGTGAACGTCCTGTGCGAGGAGTTCGAACGGGTACACGGGCTCGACGAGGGTGCATTGCGGTTCGAACTGCAGATCGAGATACCGCAGGCGGTCCTCGGTCCGGACGGGACTGCGACGCTGGCGCAGGCGATACATCGCGGCCGGCCGCGGTTGTCCGGGTTGCACTACGGCACCTACGACTACAGTGCCGCCTGCGGCGTCGTGTCGGCACAGCAGTCGCTGGCACACCCCGTCGCCGACCACGCCAAGGCCGTTATGCAGGCCGCGGCCGCGCAGACCGGCGTGTGGGTCAGCGACGGGTCGACCCAGGTGCTACCCACCGGCTCGCCGGACAACGTCGCGGCGGCGCTGCGACGGCACCATGCGCTGGTCGTCCGTTCGCTCGAACGTGGCATTTATCAGGGCTGGGACATGCATCCCGGTCATCTGGTGACCCGATGGCTCGCCGTCACCGGATTCTTCCGCGGCGCCATGGCCGGCGCGGCGGCGCGGCTGCAGGCCTACTTCGAGAGATCCGGTGGGGACGTCGCCGACGAACCGGCGACCGCGATGTCGTTGTCGCTGGTCATCGGGAGGGGTATCGCCGCGGGTGCCTTCACTTACGACGAGGTCGCTGCGATCGCGCCGTCGGTGACCGAGGTCGCGCTGGAGTCCCTGCGGGCCGGCGGAGGAGCGCTCGCGGACTGATCTGCTCACCGAGCCACGCGACTCACTCCGTGGCAGGATGACCAGAATTGATCCTGAACCGACGATGCTGAGGAGATGACGCCGTGCGCCTGTCGCCGCATGAGCAAGAACGGCTACTGGTCTCGTACGCCGCGGACGTGGCCCGGCGACGGCAGGCCCGCGGACTCAAACTCAACCACCCCGAGGCCGTGGCGCTGGTCACCGAGCATGTCCTCGAAGGCGCGCGTGACGGCCGGTCGGTGGCCGAGCTGATGACCTCGGGCCGGGAGGTGCTGACCCGCGACGACGTCCTCGACGGCATCGCCGAGATGCTGCACGACGTACAGGTGGAGGCCACTTTCCCTGACGGAACGAAGCTCGTCACCGTGCACAATCCGATCGACCCCGGACCGGGATCGGCGCGGGTTCCGGGCGAGGTGATCGCGGAGGACGGCGACATCGAGCTGAACGTCGGCGCCGAACCGGTGACGCTCGTCGTGACCAATACCGGCGACCGACCCGTTCAGGTCGGCAGTCACGTCCACTTCCCCCAGGCCAACGGTGCGCTCAGCTTCGACCGGACCGCCGCCTATGGCCGCAGGCTCGACATTCCCGCCGGCACCGCGGTGCGATTCGAACCGGGCATCGAGATGACGGTGACGCTGGTCCCGCTCGGCGGCACCCGCGAGGTGTACGGCATCTCGCTCGACGCCCCCGGCAAGCTCGACGCCACCGGCCCCGATACCCCCGAGGAGATCTGACATGGCACTTCTCGGACGCGACCGGTACGCGCAACTGTTCGGGCCCACCACCGGCGACCGGATCAGGCTCGCCGACACCGACCTGCTGATCGAGGTCACCGAGGACCGCTCCGGTGGCCCGGGACTGGCCGGTGAGGAAGCGGTGTTCGGTGGCGGCAAGGTGATCCGCGAGTCCATGGGGCAGAGCCGCGCCACGCGCGCCGACGGCGCCCCCGACACCGTCATCACCGGCGTGGTGGTGCTCGACCACTGGGGAATCATCAAGGCCGACCTGGGTATCCGGAACGGACGGATCGTCGCACTGGGCAAGGCAGGCAATCCCGACACGATGACGGGGGTGCATCCGAAGCTGGTCATCGGACCGTCGACCGAGGTGATCGCCGGCAACGGCAAGATCATCACCGCCGGAGCCATCGACTGCCATGTGCACTTCATCTGCCCACAGATCATGGACGAGGCGCTCGGCAACGGGATCACCACATTGATCGGCGGTGGCACCGGACCGGCCGAGGGCAGCAAGGCCACCACCGTCACCCCCGGCGCCTGGCATCTGGCGTCGATCCTGGCCGCGACCGACCACTGGCCGATGAACATCGCGTTGCTCGGCAAAGGCAACACCGTCAGCGCCGCGGCTATGCACGAGCAGATCCGCGCCGGTGCTTCGGGTTTCAAACTGCACGAGGACTGGGGCTCGACCCCGGCCGCGATCGATGCCTGCCTGCGAGTGGCCGACGAGACCGGTGTTCAGGTGGCCCTGCACTCGGACACCCTCAACGAGGCCGGGTTCGTGGAGGCCACGCTCGGGGCGATTGCCGGACGCGGCATCCACGCCTACCACACCGAAGGCGCGGGTGGCGGCCACGCACCCGACATCATCACCGTCGCCGCCTACCCCAATGTGCTGCCCTCCTCCACCAATCCGACCCGGCCGCACACCGTCAACACCCTCGACGAGCATCTCGACATGCTGATGGTGTGCCATCACCTCAATCCGACCGTTCCCGAGGATCTGGCGTTCGCCGAGAGTCGTATCCGGCCGTCGACGATCGCGGCCGAGGATCTGCTGCACGATCTGGGGGCGATCTCGATGATCGGCTCGGATTCGCAGGCGATGGGCCGGATCGGTGAGGTGGTACTGCGCACTTGGCAGACTGCGCACGTGATGAAGGTCAAGCGCGGTTCGCTGCCCGGCGATGGCCGGGCCGACAACGTGCGTGCCCAGCGGTACGTCGCCAAGTACACGATCTGCCCGGCGGTGGCGCACGGCTTCGACAACGAGATCGGTTCGGTCGAGGAAGGCAAGCTCGCCGACCTGGTGCTGTGGGATCCGGCGTTCTTCGGGGTGCGCCCGGATCTGGTGATCAAGGGCGGGGCGATCGCCTGGGCGGCGATGGGGGATGCGAACGCGTCGATTCCCACCCCGCAGCCGGTGCTGCCTCGCCCGATGTTCGGCGCCGCACCCAAGGCGGCGGCCGCAACGTCGATCAGTTTCGTCGCTCCCGGTGCGCCTGCCGATCTCGCCGGCCGAATCGGGGTGGACCGGAAGCTGGTGCCGGTCAAGAACACTCGCAAGGTCGGCAAGGCGGACATGCCCGGCAACGATGCCTGCCCGCGCATCGAGGTCGACCCGGACACCTTCACCGTTCGGGTGGACGGCGAGGTGTGGGAGGCCGAACCGGTGGCCGAACTGCCGATGGCGCAACGGTACTTCTTGTTCTGATGAAGGCTGTTCCAATAGGGCTTTCCGGGATCGGCCAGGCGCCATTGGCAATGATGTTGAGCCTGGCTGATTCCCGGCTGCCGGTGGGTGGTCACGTGCATTCCGGCGGCATCGAGCAGGCAGTTGCCGACGGTGATGTGCGCTCGGTGGTCACCCTGGCTGATTTCCTGCGCCGGCGTGTCGAAACGGCCGCGCTAGTGGCGGCGTCGGTAGCTGCTCAGGTTGCGGGCGGCAAGCTGAGTGTTCAACGCGCCCAACGCGAAATGGATGCCAGAACCCCGTCGGGCGCCGCCCGGCAGGCCTCGTACTCTCAGGGCAGGGGAATGGTGCGGCTGGCCAAAAGGCTGTATCCGCAACATGATTGGCACGAACACAGTCCGGTGAGTCATCTCCCGGTGATCAGTGGATCGGTGGGTGTGGTGGCGGGACTCTCACCGCAGCAGACGGCGCTGGTGCTGGTGTACACGACGATGAGCGGTTCGGCCACCGCGGGCCAGCGCCTGCTGGCGCTCGATCCCGCCGACGTCGCCGTCACGATCGCCGAACTGTCCCCGTTGTGCGAGCAGGTCGCCGAGGAGGCGACCACCGGACTCGCCGACCTGTCCGACCCGATCTTCGACCTCTACGCCGAACGGCATGCCCGTCGCGAGATGCCCCTTTTCATGTCGTGACCACCGCCGCACTATTCACGCCGCACTATCGACAAGGAGCGAGAACCCATGCCACCCCATCTGATCGACGGTGAGCCGCACAGCCACGACCAGGATCGGCCCCGCCGCCATCGCGAACCGGGCGAGGCGCTGCGTATCGGCGTGGGCGGACCCGTCGGGTCGGGCAAGACCGCGCTGGTGGCCGCGCTGTGCCGGGAGCTGCGTGACGAACTGTCGCTGGCGGTGGTGACCAACGATATCTACACCACCGAGGACGCCGACTTCCTGCGCCGGCACGCCGTGCTGCCCGACGAGCGCATCACCGCCGTGCAGACCGGCGGCTGCCCGCACACCGCGATCCGCGACGACATCACCGCCAACCTCGACGCCATCGACGACCTGATCGCCGCGAACCCGCCGCTCGATCTGATCCTGGTGGAATCCGGCGGCGACAACCTGACCGCGACATTCTCGACCGGACTGATCGACGTGCAGATCTTCGTCATCGACGTCGCCGGCGGCGACAAGGTGCCGCGCAAGGGCGGTCCGGGCGTCACGTTCTCGGACCTGTTGGTGGTCAACAAGACCGACCTCGCCGAGCGCGTCAACGCCGATCTCGATGTGATGCGCCGGGATTCGGCGAAGGTACGCCAGGGTCGCCCGACGGCGCTGATCTCCCTGACCGACGATCCGTCGGCGAGCGAGGTGCTGGCGTGGGTGCGCACCCAACTCGCCGAATACGCGGCATCCCCGGTTGATGTTCACTGATGTCACGGTCGTCGCCCGCTCGGATGCGTCGATCCACACCGCGGCCACCGGTGGGCTCGCCGTGCGTCGTACCGGTCCGGCGCGGCTGCACTTGATCTCCACGGCCGCAACACCTCTGGGCGGTGATGAAATCCGTATCCGCGTGGTCGTCGAGGCCGGTGCGCGGCTCGAACTCGGATCGGTCGCCGCCAC
>NZ_JAGQTN010000174.1 GCF_020438995.1 Gordonia sp. (in: high G+C Gram-positive bacteria)
CGCCCTCGGCGTGGCGGGACTTGGCCGCGAACTGTTCCTTGGCTTCCGCGGCGACCGCCGCGCCCTCGACGCCACTGCCGTCGACCGTTTCGCCGCCTCGTACCGCACGACTCTCCTGGAGGGCTGACCGTCGAGATCGGTGTGGCAGTCGTCGAGAACCAGCCGGACCGCTGATAGATCGGCGATGAACGATCATCACTTCTCGTCTACTCTGTTGTTCGCGCATTTCGAGGAGGCCCTCGGTTCGGCTCATTGAACCGGCCGCCAGCCGACCGATGAACCCGAACTGTCAGTCCATGGTGGTGACGGTGAGAGTGCGTAGGTGGGTCCGGCCACCGTCGGAATCCACCGAGATCGCGGTGCTCGACGGGTTCGGGAACACGAGGTCGGTGATGGCGTGTGTGCCGCGCTGTGCGAACACCTCCACCGACGTGGTGTCGACGTAGACGTCGAGATCGAGGGCACCTGCGCGGAGCGGTACCCGCACCGACTCCACGGACGGGAACAGGGGGCCGAACAGGATGTTTCCCGAGCGTGTGCGGTCCACCGACAGGGTGCCGGTGGCGACGTCATAGCTGATCCGGGTGCGTTCGGTGCCGTCGGCCGAGCGACGCACGGTGACGCCGAAACTTTTCGCCGATCGGTGGGTGAACTCGGCGTGGACGCGGTAGGTGCGGGCGCGGACCGGAAGCCTCATGCCGCCGCGTCCGACGGTGATGCCGTTGCGGGAGTATGTCTTTCGTCCTCCGGTGGCGAGTGGACCAGTGACGCGGGAGACCAGTGCGGGTTTCCCGTGGACGGTACGCAGTCTCAGCTCACGCGGCAGGGTCATCGCTCCGCGCCACCGGCCGGTCGGCGTTTGCTGAGCGTAGAGCCAGTTGCTCATCCACCCCAGCATGATCCGTTTGCCGGCCGGGGCGTCATTGAAGGTGACGCCGGCGTAGAAGTCTCGGCCCTCGTCGACGAACTCCGGTGGGCCGTCGGCGGTGAATCGCTCGCCGTCGAAATCTCCGACGAAATAGCGGGTGCCGGTGCCCTTGAGCAGTTTCGGCGATACGTCCGCGGCGGGTGGGAGTACGTCGACGGTCGCCGGGTTGTGGCTGACCACCAGAACCCACTTGACTCGATCCGGATTGCCGTCCACCGGCAGCGGGAACAGGTCGGGGCACTCCCAGATGCCGCGGTAGTCGCCCCGGGGGCCGAACTCGCTGAGCGGGCGCCACTTCTTCAGGTCGTCAGAGCGATACAGCACCACCTTACGGTCGAGTGCTTCGACGGCCACCATCACCCAATAGCGTTTCGACGGGCCGTCGTCGTACCAGAACACCTTGGGATCGCGGAAGTTCGTGGACCGGCGGTCCACGACCGGGTTGCCGCGGAACTTGCTCCACGTCGCTGCGCCGTCGGTGCTGTAGGCCAGCGACTGGGTCTGGCGCCCGCTCCGGTACTTGGCGGTGTAGATCGCCACCATCGGCGGGTTGTCGGCGGTACCGAAGCCGGAGGTGTTGTGGTGGTCGACCACGGCTGAGCCCGAGTAGATCTGGGCGTCACGGTCGCCACCGATGGCGACCGGAAGTTCGCGCCAGGTGCGCAGATCGGGGCTGACCGCATGCCCCCAACTCATGTTCGCCCAGCCCGGCCCTGACGGATTGTGTTGGTAGAAAAGGTGATACTGCCCGTCCCGGTAGACGAGTCCGTTCGGATCGTTCATCCAGTTCCGCTTCGGCGTGTAGTGAAGGAGGGGTCGGAACGGGTCTGCCGGGTTTGCGACTGCCGGCGCGGTCGACGTCGCCGCAGCGGTGGCCAGAATCGCGGTCGCCAGGACCGCTGCGGCAGACCTGGAGCGCCTGCCGGGCCCGCGGCGAGATGACGGTTGCACCTGTGGGTTGTACCAGGACGCCCGGCATGCGGTCGACTCCGCGTCCGCACACCGCTGGGACGGATTCGGGGCTGGTTGTGCCGCTGCTCACGTGCTATCTTGAGCATCAAAGAAACAAACTCTCTGATCTATTCCAACAGCTCGGGGTGCGGAGAGTTCGAGGCTTGGGAGTAACTCGGTGACCATCGCTGACAGCACCACACCCGATACGGTCCTCTCCGGGGATGCGGCCACGCGGAACGACTCCGCCCCGTCCTTCGAGGAAGGCGTCCGCCAGGCGCGGCCGATGCCGGTGTCCACCGCCGTGGCGAACCAGGTCGAGCCGCTCGGGCCGAACTCGCTGGTGTGGAAGTACTACGGCGACAACCGGCAGATCCTGGGATTCCAGCGTGTTGCCGGTACCGAGAACTGCATCGAACAGCTCGCCAAGGGCGTCGAAGAGCATTCGGTGATCTTCTCCGACTTCAAAGGACGTGCCGAGCGTACGGTGCCGCCCATCATGAGCACCGTCTACAGCGCCGATCCGCACGGCTGGGGCCGCAAGGTCCGCGACTTCCATCGCAACATCAAGGGCACCATCGACAGCGACGGATCGTCGTACCACGCGATGAATCCGGAACTGTTCTACTGGGCGCACGCCACCTTTGTCGACCAGGTCATCTACGTCACCGACACCTTCATCCGGCGCCTCAGCCACGCCGAGAAGGCGCAGATGTTCGAGGAGAGCAAGCGCTGGTACGCGCTGTACGGCGTCAACGACCGCGCCGAGCCCCAGACCTACGAGGAGTTCCTCGCCTACTGGGACGAGATGCTCGACCGCTTCGTGCCCACCAAGACCATCGTGTACGCCACCGGTTACCTGCGTAAGGGACTGCCGCGGCCCAAGCAGGTGCCGGCGCCGGTGTGGCGGGTGGCCTCGATTCCGATGAACTCGCTCCTGCGCACCCTCGTCATCGGTACGCTGCCCCAGCAGATGCGCGATGTGTGCGACCTGCACTGGGACGGCCGGATGCAGAAGCGCTTCGACCGGATGTCCGCGCTGATCAGGGCGCTGAATCCGGTCATCAACAGGCTGCCGGTGGCCAAGCTGTACTCGCCGTGGGCGGTCGAGGCCTGGGAGCGGACCGGTGTCGATCCCCGGCCGATCAACAACGGAAAATAGCAGCCCGCCTTATCAGGAGTTCCCGAGATGACCAGCTACCTTGCCGAGGCACCCGCCGGCAGCGGATTGAAATCGGTCCCGTGCTCGAACATTCCGGGCGTGATCGAGGTGCTCTCCACGCGCCGCGACCCCTACGCCAAGACCGCCAAACGTGTGGCGCAGATGGGTCCGATCTCGGGCATGAACGCCTTCGGCCTCAAGATCGTCAACGTGTCCGGGGCCGCCGGGGCGCAAGAGATCCTCATGAACAAGGACAAGGCGTTCGCCAACGGTCCGGCGTGGAGCTACTTCATCGGCCCGTTCTTCCATCGCGGCGTCATGCTGATGGACTTCGACGAGCACCGCCACCACCGCCGGATCCTGCAGGCGGCGTTCACGCCCACCGCGCTCAAGGGCTACCTGCAGGAGATGCAGCCGGTGATCGCCGACCAGGTGCATCAGCTGCCGACCGGCCGGGTGGAGATGTTCAGCTGGATCAAGCAGCTCACCCTGGACGTGGCGCTTGAGGTGTTCCTGGGTGTCGAGCTACCGCGCGAGGAGGCCGACAAGCTGAACAAGGCGTTCATCGAGACGGTCGCGGCGGGCACCGCCCTCGTGCGCAAACCCGTACCCGGTGGGCGCTGGTGGAAGGGTCTGCGTTCGCGCAAGGTGCTCGAAGAGTTCTTCTACGCCAACATCGCCGAGAAGCGCGCCCGGCAGACCCCCGATCTGTTCTCGGCGCTGTGCCACGCCGAGAGCGAGGACGGCGACAGATTCACCGACGAGGACGTGGTCAACCACATGATCTTCGTCCTGATGGCCGCCCACGACACCTCGACGATGACGATGTCGCAGATGGTGTACTGGACGGCCAAGAATCCACAGTGGCAGGATCGCGCCCGGGCACAATCGCTCGAACTCGAACCGGAGATCGGCTACGACACACTGGGCAAGTTCACCGAACTGGACCTGATCATGCGCGAATCACTGCGGATGTGCCCACCGGTCCCGGCGTTGCCGCGGATGGCGATCAAGGACACCCAGATTTTGGGTCACTACATTCCTGAAGGTTCGATCGTGGCGGTGCTGCAGCAGACCAACCATCGTGATCCGACGTATTACACCAATCCGAATATCTTTGATCCCGAACGCTTTTCACCCGAACGAGAAGAGGACCGCGGGCACCGGATGGCGTGGGCGCCGTTCGGCGGTGGAGCACACAAATGTATCGGGCTGCATTTCGGTCAGATGGAGATCAAGACCGTGATGCACCGGCTGCTGCGCGAATTCGAATGGTCGGTGCCCGACGGCTACGAGGTGCCGATGGACTACAGCTCGCTGCCGGTGCCCAAGGACAACATGCCGGTCTACATCCGCCGGCGCTGACGAACGACGATCAAGGGGAGACATGGGCAAGACCTGGAGCCGCGCCGCCGCGCCGTCGGTGGCGGGCAAGATCGTCGCGATCACCGGCGGTGCTCGTGGAATCGGTTTCCGCACAGCGCAATTGCTCACCGAGGCCGGTGCCGTCGTGGCGATCGGCGACGTCGATGCCGACGTGGTGGCCAAGGCGGCCGCCGACATCGGGATCGATGGTGGTCATGTGGACGTGACCGACCGCGCATCGTTCGAAGGCTGGCTCGACGGAGTCCAAGAGCGGCTCGGACCGCTAGATGTCCTGATCAACAATGCCGGGATCATGCCCGCCGGAGCATTTCTCGACTACGACCCGGCGCTGATCCGTCGCACCGTGGAGATCGATCTGCTCGGGGTGTACACGGGTTCGCAGCTGGCCGCCCGGCGGATGGTCGACCGCGGATCCGGTCATATCGTCAACATCGCGTCGGTGGCCGGACGTCTGCCGACGCCGGGGCTCAGCATCTACAACGGCGTCAAGGCCGGTGTCATCGAATTCTCCGAGGCGCTCGACGCCGAGCTGCTCCCACTGGGTGTGCGCGTGTCGGCGGTCCTGCCGACGTTCACCCGTACCGGATTGATCTCCGGCCTACGGACCAACTCCGTCGTGCAGGCGGTCGAACCCGACGACGTGGCCGAGATCATCGTGAAAACCATTGCGCAGCCGCGTGTCCGGGTGACCGCGCCGAAGACCATGGCCTGGGTGCATGGCAACACGTTGATCGGTGCCGGGGTGAAACGGCGCATCCGGCGGTCGACCGGTCTCGACCGGATGTTCCTCGACTACGACACCGGCGCACGGGCTGAGTACACCGAACGCATCGCAAGGTAACTCCACTCCCAGGCCGCCCCGGAGGGGCGGGTGGCGCAACATTCGGCAATGTGTGATGGATGCCACATTTCCGGTGTACGGTCGTGAACTATCCGCAGCCCCGGATAGTGAGGACACCCGTGTGAACCTGCTGAAATGGAGTCAGCGACCCGCGGTCGGCGTAGACGCCAAACGTCCCGAGCACAACATCGTGCGCGGTCTCGTAGCGCGTGCGACCACCCCGCTGCTGCCCGACGACTACCTGCATCTGATCAATCCCCTGTGGTCGGCCCGCGAGTTGCGCGGCCGGGTCGTCGCGGTCAAACGCGAGACCGAGGACACCGCCACTGTCCGGATCCAGACCGGATGGGGATTCCCGGAAACCTACAAACCGGGCCAATACGTCGGCATCGGCCTGCAGATCGGTGGTCGCTGGCATTGGCGGTCGTACTCGCTGACCTCCATCGGGGAGGCGACGGCCAAGACGATCTCGATCACAGTCAAGGCCAACCCCGACGGATTCCTGTCGACGCATCTGGTCGAGGGCGTGACCCCGGGGACGATCATCCGCCTGGCCGCGCCCAAGGGCGACTTCCATCTGCCTGAACCGCTGCCGTCGAAGATCCTGTTCATCACAGCGGGCAGCGGGATCACCCCGGTGATGTCGATGTTGCGTCATCTGGTCAAACGCGGCAATGTCCCCGATGTCATCCATATCCATTCGGCACCGACACTCGATGACGTGATCTTCCGGGATGAGCTCGAACGGATGCAACGCGACGTCGACGGCTATCACCTGCAGTTGCAGGCCACCCGGTCCGACGGCAAGTTCGACCTGGCCGCACTGGACGCACATGTATCGGACTGGCGTGAACGGCAGTGCTGGTCCTGCGGCCCGATCGCGCTGCTCGACGATATGGAAAAGCACTACGAATCCAACGGCCTGCGGGGACTGCTGCACATCGAGCGGTTCGCAATCGCTCGCACCGATCACGGCGGCGAAGGTGGCACCGTCACCTTCGGAAGATCCGGTAAGACAGCCGAACTTGATGGCGCCACAACACTTCTCGAAGCCGGGGAGGAGCTCGGGGTGCAGATGCCGTTCGGCTGCCGGATGGGTATCTGCCAGACCTGCGTCGTGCAATTGACGTCCGGCTATACCCGCGACTTGCGTACCGGCGAAGAGCATCGCGAGGGCGACCGGATCCAGACCTGCGTCAGTGCCGTCGCCGGCTCCTGCACGCTCGACCTCTAGGGTGACACATGGCCATCACAGACATCGATGCCTACGCACATCTGACGGACGCCGACATCGAGATCCTCGGCGCCGAGTTCGACGCCATCCGCCGTGACATCGAGGCGGCGCGCGGTGAGGAAGACGCGCGCTACATCCGGCGGGCCATCACCATCCAGCGTTCGCTGGTGGCCGGCGGCAGGGTCGTGCTGCTGTTCAGCAACCGCAGACCGCTGTGGTTGCTGGGCACGGCGCTGCTCGGTGCGGGAAAGATCATCGAGAACATGGAACTGGGCCACAACGTGATGCACGGTCAGTGGGACTGGCTCAACGACCCGGAGGTGCATTCGACCACCTGGGAGTGGGACAACACCTGCCCGTCGGTCCAGTGGAAACACTCACACAACTTCGTGCACCACAAGTTCACCAACGTCATCGGGATGGACGACGACGTGGGCTACGGCATCCTGCGGGTGACCCGCGACCAGGAGTGGGAGCTGCGGCACCTGGGAAACCCGATCTACAACTTCCTGCTCGGCACGTTCTTCGAGGTGGGGGTGGCCCTGCACCACCTCGAGACGGAGAAACTGCGCAACAAGGAGAAGACGTATGCGCAGGCGGCCAAGGATATGCGGCTGGTCGGCAAGAAGGTGGGCAAGCAGGCTGCCAAGGACTATCTGATCTTTCCCGCGTTGTCGCTGAAGAACTGGCGCAGCACCCTCACCGCGAACTTCACGGCCAACATCATCCGCAACTACTGGGCGTACATGGTGATCTTCTGCGGTCACTTCCCGGACGGGGCGGAGAAGTTCACCGCCGAGGAGTTCGAGAACGAGGATCAGGCGCGCTGGTACCTGCGGCAGATGCTGGGGTCGGCCAATTTCACCGCCGGACCGCTGATGCGGTTCATGAGCGGTAACCTCAGCCACCAGATCGAGCACCACATGTATCCGGATCTGCCGAGCAACCGGTACGAGGAGATCGGTGTGCGGGTGCGCCTGCTGTGCGAGAAATATGACCTGCCGTACACGACGGGCTCGATCCTGCGTCAGTATGCGCTGACGTTCCGCACGATCCTCAAGCTGTCATTGCCCAACAGCATGCTCAAGGCGACATCCGACGATGCCCCGGAAACGTCGTCGGAACTGCGGTTCGACGTTCTGGAGGGTATGTCGATCGAGTTCGGCGTCGATCCGGACACCGGAAAACGGAAGGGACTGCGCACGGCGCTGAAAGCACTCAGAACGGCACAGGTACGACCGGCCTGACCGGGATCGACACCGGGTCTCGGTGTTGTGGAGGAGGAGGCCGGAACGCCGAAGGGCGGCCCCGTGACGGGGCCGCCCTTCGGTGGCTGTGAGGGTCAGTACCCTGCGCTGGGCGCGGGGATCCCTCGGTCAGGCTGCTGTCTATCCGGTGAGCGGGTGGCTCACAGGTAGGCGCCGCACGTCGGCCATGCGCCGGGGCCCTGGGTGGCCAGGGTGTTCTCGGCGACGCGGATCTGCTCTTCACGCGAGGCGGTGTGAGGCATGCCGTAGCCGCCGTTGGCGGCCCAGGTCGACGGCGAGAACTGCAGGCCGCCGTAGTAGCCGTTGCCGGTGTTGATTCCCCAGTTGCCGCCGCTCTCGCACGCGGCCACAGCGTCCCAGTTGTGGCCGTAGGCAGATGCGGTAGCAGTCGCCAGACCGAA
>NZ_JAGQTN010000175.1 GCF_020438995.1 Gordonia sp. (in: high G+C Gram-positive bacteria)
GCTACGACGGCGACCACTGCGATGATCGTAATCATATGCACCCCGTTTCCCTTGTTGTGTTGTCAGGTCTTTTGTGGCACTGAGACTTCCGTCAGTCCAGTGCCGGAATCGCCACCACCCGTACGTATTCGGCGTCGACATCGCAGATGTACACCTGCGCACCGGCTTTGATCGTTGCAGATTCCTCGGTTCTGGCCTTGAGCCGCACGCGCGCACCGTCAGGATCGGCGATGGTGATCTCGCCCCACCCGTCGGGCTCGATCGGAAGCTCCACCCGGCCGGTCATACCCAGGTACGACGCCCGCCCGAAGTGTGAATTAGATTGTTGCCGAAGCATATACGGAAGCAGGAGGCCCCGGAAGACGCCGACCAGGGCGACACCCACGCCCGCACCGACACCGATTGAGACCCCGGACGGCAGACCGGCGAAGTCGGCACCGAGGCCGCCGGCACCGAACCCGAACAGGGCGATCGCCAGGCTCGTCAGGCTCAGGAACGGCAAACCTCCGTCTCCGACGTCGCCGATATCCCCGATCTCACCTGCGAAGAGCGCGGCCAGCAGCGCGAGCAGACCGATCGCGAAAATGACTCCGAATACAACCGTCACCCACTGCCCCTTCCGTGTGTCCCCTGCGCGATCCCCCGCACCATAGACGGCGGTCATCTCGTCGCGCACGCCTCGCGTAGCCTGAACGGCCGACGCGGCACCCTCGCGACCAGGGAAGTATTATTTGATAATACACCATCCCGAAGGAGATTGCAGTGGCCCGGAACACATCCATCACCCTGGGTGACCACTTCCACACTTTCGTCCACGACCTCGTCGACTCCGGCCGCTACGGCTCGACCAGCGACGTCATCCGCGCCGGCCTGCGCCTGCTGGAGGAACACGAACAACGGATTGCCGCACTCGGCAAGACAACCGAAGAAGTCGACGGCAACCCCGAGCCATAAACGGGCGTACGCTCGTATCCATGCCCGACATGAAGGCCACTACGTCAAGATCATCAAGGCCGATCCCGCGGTCCGAGTGCGCCTGAAAGGCAACTGGCACAACGACATCGCACACCTACTACCCGACGACGACCCCCACGCCCGCCTCAAGCAACTCCCCGGCGGAAACAGCGCCGTCGTCCGTCTCGTCGGCACCGACCTCCGCAGCATCCGCATCGACCTGACCTGACCTGACCTCCACGCGCAACAAAACCGCGTCCCACGAATTTGGTGTCGCAGAATCGGATTCGCGCGACGCAGGTTCGGGTTGTGGTCACCGCTCAGGATGCACGAGCCCACTTGTCGAGGGCCTCACGGATAGCCTCGGAACGAGTCAGATGTTCCCTGTCGGCCCGTGCCATCACAGCGGCGAGTTCGGACTCACTCAGCCGGACCGTGACAGCGTGCGTCGGCTCGTTGGTTCGCGAAGGCCGGCCCGGCTCCCGGAAAGTTGATCCAGGAAATCCCTTCTCGGCGTTCTCGATCAGTCGCGCGAGCACCTCTTCGGTGATCTCCACACCGTTGACAGTGCCGTAGGAGCCATTCACCGGCCTTGCCACCTGCTCACTCATCGAATCCTCCTCTGCATCCTCTCCACCACGGACTTACGTGCCGGCATCGCGTGGATCACCAGATACCTGGTACCACCCCCAAAGCGCAACGCCGCGACTTCCCATGGACGGCCCGCATCGTCGAATGCGAGCCTCATGTATCGCGGCGGCTCGTCATCATCGATCACAACCTCCTCAATACCCTCGATCCACATCCGAACCACTTCATCGGCGCTCAATCCATGTTTGAGTGCCAATTCGTGGACCTGCACCAGCACGTCCATCGCACCACCCCCGCTGTATTTATGTACACGATACTATCCGGAGTTTCGTACACACAACCCCTCACGCCACGGCAATAGGCGGAGGCCTAGAGCAAGCACTCGTGTAAGTGCACGGCGGACTCATCGCTGACGCGCATTTCGGGAACGAGATCGTGCAGTGCCGTCGCGGTGTTGATGATCATGTCGACGTCATGGA
>NZ_JAGQTN010000015.1 GCF_020438995.1 Gordonia sp. (in: high G+C Gram-positive bacteria)
AGGAACACGTCGGCCGCCTTGTCGCCGGACGTAAACAGAACAAGCTCGACGACGTCGACTGGCGGCCGGGAAGCGGAGGCGCCCCGATCATCGCCGGCTGCGTCGCCACCATCGAATGCGAGCTCGATCGCATCCTCGACGGCGGTGACCACGAGATCGTCATCGGGCACGCCCACACCCTCACCGCCGACGACCCGGGCGAGCCGCTGGTCTTCCTGCGGGGCGGCTACGGCCACTTCCGCCCGGGACTCGATGATCGGGCAGCGAACAGTTCGTAGCCGCCGGGAACCGTGTACTGCCGCCTCAACCGGGAGACTGCTGAAAAGGTCGGGGCCTCGTCCAGAACGAGGCCCCGACCTTTTCAGTCGCCCTATCCCGAGGCGCCCTCGCTCTTGTCGAGGAAGGGCTGGAGCAGGTCCATGAACTCTTGCGGGCGCTCTTCGGGGACCCAGTGTCCGCACTCGGGGATGACCACCGAGGTCACATCGTCGGCGACCGCCCGCATGGACGAGCCCGCCAGCTCACCGCAGCTCTGGGCACCACCGATGGCGAGGACGGGAATGGTGAGCTTCTCCTTGGCGAACTCCCGGTTGTCAGCGCCGTCCTGGTAGAAGGCGCGGTAGAGTTCGAGGCCGAGACCACCGGGCCGGGCGTAGGACGCGGCATAGACGTCGATGTCCTCGTCGGTGATGCCGCCGACGTTGTAGATCCGGCCGTAATACATGTAGCGCAAGTATTCTCGCTCACGCCCACGGATCAGCATCTCCGCGACATGGTCGGCGGAGTGGAACGAGATGTGCCACTCCCGGAGTTCTTCGCGGTGGTCCATGAATTTCTCGATGCCACCGTCGCCGGCGACACCCATCAGTGCCATGTCCGTGAAGGTGATGCTCTTGGTGTTGTCGCGGAACTGTGCGGCATAGGCGTACGCGACGGCCGCTCCGTGGTCGTGGCCGACGATGTGCACCGGCCCGAGGTCGAGCGCGGTGACGAGTTCGTGGATGTCTGCGGCCACGGTCTTCTTGTCGTAGCCGGTGAGTGGCTTTTGCCGTACGCCGGAGTCACCGAGTCCGCGCAGGTCGGGAGCGATCACGGTGTACCGCTCGGCCAGCTCGTCCATCACCTTGCGCCACATGTACCAGGTCGATCCCCAGCCGTGCAGCAGGACCAGCGGCGGTCCCTCGCCGCCCTTCACATAGTGGTACTGGACCTCGGTCAGGTTGATCATGTGGTGGGAGAACTTCGGATCGAGTTCGAATGGCATGGCGCCTCTTCTCGCTAGTGGCGGAACAGATTTCATCTGCACTCCCATTAAATGATAGTGACAATCAGCTAATGGGTTCATGAATCATGGACCGGCCATTGATCCATGTCAAGGGTCTTGCACCACCTACGGTTCTGCTCTACCGTTTGGGAGAGACTCTCAGTCAGTAGAGCTAGCTATCAATCAGTGATATATGGAGGACCAATGAATGCGCTGGTGACCGACCGGATCCTGGCCAACCTGTCGATCCGCACCGCCGAGTCCTTCCGGGAACGGGTCGAGGCTGCAGCGGCGGCCGGATTCGACGCGATCGGCCTGGGTTTGGCGCAATATCGCGAGCACAAGGCCGAAGGTATGGCTCCGCGGGAGATGGTCGCGATCCTCGACGACAACGGCATCGCGCTCACCGAGATCGAGGTTCTCGTCGGATTCGCCGTCGGCGGCCGGGCGGGGGGTTCGGAGCGCTACCCGTTCCTGAAGTATGCGACGCCCGAGGACGAGCTCGAGTTCTTCGAAATGGCAACTACTTTCGGTGTTCGTCACATGCAGACCATCGGTACGTTCGACAGTCCGCTGGAGCCGGACGCCGCCGAACGCTTTGCCGGCCTGTGTGACCGCGCCGCCGAGCACGGCCTGCTGGTCGCCCTCGAATTCGTCCCGGAGAGCAGCGTTCCGGACGCCTCGGTGGCGGCCCGGATCATCCGTGACGCCGACCGTCCAAACGGCGGCGTCTGCCTCGACGCCTGGCACCACTTCCGCGGCGCCAATGATGAGGCGCTGCTGCGTGAACTGCCCGCCGATAAGGTCTTCCTGCTGCAACTCTGTGACGGGACGATGGTCCCCGAGGACGACGACTTCCTCAATGACACCCTGCACAATCGCCGGGTGCCGGGGCAGGGCGAGTTCGACCTGCCGGCGCTGTTCCGGGTGGTCGGCGAGATGGGCGTGTCCGCACCCGCGTCGCTTGAGGTGATTTCGGACGAGCTCGACGCACTCGGTGCCTTCGGCGCGGCCAAAGCGCTGGGTGGCTGCCTGGAGCACTATCGCATCGACTGAGTCCGGCCCGGAACCTGACTGTGCGCGAGACCCCCACGAACATTGCTGTCGGTTCCGGAATCCAGAACTGACAGCAAGATGTGCCTGAGGGTACCTTGTCGCGGGGACCAGGTGTGACGGGCCAGCACGGTAGTTGCCTGCGGCAGGCGGTGCCGGCCGCACCGTGAATCTGGCATCCGAGGACCCTGCGAAGGTTTTCGTCAGGGCGACGACGTTCAGCTGGTCTTCCGCAGTGGTCGCAGCCGGTATCGACCGGTCAGTGTTTCCCGGTTGACGGGGATGCGGCTGAAGGGGGTTCGGATGTCACGGCGCGGTGCAGGACGTACCTGTCGAGCAGGTAGCTCACGGGAATCGCCGCGCCCACCGCACACAGCACTGTGGCTGCGCAGGTCAGTCGCCCCGAAAGCGGACCACCGACGGTGAGGACCATCGCGCACGCGGTGAGCGGAAGCCGGTAGCCACCGGCCACTCCTCCCGCAGCACCCGCGGATGCGGCGAGATCGGGAGAGACGCCGAGCCCCGGTGCGAGTGCGCGCCCGCAGAGGTCACCGATGGACAGCAGCGGAACGAAGAGTCCGCCACATCCCCCGGCCATCACCGCCGCGGTGGTCGCGCAGGCCCGGAGTATCGCCACGAGCAGCAGCACGCCGCCGGAGACCTGCGCCGACTCGGCCCAGGTGATGGCGCCGGCCCCCGGTCCGATGGCCGCCGCGGGGGTGGCGATCATGCTGACGGCGAGCAGGCAACCGAGCAGCGCAGCACTGCCGACCAGCAGTTTGGTGACCAACCCGGCCTGCCAGCCGCGGGCCTGGTAGATCGCGGCCCCGGTCACCGAGGACACCGCTCCCGCGACGACCCCCACGAGGATCGCGGCCACCAGGGCCTGCCACAGGCTGTTCGGAGGTGTCATGGGGACGATCAGCCTGATCAGGTCGAGCTTCAGCAGAGTGTTGATCGCCCAGCCCGCGAGCGCGCCACAGGTGGCCGCCAGCATTCGCGGCAACGAGATCGGTGCCCGACTGCGCCGGCCGAGTTCGAGGATGAACACCAATCCCACCAGGGGCAATCCCATGAGTACCGCGACCCCGGCCGCGCCGCCGCCGACACCGGCCGGGCGGGCCAGTCTGCGTAACCACGCGTGCCGGGCACCGCTGCCGGTCGCCGATCCTGCGGCGACGCCGAGGTGGGCGGCCGGGGATTCGGTGCCCATCGGCGCGCCGAGTCCGACGGTCGAGATGATCGCCAGCGCCCGGATCGGCGCCAGCCGCGACGGAAAGTCCTCTTCGTGTCCCGCCGTGCGCACTACGTCGGAAGTCAGGTCGGCGCGCACCGCGTTGGCCGGGAATCGCAGCCATGCGCTGAATCGCCGGGGAGGTGCGCCGGCACCGTCGACCCGTTGTGCGGCCCGCCCGTCGGCGACGAGGTTCAGCAGCAACACCGCTCCGACGACCCCGAGAAACGGGGCCGTCAGCATCACCCAGGAATCCTGGTCCGTGATCCAGGCGAGGATCGCCTTGATTGTGCTGGTGACCGCGACGACCAGCACCGACGCGACCAATCCGCCGAGTATCCCACCGGCAACGGCCTCGGCGGCGACTCGCGCATACGCCGGTCGCCCGGCACGACTGTCCATCGGCTGAGCGTAATGGCGGACTCCACCATGTGAGTTGATAAACACCGCTTCAACCGATGATTCCACTGCCGTTTCGTAGCTAGCATTCGTGAATGGACATCCACATCCGGCAGGACATCAGGGCCGATCTCACCGGGCGATGGAACGAACCGCACCGGCACCATCACAATCGGCGACATCTGGACGAGGTGCTCGCCGCACTCGGCACGTTGCGGGAGGCCGGCGTCGAGTTCGATGTACGTCCGGTGGTGCTGGCCGCGTGGTTTCATGACGCCGTCTACGAGCCCTTCAGCGCGACCAACGAGGAGGACTCCGCCGACCTGGCACGTGACCTCCTCGCCGACGACCCCGACCGGGACGAGGTGGCTCGCCTCGTTGAGCTGACGAAGACGCACGAGCCCGATACCGATGACCGCAACGGTGTCGCGCTATCCGATGCCGACTTCGCCGTCCTGGGTGCCGACGCCGATCGTTACGACGAGTACGCGGGGAACATCCGGGCCGAGTTCAGTCAGGTACCGGCCGAGATCTTCCGTACCAAACGGCGTGAGTTGCTCGTCGAGTTTCTTGACCGCCCAGCTATTTTCGTGTCCGAACCGGCACACGAGCGCTGGGAGACGATGGCGCGGGCGAATATTGCGCGCGAGATCGACGAATTGCGTTAGTACCGATCATGATTCGCTGTCGGTGCGGTCACCGACGTAACGCAGCAGTGCCGGGTCCGAGGAGACCAGACGGTCGACCTCTTCGCCGCCGTCGCACCGGTACAGCCCGACGATCAGGGTGTCGCCCCGGCGCCCACCTACGCGCCACACACCCCCGACATCACTCCACCGCCGCAACACCTCGACAGGATCACCCGGACTCTCCACCCCCAGATCGTATGCCTGGACGCGGGAACGCTCAGGCGAACACCATCGCCTCGGCCACGTCGTAGCGGCGGGCGTCTATGGCGTCGGTGATGGCGTTGTGGCGGACCTGCCAGGGGGCGGTGTCGGCGGACTTGGGCAGGCGGGAACCGGACCGGCGCAGATAGCCGGAGTCGAGTTCGAGCAGTCCGTGCGGCGTCGGTGTGGCGCCGTCGAGGGTGGGGTAGGCGCGCGTGTAACCGTGCTCGCGCATGTGCGCGATCAGGTCGGCGACAGCCTTGCTGGTCAGATCCACCCGCAGTGTCCACGAGGCGTTCGTGTAGCCCACCGACCACGCGAAGTTCGGGACGTCGTTGAGCATGTAGCCGCGGTAGGCGTACCTCTCACCCGGCTCGACGATCTCGCCGTCGATGCTCAGGTCGATGCCGCCGAACGCGATCAGTTCCAGACCGGTGGCGGTGACGACGATGTCGGCGTCCAGTTTCCGCCCCGAGGTGAGGGCGATGCCGGTCGGGGTGAACGTGTCGATGGTGTCGGTGACGACCTCGGCCGATCCGTCGGCGACCGTCTTGTAGAAGTCGGCGGCGGGGATGATGCAGAGCCGCTGATCCCACGGCTGGTAGGCGGGTTTGAAGTGGGTGTCCACCGGGTAACCGGCAGGCAGGTTGCGTTTGGCGATCCACCGCAGGAGCCGGCGCGAGGCCTTCGGGAAGCCCCGGCAGAACAGGAAGATGCCCAGCGTGATCAGCATGTTCCGGTAGCGGGTGATGTCGTGCGACCACTGGCTGGGCAACGCCTTCTGCAACAGGGTGGTCATCGGATCCCGCCACGGGTACGGGAACAGGTAGGTGGGCGAGCGCTGCAGCATCGTCACGTGCCCGGCGGTCGGCGCCATCGACGGGATGAGGGTGATCGCGGTGGCGCCGCTGCCGATCACCACCACCACCTTCTTGCCGGCGTAGTCGAGGTCGGCCGGCCAGAACTGCGGGTGCACCAGCGTTCCGGTGTAGTCGTCGACGCCGGGGAACTCTGGCAGGTAGCCGGTGTCGTAGCGGTAGTAGCCGGTGCAGCCGTAGAGGAACCGCGCCTGATAGGTGGCCGGTTCACCGTCGGTGCGGACGTCGACGGTCCACAGGTCGGTGGTGGTGTCGAAGTTCGCGGCCAGCACCTCGGTACCGAACCGGATGTGGGGCATGATGCCGAAGTCGCGGGCCGAGTCCTCCAGGTACTGACGGATCTCGTGTCCTTCGGCGATCAGCCGGTCACCCTTCCACGGATTCCACGGGAAGCTGAGCGTGAAGATGTCCGAGTCGCTGCGGACACCCGGATAGGTGAACAGGTCCCAGGTGCCGCCGATCCGTTCCCGGTTTTCCAGGATCACATAGTTCAGGCCGGGGTTCTTCTCGCGCAGACGGTACGCGGCGTCGATGCCGGACAGCCCGGCACCGACGATCAGGACGTCAAAGATTTCGGCATCAGAGGCTTGCACACCAGAGATTTCCATGGTGCGTCATTGTGTCCCAGTCGGCCCCGAAATGCACTCCGCATACCTGATGTCCGGGTGTTCGTGCAGGACGTTCTCCAGATCGACCGAGGAGATCCATTCGCCGCCGGACTTGATGATGTCCTTGGCGCGGTCGGTGAGTCGCACGAAGCCTTGGTCGTCGAGGGTGCCCAAGTCGCCGGTGCGGAGCCAGCCGTTGTCGAACTTGTCCGCGCCCTCACCGCCGAGATAACTGCCGGCGACCCACGGGCCGCGCAGTTCGAACTCGCCGATGGACGCACCGTCGTCGGATTGCTTCAATAATTGTGTCGACGACGAAGGTTTCGTCTACGTCGTCGACCGGGTCAAGGACATGATCATCTCCGGCGGCGAGAACATCTACTGCGCCGAGGTGGAGAATGTCCTGGCCCAACCACCCGACATTATCGGCCACATCCGCCCCGGTTATCGGACCGCACTGATCGCCTCGGCGGGAACACCGGCGCCGGACAGGCGTTCGCGCACGGCCGGTGCGACCTGTTCGGCGAGCAATTCGATCCGGGCACTGCCGCTGTCCACGGTCTCGCCGGGGAGCTGGGCCCAGAAGTGCACGTCCTTGATCTGCGGTGTGCGATGAACCAATTCGGTGATCTCGTCGACGGCGGTCCCGACGTCCCAGAGGGTGTAGGAACCGGCTTCGATCAGCTGGCCCGGATCGGTGAACTGGGGAACGTCGCCGAACGCGCCCATCTCGATGTACTTGTTGATCTGGTACAGGGCGTGCCGGCCGATCCGGGCCCATTCGCGTTCCGGGTCGTCGGCGATGATCGCCCACTGGCCTGCGAAGATCCGGCCCGCATCCCGCGGCTTGCCGACCCGTTCGAGCGCGGCCAGATACTCCTCGTGATGAGCGTTCTGTGTACTGAGGAAACCGTCGCCGATACGCGCGGCACGTTCGATCGCCGGTGGCGCCATGGCACCGACGAGCAGGTCGGGAACCGTCTCGGGAACGGGGGTGATCGGTAGTGCCGGTTTGCGCAGGCGTTTGCCTTCGAAGGGTTCTGCGGAGCCGGTCCAGCACCGGCGGATGATCTCGACGCCTTCTTCAAGGAGGCTGGGGCGGTTGATGATCCGGCGATCGAAGGCCTCGAACTCCGGCTTCCAATATCCCTGGCCGACGCCGAGCGCGAATCGGCCGCCGGTCATCAGTGACAGCGTCGTGGAATCTTCGGCCAGGCGCAGCGGATTGTGCAGCGGCGAGACGATCAGGTTGGTGCCGATCTTCATCGTGGTGGTGCGGGTACCGATCGCCGAGCACAGGACCATCGGCGACGGTGTGTAGCCATCCTCCATGAAGTGGTGTTCGGTCAGCCACACCGAATCGATCCCGATCGACTCGGCCCAGGTGATCTGGTCGAGCGCCTCGCGGTAGAAATCACCGAAACCCCGGGCGGATCCGGTGGACGCGGGATTGCGGAAGTCGTACCAAAGCCCGAAGTTCAGGTCCGGTGTGTGCATTGTTCCTCCTATGACGGCTCACAATCGGTGCCCCGAACTATGCGTCGGGGGTGTGGCGAAGCCAAGGGCGCCGGTCCGGATCGTTTGGAGATTGCCACAAGCCGCGAAGTCGGCAGCTCTACCGACCCGGCCGCGATGAGAGTGAGTGTGATCGAGTGAGCACAGTGCAGAACCACCGGCTGGTCATCACCGATTTTCTGGCCCGCGCCCGAGATATGTTCGGGGACAAGCAGGTCATCGACCATGTCGACGGCACCGAGACGCTGCGGTACGACTACCGGACGTACGCCGATCGGGTGGCTCGGCTGGCTTCGGCGCTTGTCGCGGCCGGTGTGCGGCCGGGTGATCGGGTTGGAACGCTTGCCTGGAATCATCACCGGCACCTGGAGCTGTACCTGGCGGTCCCACTGGCCGGGGCGGTTCTGCACACCATCAACCTTCGGCTCGAACCCGACGAGATCGACTACATCGTCGACCACGCCGACGACACGATGATCTTTGCCGACCCGTCGCTGGAACACCTGCTGGCCGCCGTGAAGCGCCGCCGGCCGTCGATGCCGATCCAGCTCATCGACGACGGTTACGAAAACCTCATCGCCACCCACGAACCACTCGTCGAGCCGGTTCCGCGTGCCGAAACCGATTTGGCGGCACTGTGTTACACCTCCGGCACCACCGGGGCGCCCAAGGGCGTCGGCTATGCCCACCGATCGCTGTACCTGCACACGATGGTCGCGGGCCTGGCCGACGGACACGCGGTCAGCGAACGCGACAGGGCGCTCGTGGTGGTGCCGATGTTCCACGCCAACGCCTGGGGAGTTCCCTTCGCCGCCTTGATGACCGGGGCCGACCTGGTGCTGCCCGGCCCGCATCCCACCCCCGCCGCCATCGCGACTCTCATCGACCGGCACCGCATCACCTACACCGGCATGGTGCCCACCGTCGCCGCTGACCTGGTCGCGCACGCCCGCAGCAGCGGACTGGATCTGTCGTCCCTGCGGGCCCTCGTTCTGGGTGGCTCACCGCCGCCGGCCGAACTCATCCGCGCTCTCGACGCGCTCGGCGTCCCGGTGTTCCAGGGCTGGGGGATGACCGAGATCTCGCCGATGGCGACGTTCGCCCGCCCACCGGCAGCCGCCGACGACGACCTCGACTCGCGTATCAGGTACATCCGGAAACAGGGCAGGTTGCTGCCCGGATTGCAGTGGCGGCTCCTCGCCGACGACGGCACCGACGCCCCGCACGACGGTATGACCAGCGGCGAGGTCCTCATCCGCGGCCCGTGGGTGGCCACTGAATACTTCCGCGATCCCCACCCCGAGGCATTCGTGGACGGTTGGCTCCGCACCGGTGACATCGGTGTGATCGACGACCACGGATACTTGGAAATAGTGGACCGCGCAAAGGATCTCATCAAGTCCGGGGGAGAATGGATCAGCTCCGTCGCCCTGGAGAGCGCTCTTCTGTCCAGCCCCGGTGTGGTCGACGCCGCGGTCGTGGCCGCACCTCACCCCCGCTGGCAGGAACGTCCGGTGGCCTACCTGGTGGGTGACGGTATCGATCTCGACAAGGTACGCGCCCACCTCACCGGCAGCGTCCCGCGCTGGTGGATGCCTGAGCGTTTCGTCATTGTCGACGCGCTGCCCCGCACCAGCGTCGGCAAGCTCGACAAACGGTCCCTGCGCGGCAGGGCCGTCGAGGACCTCGCCGATGACACCGCCTTGTCGGATCCTCCAACGAGCCGCTCGTGAGCTGGTTCTCGCGTCGCCGGCCCCTTCCTAGGGTGACACACAGGGTGTGAAACAACAGACGTCCGCCATTACCGCGATGAAGGAGTTTTCCATGTATCTCGCCACCGAACAGGACCGCAGCATCTATTTCGAGCACCATGCGGGTGAGGGCAGGCCGGTCGTGCTCGTCCACGGCTGGGGTGCGTGTACACGTTGCTGGGACACCACCGCGCCCGCGTTGTCGGCCGCAGGCCACGAGGTGGTCAGCCTGGACCTGCGCGCCTGTGGACGCTCCGACAAGGACTTCGACGACGTCTCGATCGACGCGCTCGCCGGCGACGTGGTCAAGCTGGTCGACCACCTGGGTCTGGACCGGCCGGTGATCAACGGCTGGTCGCTCGGTGGCGGCGTGGCCACCGCGGCCGTTGCCGCACTCGGCGATCGGGCGGGCGGTCTGGTGCTGACCGGCGGGGCGTCACCGCGGTACACCGTTGCCGACGGCTGGGACCACGGCGGCACAGTGGAGGGTGTCGCCGAGGTTCTCGCCGCCGCTGCCGCCAATCGCGCGGACACCTTCCGGGGCGTTGCCGCCGCGGTCTGCGCGAAGGCGCCCTCCGATGACACCCTCAACTGGATCTGGGGCATGTTCATGGAGATGGGACCTCGTGGCGACGAATCTCTGCGTGACCTGTCCCACATGGACCTGCGTACCGAACTGGCCGCCATCGATGTCCCGATCCTGTCCCTGCACGGCACCGAGGACGCATTCGTACCGCTGAGTGGTGCACAGGCGGCGGTGGACCTGGCCAAGAGCGCCACCCTCGTCGAGTTCCCCGGTGTCGGTCACGCTCCGTTCCTGGAGGACCGTGACCGATACCTCTCCGAGCTGACGGGATTCCTGCGGGCATGAGCACACAACCGAAAACCTGGATCATCACCGGCGGCTCCCGCGGGATCGGTCGGGCCGTGGTCGAGCGGGTGATCGCCCGTGGTGATCGTGTGGTGTCGCTCTCACGCGGTGTCAGTAGTCTCGAGTTCAGCCGGCCCCGTCAGGTCATGGAGATCAAAACCGATGTCACCGAAGGTGATTCGGTTGCTCGCGCGATCCGGGCCGTCGCCGAGGAATACGGCTCCGTATACGCCTTGGTGAATGTGGCCGGGGTGCACCGGGGTGGGCGGGTCACCGACCTGAGCCGCGTGGATTGGGATTTGGTGTTGCGCACAAATCTCACCGGCGCTTTCGAGACCTCGCGCGCGACGGTACCGATCCTCGAACCCGGCGGTGCGATCGTCAATGTGGGTGCGGTGGTGGGTTTTCGCGGATTTCCCGGCGACGTCGCCTATGGTTCGGCCAAGGCGGGTCTGTCAGGAATGACGCAGGTGCTCGCTGCCGAACTCGCCCCGCGGAACATCCGCGTAAACCTGGTCGTACCCGGTTTCGTGGATACCGACATGACCTCGACCCTCTCGGGCCGGGCACGGGAGAAGATCATCGCGTCGATCCCGGCCGGCCGGATCGGCGAGGCCTCCGAGATCGCGCAGGTCATCGTCGATGTCGCCGGTGCCACTTACATGTACGGCGCCACCGTGCCCGTCGACGGTGGGCTGCTCAACTCGTTCATCGGTCCGGGCCGCTGAATCGCTTGTGGCAACCTCCAACAGCGGTCGGGTGAGTCAGGTGACCTGGAACATATCAACCCATACCGTCGATGGTATCGACCCGAAGACAGTACAGGAGTTCCCAATGGCAACAACAAATATCGAATCCTACTCTCGAACAACAGAACACGGCGAGACGATCAAAGAGTATCTCGACACCGAACACACCCGCGCGATCTTCCTGGGCTGAGACCGGCAACTATCCGAACAATCACCACCACAACAACTCTCGGACCGAGAGGTAAGGAGATAACCATGGACATGGGCGTCCTTCTGGTTTTCCAGAACTATCACGAGAATGTCACCGACGAGGAGGTCTTCACTCATGACCTCAAGCTCGGGATCCTGGCCGAGGAGGCCGGATTCGACTCGGTCTGGTCGGCCGAACATCACTTCGATGATTACTCGATGTGCCCCGACAACTTCGCCATCCTCAGTTACCTCGCCGGGAAGACCTCCCGGGTGAAGCTGGGCATCGGTGCGGCGATCCTGCCGTGGAACAGTCCGCTGCGAGTGGTCGAAAAGGCCATCATGCTCGACCAGATCTCCGGTGGCCGTACCCTTCTCGGACTGGGACGCGGCCTGGCCAAGATGGAATACGAGACCTTCGGTATCCCGATGGAAGAGGCCCGCGACCGCTTCAACGAGGCCGCACCGATGGTGATGTCCGGTGTGCAGTCGGGCATCGTCGAGGGCGACGGCCCGATGTATCCGCAGAAGCGCGCGGTCTGCCGTCCCGCACCCAGTGCGGGTGTGAGCTGGGAGGGAAGGCTCTTCGGCGCCGCGATGTCGCCGGACACCGTCCCGATCATCGCCCAGATGGGGCTACAGATGATGACGTTCATGCAGTTCCCCTTCGAGAAGCATGCCGAGATCATCAACACCTGGAAGCAGCACTTCCGGGATGCGCACCATACTGAGCCCGGACCGCCGGTCATCCAGGACTTCGTGATCTGTCACGAGGACGAGGAAGAGGCCCGCCGCCTGGCCTATGCGCACATCAACCGGTACTTTCTGTCGGTCATCAAGCATTACGACTTCGCCGGCAAGCACTGGCGCGAGACCAAGGGCTACGAGACCTACCAGGCCGGGGCCGACATGATCCGGGAGGCCGGCATGGAAGCGGCCGCCGACGCCTATGTCGAGGCCAACATCTACGGCACCCCGCAGCAGATCATCGAGAAGTACGCCTACCGCCACGAGATGATCGGCGACTTCCTCCCGAACGCCGCATTCTCCTTCGGTGGCCTGCCGCTGGCCGAGGCGGAGAAGAGCCTGAAACTGTTCGGCGAGAAGGTGATCCCGGAAGTACACAAGATGACGGACAAGGTGCCCGCCGAGGTCTGATCGCCCGGCAGGCACGAAAGGCCGGAGATCGATCGGGGTGCCGGCCGTCGGCACCCCGATCGTCAACCGGCGACACCGTCGAAACCCCCCACCGGACACGAAGAAGGCGACATGAGCGAGAACACCACAACGATGACAGTGCCGTACGTTCAGGCCGTCGACGACGCGGTGGCGGCCATTGCCGCCGGCGGCTTCGCCGTCGTCATCGACGATGCCGACCGCGAGAACGAGGGCGACCTCATCGGCGCGGCCGGCCTGATGGACAGCGAACAGCTGGCGTTCATGGTCCGCCACACCACCGGCATCATCTGTGCCCCGATGACCGCCGACCGTGCGGCAGCGCTCGACCTGCCGCAGATGGTCGAGCACAACACCGACAGCCACGGCACCGCGTTCACCGTCACTGTCGACCACCGCGACGTGAGCACCGGGGTGTCGGCCGTCGACCGCACACTGACCCTGCGTGCGCTGGCCGATCCGTCGACCAGGCGGGCCGACCTGCGCCGACCGGGCCATGTGTTTCCGCTGCGTGCCCGCGAGGGCGGTGTGCTCACCCGCGCCGGACACACCGAGGCGGCCGTCGACCTGGTGCGGCTCGCCGGAGCCGGTGAGGTGGGCGTGATCAGTGAGATAGTCGCCGACGACGGATCGATGCGCAGCGGCCGGGATCTCCTTGATTGGGCCGGTGCACATGGTCTTCCGGTGCTGCGGATCGCCGATCTCATGCGCTATCGAGGTACCTCCGAATCAGTGGTCCAGCGAGTTGCCGAGGCAAGCATGCCTACCGAGTTCGGGCATTTCGACGCCGTTGTCTACCGGAGCGGCGTCGACGGCATCGAACACCTCGCGCTGGTCCTCGGTGATGTGGCAGCCGCCGGGCGCGGCCGTGACGGTGCCCTGGTGCGGGTGCACAGCGAATGCCTCACTGGCGACATCATCGGATCGTTGCGCTGCGACTGCGGCTATCAGCTCGAACAGGCGTTGCGTGCGGTCGCCGATGAAGGCTGCGGCGTAGTGGTCTACCTCCGTGGGCACGAGGGCCGCGGCATCGGGCTGGCCCACAAGATCCGTGCCTACGCCCTGCAAGAAGACGGGCTGGACACCGTCGACGCCAACACCGCCCTCGGGCAGCCGGTCGATTCGCGCAGCTACGGCGTTGGGGCGGCGATCCTCGCCGATCTGGGTGTCCGGCGGTTGCGGCTGATCACCAACAACCCGGCGAAGTTCGGCGGTCTTGACGGCTACGAACTCGACATCGTCGGACGGGTGGGACTGCCGTCGAAGGTCACGCCGTACAACGTGCGGTATCTGCGCACCAAGCGCGACCGGATGGGGCACCTTCTCGCCGACGATCCGGAGATCAGCCCGGCGTGCGAGGGTTGACATACCGCGCATGTGGCGAATGTGATGGTTGACGTACCTGCTCGGGGACCGACGAGAGGATGGCGCACAGTGAACGCCGGTCAACGATGACCGCCACAGTGCCGGGCACGGCAGAACCGGCTGACGACCCCGCACCCACCAGGGAACGCGAGGTGATCAGCGCTTTCGCCGAGATCACCCGGGAAGCGATCACCGACACCCGCCTGGAAGACCTGCTCACCCTGGTCGGGCGACAGCTGTGCCAACTGCTGGGCGTGACCCGATGCTCTGTCTACCTGCGCCACGGCAGCGGCCGCTACCGCGGGGCGGCCGGGTATTGCCAGGACGCCGGCAACATCACCGAGGACGTCCGGCGCCAGGAATCGGGCTTCGACGGTGACCGGTTCAGCCAGGAAGTCATCACTACCCGGGGTCCGGTCGTGTTGCACGACGCCCTCAACGATCCACGCCCGCACCACCGCACCATGACGCGCTGGGATGTGCGGGCGATGCTGGGGGTTCCGCTGGTCTTCGACGACGAGGTGATCGGACTCATCTTCGTCGACTGCCGCGGCCGCGAACACGATTTCACCCCCGGCGACATCGAGGTGGCGATGCTGTTCGCCCGGTTGTCGGCACTGTTCATCAGCCAGGCCATGCTCAACAACCGGCTGCGCCGGCAGGCCGCCGAGATCGCCCGTAAGAACGCCGCCCTGGCCTTCCTGGAGGATGTGCACGCCAAACTCACCGGAGCTGTACTGGAAGGCGCCGACCTGCGCCGGGTGGTGCGTCTGCTCAGCGACCTCTCGGCCAAGCCTGTGGTTCTCTACAACGACGACTTCGACGTGCTCGCATGGGCGGCGCCCGCGGCGCTCAAGCTCACCGAAGCCCCGGTCATCAGCGCCAAGGTCCGCGCCACCGCCTCGGTCCGGGACACCCTGGCCGCACTCGCCGCAGGCAAGCCCTCGGCGGTGGTTCCGGCGCAATTGGCGGTCGGCCTGGGACGGCGGCATCTCATGTGCCGCATGATGATCGAGGGCAAACCCGCCGGATTCCTCGGGATCGTGGAGGTGGGCCGCACCCTGGAGGCCATCGACGCGAATATCGCCGAGCGAGGCGCGAATGTGCTTGCCCTGCAGATTCTCTCCGAGCAACGACAGATCGAGAGCGAGGGACAGGCCCGCGACGACTACCTCTCCGATCTCCTGCGCAAGGGCCGCGACCAGGAGCATCTGGTGCGCCGCGGACCGCAGTTCGGGATCGATCTGTCCCAGCCGCACGCACTGGTGCGGCTGACATTGCACGAGAACCATCCCGCCCTCACCGCGTCGGCGATTCAGGCGCTGGTGACGCGAACCTTTGCGGCGGTCATGGGGATCTCGCCACCGCCCGCGGTGCGGCTGCCGGGAACGGTCGTCGTCATGGTCCGCCTCGGGAAGGACGACCCGGCCGCGCTGGCGGACCTGCGTACCGACGTCATCGAGGTCACCCACCGGCTCGACGGCACACTGAGTCTGGGCGCCACCATCATCTCCGGAATCTGCCGCAACCCTGCCGACTTCGCCCACGCCCACCGCGAGCTGCGCGAAATGGGTTCGGTGGCAAAGTCGTTCGATTGGCAGGAACGGGCACTACTGCTCGACGACCTGGGCATCTTCCGGGTGGTGGTGAGCAGCGGCCACGTGCGGGAGGCGGTGCACTTCGCACATTCCCACGTCGAGGCGGTGCGCAAGGCCGACGACGGTACCTTGCTCCGGACCTGGCGGGCGTTCGTCGGGGCCGACGGCAAGGTGCAGGCCACCGCGCACGCCCTGCAGGTGCACGAGAACACGATCCGGTACCGCCTCGGCAGGATCCGGGAGATCTGTCATACCGACCCCACCTCGCTGGACAGTCTGCTGTCGGCCCGCCTCGCCTTCCAGGTCCTCGAACTCGCCGGCGAGTAGGGCCACGGCACTTGTGGTTTCCTCCAAGGGCCACGGTCCGGAGGGGTTCTGAAGATCTGGAGCCCGGCATACGTTGACCTCATGTCACCGCAGCCGGCCAGCGCTCCCGATACCCCAGTCGGCACCGCCCCGATCGAGACCGGCGCACTCGGGGATTGGATGGACGGCCAGGACCTTCCGGGCGGCGCGATCACCGGGCTGCGGCCGATCGGCGGGGGCACCCAGAACATCATGGTGCGGTTCGAGCGTGGCGGTGTGTCCTATGTCCTCCGGCGCGGCCCCCGCCACCTGCGGCCGAACACCACGACGGTGATCACCCGCGAGATGACGTTGCTCAGCGCCCTTTCCGGAACAACGGTCCCGCACCCGAGGTTCGTCGCCGGGACCGACGACGAGTCGGTTCTGGGTGCCGTGTTCTATCTGATGGAGCCGGTGGACGGCTTCAATGCCGCCGAACAACTCGACGCACCGACCGCCGCCACCGCCGAAGGGCGCACCCGGATGGGATACGGACTCGTCGACGCGCTCGCCGAACTCGGCGCCGTCGACCACACCCGGATCGGTCTGGGGGACTTCGGTAGACCGGAAGGCTTTCTGCAACGCCAGGTTCCGCGCTGGCTCGCCGAGTTCGACCGCTACCGCGGCACCGCCGGCTACCCGGGACCCGAATTCGGAGAGCTCGACCGCGTCGCCGACTGGCTCGAGCGGTATCGGCCCACGGACTCGCGGCCCGGCATTCTGCACGGCGACTACCACATCGCGAACGTCATGTACCGATACGACAGTCCGGTGGTCGCCGCCATCGTCGACTGGGAGATGGCCACCATCGGTGATCCGCTACTGGATCTCGGTGTGCTGTCAGCGATCTGGCCGACGGAACCAGGTGGTGCGGAACTGTACGAGAGCGCGCTCGGTGCCACCGGCGACCTTCCTCGACGGGCTGCGATGATCGACCGCTACGCCGCGGCCAGCGAGCGTGACTTGTCGGCACTCGACTGGTATACGGTGCTGGCCTGCTTCAAGCTCGGCATCATCCTCGAAGGCACCTATGCGCGCTCGTGTGCGGGCAAGGCGCCGCGCGCGGTGGGCGAACGCCTGCGCCGGTACGCCAACGGGCTGTTCGATCGCGCCGATCGTGTCATCGCGGGCGAGTGAATACTGCGCCGCATCAATAGATTTCGCACCGAGCTGAACGGAGTTATCGACAACTATGAGCTGGGACTTCTCCACCGAACCGGAATTCCAGAAGAAGCTTGACTGGGCACGCGATTTCATGCGCGCCGAGGTCATGCCACTGGAAACCCTCGAACTGGACTGGCCGACACTGCTGCGGGTCATCGAGCCGCTCAAGAAACAGGTCAAAGAACAGGAACTGTGGGCCGCCCATCTTGACCCCGACCTCGGCGGCCAGGGCTACGGCCAGGTGAAAATGGGTCTGTTGCAGGAGATTCTGGGTGCCAGTCCGCTCGGCACGCTGGTCTTCGGCTGCCAGGCACCCGATTCGGGTAACGCCGAGATCCTGGCCGCCGTCGGCACACCGGAACAGAAGCGGAAGTGGCTGGAGCCCTTGCTGTCCGGACAGATGTACTCATCGTTCGCGCTGACCGAGCCGGACAATGCCGGCGCCGACCCCACCAACCTGACCACGACTGCCGTCCGGGACGGTGACGAGTGGATCCTCAACGGCGACAAGTGGTTCATCTCCAACGCCGCCACCGCCGACTTCATCATCGTGGTCGCGGTGACCGACCCGGACGCCGATCGGCATCGCCGGGCATCGCAGTTCATCGTCCCCATCGATGCTCCGGGCCTGACGGTGGTGCGCGACATCGCATCGGTGGAGAATCCGAAACCGCGACCGCACAGTTACGGCTCGCACTGCGAGGTCACCCTGCGCGATGTCCGGCTGGGTTCGGATGCGATGCTCGGCGGCCGTGGCGACGGATTCGTGGTCGCGCAGATCCGGTTGGGGCCGGGCCGGATTCACCACTGCATGCGCTGGATCGGACAGGCAACCCGTGCCTTCGACATGATGTGCGAGCGGGCCACCTATCGCAGCGCCCACGGGTCGCTACTCGCCGACAAGCAGACCATCCGGAACTTCATCGCCGACTCGGCCGCCGAGATCCAGGCGCTGCGACTGATGACCCTGCATGCCGCCTGGCGTATCGACAACGAGGGCACCCGCGAAGCCCGCAAGGACATCGCACTCATCAAGTTCTTCGGTGCCCGCATGCTGCACGAGGTGATCGACAGGTCGCTGCAGGTGCACGGTTCGCTGGGCTACAGCTCCGATCTGCCACTGGAGTCGATGTACCGCGCCGCACGCGCGGCCCGGCTCTACGACGGACCGGACGAGGTCCACCGCGACACCGTCGCCCGCCAATACCTGAAGGCGTACGCACCGCCACCCGGAAACGTTCCCACCGAGCACATCCCGTCCCGCCGGACGCAGGCGCTGGAACGTTTCGCCGACCTTCTCGCCGATCAGCCGTAACCCCTGAAAGCCCCTCAATAGTTAGGAACCCCATGTCACTCAAGGACAAAGTCATCATCGTCACCGGTGCCCACCAGGGCATCGGCCAGGCCACCGCGGTCCGGCTGGCCTCAGAAGGCGCCACGGTCGTCGGCGCCGACCTGCTCGACTGCAAGGAAACCCTCGGCATCATCGCCGATGCGGGTGGCACCGTGGAGGCCGTACAGCTCGATGTCCGGCAGTCGGGCTCCTGGGCGGAGGTGGTCGCCGGTGTCATCGACCGTCACGGTCGGGTCGACTGCCTGGCCAATGTCGCCGGCGTGGTGAACATGATCAGCGAGGACAGCGTCGTCGGCCTCACCGAGGAGGCCTGGGACAACGTGGTGGGCACCGACCTCAAGGGCGTCTGGCTCGGCATGCGGGCGGTGATCCCCACCATGATCGCCAACGGCGGTGGCCGCATCGTCAACATCTCATCGATGGCGGCACTGCGCGGCCTGCCGAACCTTGCCTCGTACTCCGCGGCCAAGGGCGGAGTTATCGGTCTCACCAGACAGGCCGCGTTCGAGTACGGCCCGCAGAACATCCTCATCAACGCGATCGCCCCGGGCACGATCGACACCCCGATCCTCGCTGATATCACCGACGAGATGCGGCAGGCGAATGCCAACGCCCATATCGTGCGGAGACTCGGCCTGCCGAGCGAGATCGCCTCGATGGTCGCCTATCTCATGCGTGAGGGCGACTTCCTCACCGGCGAGATCTACCCCGTCGACGGGGGGTGGTCGGCCAAGGGCAACTTCTGACAGTGCGGCGCGCGCGGTGACCCGTTGAATCAGATGGCGTGTGCCGGCCGCACCAGTTCCTCTCAGGGCTTATGGTTTCATGACCTTCACCTACCTACCGCACGACGATCATCACCGGACACAGTGAGGTTCATACATGACCGAGGCTCCCCGCGCCGTCGATGACTCCGGCCCCGACCACGACGCGATCATCGTCGGCGCCGGTTTCGGTGGCATGGGGGCCGCCATCGCGCTCAAGCGACTCGGCCTCGACGATCTCGCGATCCTCGAACGTGAGGACGACCTCGGCGGTACCTGGCACGTCAATCACTATCCGGGCCTGGCCGTCGACATCGCGTCGGTGACCTACTCGTATTCGTTCGAACCGAACCCGTACTGGTCGCGGCTGTTCGCGCCCGGCGCCGAACTCAAGCGGTATGCCGAGCATGTGGCCGACAAATACGATCTGCGCCGCCACATGCGGTTCAACACCGTCGTCGAGCGCGCGGAGTGGGACGACGACGGCCGGTTCTGGACGGTGTTCACCGCCGGCGGTCAGCGCATCACCGGGCGTTATCTGCTCACGGCGACCGGATTCCTGTCCCAGCCGCACATCCCCGACTTCGAGGGCATCGAGACGTTCGCGGGCAAGATCATCCACACCACCGACTGGGAGGACGGCTACGACTTCGCCGGAAAGCGTGCCGCGGTGATCGGCACCGGCGCCACGGCAGTGCAGCTTATCCCGGAGATCGCCAAGCGGTCCGACGCGCTGACCGTGTTCCAGCGCACCCCGATCTGGGTGGTTCCGAAGGTCGATCTTCCGATCCCCGGGCCGGTGCAGAGTCTGTTCGCGAAGGTGCCGGTCACCCAGAAGGCGGCCCGGCTGGCCAACTCCTCACTGCTGGAATTGCTGATGGTGCTGGGTGTGCTGCGTTTCAAACAGGCCAAACCCGGCAACAAGGGGGCCGCGCTGCTGGCGAAAGCCCATCTGCGCGTTCAGGTCCGCGACCGAGGTACCCGCGAGGCGCTCACCCCGACATACGATTTCGGCTGCAAACGGCCGACATTCTCCAACTCCTATTTCACGGCGTTCAACAAGCCGAATGTGACACTGGAGACCTCAAGCATCGTCCGGTTCGAACCCGACGGCATAGTCACCGCCGACGGCGCGAAGACCGTCGTCGACACACTGGTCCTGGCAACCGGTTTCAACCTGTGGGAGGTGAACTTCCCGGCGTTCCAGATCGTCGGTCGCGACGGTCGGGATCTGGGAAAGTGGTGGCGCGACGGTCGTTTTCAGGCGTACGAGGGCGTAACGATGCCGAAGTTCCCCAATCTACTGTCTCTCAACAGCCCCTACTCGTACAGCGGATTGTCCTACTTCACCACCATCGAATCGCAGATGCGTCATATCTCCAGGCTTTTCGGCGAGATGGATCGCACGGGTACGGATACGTTCGAGGTCACCGAGGACGCCAACGAGCGTTTCCTGAATCGGGTCACCGACAACCTGCGCTCGTCGGTCTTCTACGCCGGCGATTGCTCGGGTTCCCGCAGCTACTACTTCAACCAGCACGGCGAGGCCACCCTCCTGCGCCCGAACTCCACCCCCGCCACCCTCCACGAGATGTCCACCTTCCCCCTCGCCGACTACACCTACCGCTCGGCGTGACCAGCATTCCCGCGCAACAGATTTCGTCCCGCGTGGCCAATATCGTGATAACTGATAAGCGGGACGAAGTTCGCGAAGCGGGACCGACCATGCTCAGGTGAGCGATGCCGCAAGATCGATCATGACGCGTGAAAGACGAAACCTATCGGTCATCAGGGCGAGCAGTTCGGGCGTCGCTGGTGCGTCCAGCAGTTCAAAGGGGATGGCACACAGGGCCGAGCGGACTGCCATGCCACCGATAAAACCGGTGTGGACGTCCAGCTTGTCGTGGTTGTACCCCTCGGCGCCGAGCCCGACGCAGTAGGCCGATTCGATCAGGGGCACCAGTCGGGGAATCGAGCCGGGGTCGTGACGTCCCGAGTGGGCCAGCCCGACGAGCAACTGACCGAGGTCGAAACCTATCGGTAAGGGAGTGCCGAAACCCCAGTCGATCACCACTCGTTCGGCGGGGTTACCGTCCGGGATGAGCAGATTCTCCGGGCTGGCATCGCCGTGTGCGAAAGTCTGTGGCAGCGCGTCGAGTTGATCGAGCAGATCCGGCACTCGTTCGGCGAGGGCAAGCATGTCACCGCGAAGGCCCGGGTCGTGCGCCGCACCGGCGAGCAGTGGCGAATCCCAGACGGCGCTATCGGCGATAGCGGATACCGAACCGATCATCACCCGGGTTTCGACGTAGTACCGCAGCGCGCCACCTCGATCGGTACGCAGACACACGGCGGGGAGCCGCGAATTACACTGCGCACCCGCACGTCGCCGGGCTGCCAGGCGGCCCAGTAGATAGGCGGACTGGCTGAAATCGGCAGTGCCCCAGGGCTTCATCGATGTCGAAATGTATTCCCACCAAAGCGCGATGTGATCGTCGTCGAATCTGCGCACATGGTGCAGCGTGGGGGTGCGCATGCCGTCGGGGAGTACGTCGCCGATGCCGGACTCGTACATGTCGAGTTCAAAATGCCATGGAAGGTACGCCATCAGAGCGGCCCGATGTTCTTCGGGCACCTGGCGTATGTCCGGTGACAGGCGTGGATGCCGGAGCAGTTTGACGAAGAACGACGTCCTGTTGCGCGTGCCGTGTTCGACATCCACCAGCCACAGGCCGGCCGTGGGCAGAGAACCGAACCGGTAGGGGAATGGCGTGACGGTCACGTCGGTGATCGCGCCGCAGTCACCCTCGGCGGACGTCACGGTATCCCGGAGCTCGGTCTCGGATAATCGTGCGCATTCGAACAGATCGGTCATCGCGGTCTCCGTGGAGTCTATCGTCAATTGGTAAGGTAACCTTAGTGATAGATAGTAAGGTAACCTTAGTGATATGCACAAGGGCGACGAACTGCCGTATCACATGTTCCGGCTGGTCGAGGGGGTTCGCCGGCGCCTCGTCCGTGAACTCCAGGCACGCCTTGAGCCGCCGTATCCGCGTGGTAGTCATATGCGTTTGCTCGGCATGATCCCGGTCGACGGCATGAGGATCACCGACCTCGCCGCTCTGTCGGCGATGACCAAACAATCGCTGGGCGAGCTCGTGACAGCCATGGAGGCTCATGGCCTGGTGGAGAGTCGACGGCTCGACACCGACCGTCGGGTGCGGCTGGTGGTGCCGACGAAAGCGGGGCTGGCGACCGCCGCGACGATGGCCGGCCACCTCGCCGCCATCGAGGATCAGTGGCGCAACGAGGTCGGCGCCCGCCGGTACGACTCGATGAAAGCGGTCCTCGATGAACTCGGTCGCGATGAGTTCGGTTGACCGGACCGATCTGCGACCCGGGGCGCTCGGGCTACGACCACAAGGCGGCGATGTCCATGTCGCCGGCGATGTTCTGTGCCGCGCGGTGCCCGGAGAGCAGGGCGGCGGTGACCGTGGCCGGGTCGTCGGTCCACGTGGCCTCCCCGGCCAGATGCAGCACCCCGCCGATGGGGGTCGCCAGCACGTCGTGATCGGCGGTGGTCGAGCCGGGCATCATGTAGGCGTATGAGCCGCGGGCGAACGGGTCATCACGCCAGTGGGTGACGACGATCGACTCGGGATCGACTGCATCGCCATAGATCTCGCGCAGCGACGACATCACCGATGCCGACACATCGGCGTCGGACCAGCCCCGGATGGCCTGCGCGCACGGCCCGGCGGCGAATGTCAGCAACGTCGGTTCGCCGTGCAGTCGGGTCAGATCGTAGAACGAATGCCACCACACCCCTGCCGGTCCCTGCCTACGGACGGCGTACACGTCGTCGGCCCAGAACTTACGGGGGAAACGCAGGAAGATCTTCTCGAAGTTGTTCATTGTCAACCGATTCAACGCGCAGGAGACGGGTTCGGGCAGCGCGGGCGTGAAAGAGATCGACCCGGACCGCAACACTCCGACGGGAACCGTCACCACCACCGTCGGCGCATGAAACTCCTTGTCGGCCAACGACACGGTCGCACCCGACGGATCCCAGTCGACCCCCGTGACGACATGCCCGAGCCGTATGTCGGTACCGTCCGCGAGGTGGGTCACCAGTTGGTCGTACCCGTCCGGGAAAACCACTTCATCGCCGACGGTTTCGTCGTCGTCGAGGCCGTGTGCGTCGAGATCGTCGATCCACACCCCGTACTGCTCCTCGGTCCGGTGCCGCAGGAACTCCCGTACCCGCTCGACACGTCGCGATTCCCAGTCGATCGCCGCCAATACGGCCTCGACGACCTGCCCGTACGTGGTTCCGGAAGCCACCGAAGCGATTGTGTCCGTGATCATCTCGTCGACAACACGCAGATCGTCGACGAACGCGGCGACCTCGTCGTCGGAAAGCCGACGGCCGTCCGGGCCGTAGTACGCGGTCGGCCGGCTGTACGGCTGAAAACTCCCGACACTGAATTCGGCTGTCCGCATACCGAATCCGCACACGGCATCGTACAGCGGAGCGTCGTCGATGCCGTGGATCCACGATGCCCCCAGATCGGTGATCCGGCCACCGGAACGTTCGGTGACGACCCGCCCGCCGATCCGGTCACGGGCCTCGAGCACGACGACGCGCCGGCCCTGGATCTGCAGCAGCCGCGCCGCCGCCAGGCCCGCGACCCCGGCGCCGACGACCACAACGTCGAACTCTTCGTCACCCATCGACACAGGATGCCCGACCACCGGCAAGCAGGTGGGCAAATCAGGGCCCTCGCCGACGTGACAGTCGCTCAACTACGCTCGTGGAAACCCGAGCCGACACACAGGAGCGACCATGCCGATCTTCGCCGTCCACTACGACTACGCCCCCGACAAGGCGGCCGTCCGCGACGAACATCGCCCGCTGCACCGCAAGTGGCTCGGGGAGGAGCACGAGGCGGGGAACGTCCTGACATGCGGTCCGTATCCCGACGGGACCGGCGCACTGATCCTGCTCCGGGCCCACGACCTGGCCGCCGCCGAGGTCTTCCTCGCCAACGATCCGTTCCATGCGCACAGCGCGATCGCCGCGGTACGCGTGACCGAATGGGTCCAGGTGTACGGACCGTTCTGAGCCCAGGCGGAACTGCCGATCTGCGAGTTCCGCGTCTGGGCCGAGACTCGGGAAACTATCGGTGATCTTGTCCCTCATCGATACGGTTCCAGAAGGCGCTGATCTTCTGAGCCGTTTCCGCCGGCTGCTCCAGAGCCGGGATCACCCGTGCCGCAAGCACCGTGGTGGCCACTGCGCCGGTCATGGTGTCGACGACCGCTTGTGCCTGGTCCAGACTCCATTCTCCACGGTCCTCGGTCGCGATGAACAGGGTCGGGCAGGTGATGGCCCGTGCCGCCCACGCGAGATCCGTCCGGTTGAGGATCGCGGTGTCGATGGCGGTGATCATGTGCTTGCCCGATGCGGCGAGCGCATCACGCAGGACGGCGACGGCTTCGGGATCGGTGGCCCGGGTATGTTCGGTGAGTATTCCGTCCTCGATGGCCGATCGGACCGGACCCCGCGGACCGATTAGTCGATAGAGCGGCTTGAGGAGCCGAATCTTTTGTCGCAGTGAATCATCTATGGGGAACGTGGGCGCGCTGATCGCGACGAGAGATCTGATCGCCGCGGCGCGGGTCGCCGCCAGGTGCATCCCCACATGTCCACCCCAGGCATTGCCCAGCCAGTCCACGCGATCAACGCCGTACCGCGAGCACACTTCGTCCACGACGACGGATGCGGCATCCGCGCATGCCGCGATATCGGCTGCCCGGTCGAGCGGATCACTGCGGCCGCAGCTCGGGGCGTCGACGAGGATCAGTGTGCGCCGGGTGCTCAGCGTCGGTACGACGCGTTCCCATGAGTGGGAATCGACGAACATGCTGTGCCACAGCACTGCGGGCGGTCCGGCGCCGACAACTGTTGCGCGCAGGACGCCGAGGTCGGTCGCGACCGAGAGGTCTGTGGTCATGGGGCTCTCCTGAGATCGGCCGGACAAATTGGAATTACTCTGTGTAATCCGATTTATTTACAATTACACACTGTCAACCCAATATTGTCTACACTTCGTGTCGTGACACGCCCCTACAACTCCGCCGTCCGCGCCGAGAACGCCGCACGCAATCGGGCTCGCGTCATCGAGGTGGCAACCCGGCTGTTCTCCGATCAGGGCTGGGTGACGACGACGATGGCCGACGTCGCCAAAGCCGCAGACCTGACCAGGCAAACCCTCTACCAGCAGTTTCCCAACAAGCTGGCGCTGCTCGACGGGTGTATCGACATCGCGCTCTCGGACGGGCGGTCCGTTCCCGTCCGGGACCTGCCCGACTATCGTCTGATGGGCTCGGGCGCACCCGACGAGCGACTCGCCGCAGCCGCACGGTGGCTGTGCGGGGCGCACCAGCGCTCGGCCGTCATCCAGCACGTCCTCGACCAGGCCGCGGTCACCGACGGTGAAGCCGCCGCACGACTACGCGAACGGGAGCACAACCGCCGCGACGAGGTCCGCTGGGCGCTGGGCCTGGTCACCGGAACCGCGCCCGACGACAGGCTGGTCGACGAGGTGTGGTTGCTCGCATCACGCCGGCAATGGTTGATCCTGGTCGTCGACCGTGCCTGGACACCCGCCGAGTGGACCGATTGGTTCATCGCCCACACCCGGGCGGCACTGACCCGATCCCAACCGTGGCGTTTCCCGCGTTCATAACTTCGTCCCGCTTATCGGATATCGCGACATCCGATAAGCGGGACGAAGTTTGCGTCGCGGGAGGTCGGGTCAGCAGATGCGGGGGAGTTGTTCGCCGATCGGTGGGGTGAGGACTCGGGTGGCGCCCAGGCCGGTACGTAACGTCACCACCTGGGGGTGGTCGGTCGTGCACTGACCGATGATGCAGGCTTGTCTGCCGAGCGGGTGCCTGCGCATTGCCGCGAGCACCCGGTCGGCGTCGTCGGCGGGCACGATCGCGAGCAGTTTGCCCTCGTTGGCCACCTCCAGCGGATCCAGGCCCAACAGCCCGCACGCGTCCCGGACCTCCTCGGGTATCGGGAGCGCCCGGTCGAGTAGGCCGATGCCGATGTCGGCGGCGCGGGCGAGTTCATTGATCGTCGCGGAGACGCCACCGCGGGTGGGGTCGCGCAGGACGTGGATATCGGCACCGGTGGCGATCATCTCGGCCACCAGCTCGTGCAGCGGCGCGGTGTCGCTGCGGACGGGGGTGTCGAAGTCGATGCCGTCGCGCACACTCATCACCGCGACGCCGTGCTCCCCGATCGCACCGCTGATGAGCACGACGTCGCCGGGGCGCGCGCGATCGGGCCGGATGTCGACGCCGTCGGGCACCACGCCCACCCCGGTGGTGTTGATGTATACGCCGTCGCCGCTGTGGTGATCGACGACCTTGGTGTCGCCCGTGACCAGGTGTACCCCGGCGCGTTCGGCCGCTTTGCCGAGCGCGGTCGCCACCGCGCCGACGTCGGCCATCGGTGTGCCTTCGGCCAGGATGAACGCCGTCGACAGGTAGAGCGGCCGGGCGCCGACCATGGCGAGATCGTTGACCGTGCCGTTGACGGCCAGATCGCCGATACTGCCGCCGGGAAAGAACATCGGCTTCACCACGAACGTGTCGGTCGATATCGCGAGCCGGCCGTTCGGGCGGGGCAGCACCGCCGCGTCGCCGAGGCCGGCATCCGCGGCACCCCCGAATGCGGGCAGGAAGAGTTGTTCGATCAGGTCCGCCGACATCGTGCCGCCGCCACCGTGTCCGAGGACGACGGTGGGTTGATTGCGCAGCGGCAGGGGGCAGGCCCAGCCCTCGAAGTCGAGATCGTTGGTTGGTTGCTCGTTTATGGGTTGCTCGTTCATGGTGCCGCCACGAGGTCGAGCCGCCGGAACGCGTGGTAGGCCGCGCAGGCGCCTTCGGTCGAGACCATCGTCGCACCGAGTGGGGTCCGCGGGGTGCATTCGCGGCCGAACGCCGGACATTCGTGCGGTTTGATCAATCCCTGCAGGACCTCGCCGGAGTGGCACAGCGAGGATTCCTCGGTGTGGATGTCGTCGACCGAAAAGCGTTGCTCGGCATCGTAGTCGGCGAATGCTTCCGACAGTCGCCAGCCGCTGCCGGGGATCATCCCGATGCCCCGCCACACTCGGTCGGTGACTTCGAAGACTTCCTCGAGCATGGCTTTCGCCGCGGTATTGCCCCCCTCGGTGACTGCGCGCGGATAGGCGTTCTCCACTTCGTGTGTGCCCGCCTCCAATTGCCTGATGGTGCGGCGGATTCCTTCCAGGATGTCAAGGGCCTCGAATCCGGTGACGACGATCGGAACGCGGTACTTCTGTGCCAGCGCCGGATATTCGCCGGTTCCCATCACGCTGCACACATGCCCGGCCGCGAGGAATGCCTGCACGCGGCAGTCGGGTGATTCCATGATGGCCGCGATGGCCGGCGGCACCAGGACATGTGAGACCAGCAGCGAGAAGTTGGTGATTCCTTGCGCCCGAGCCTGATACACGGTCATCGCATTGGCCGGTGCCGTTGTCTCGAAGCCGATGCCGAAAAAGACGACCTGCCGGTCGGGGTTGTCGCGGGCGATGGTCAGCGCGTCCAGCGGTGAGTACACCACCCGGATGTCGCCGCCGGTGCTCTTGATCGAGAACAGATCCTGTGAGCTGCCCGGTACCCGGAGCATGTCGCCGAACGAACAGAAGATCACATCCGGCCGCGCGGCGATCGCCAGTGCCCTGTCGATCGTCTCCAGCGGGGTGACGCAGACGGGGCATCCCGGGCCGTGGATCATCTCCACACCGTCGGGCAGTAGCTGGTCGATGCCGTTGCGGATGATCGAATGTGTCTGTCCGCCACACACTTCCATCATCGCCCAGGGACGGGTGGTCGCCGCGTGGATGTCGTCGAGCAATCGGGCGGCCAGGTCCGGATCGCGGAATTCATCGAGGTATTTCATCGTGATGTCTCCTTCGGTGCCTGTGCGGTACCGCCCGATTGCGGCAGTGGTCGTCCGCTCTGCTCGGCTGCTAGGGCGAAGCCGTCGCCGAACTCCTCGTCGAGGATGCCGAGTTCGCGGAACTGCTCGATGGTGTCGACGGCGGACTGCTCGTCGAGTCGCTGAATGGCGAAACCGACGTGAACGATGACGTATTCACCGATCGCGATGTCGGGCAGATATGCCAGACATACTTTCTTGCGCACGCCGCCGAAGCTGACGTCGGCCATGACGGTGCCGTCCTCCTCTCGGATGGACTCGACCCGGCCTGGTACGGCAAGGCACATTGCTTCCCCTACCTTTCTGGTTGCGATGTCACCGGGGCTGGCGGTGACCGCTGTTGGATGATGCGCCGCTTCTGCGGGCAAGAGTGGCGGCGCCGATCACCGCTTGGCCCAACGCGATCCCGCCGTCGTTGGGAGGTACTTGGTGGTGGGTGAGCACCCGGTGGGTGGCGCCGAGGCGTTGGCGCAGCAGAGCGGTCAGCAACCGGTTTCCGAACACGCCGCCGGTGAGGCCGACGGCGGACGGGTGATGGCGTTGAGCCAGGACGGCAACGAGCTCGGCGAGGCCGGCGGCAAGCGCATCGTGGAACGACCGGGCCAGCACCTCCGCCGGCACCCCCGCACGTACCGCGTCGGCGAGGTCGGCGACGAGAGGTCCGGGGTCGAGCACGACCGGTCCTGGCGAGCCTCGCAGTGGAAACCGCAGGGGCACAACAGTATCGCTGTGCCGGGCCGCGACCTCGAGTTCGACGGCGGCCTGCGCCTCGTAGGTGATCCGGTGACGGATCCCCACCAGAGCGGCGACCGCATCGAAAAGCCTTCCGGCACTCGATGTCCGGGCCCAGCCGACCCGAGCCGGGGCGGCGGCGGTGAGCAACCTGCGTTCGGCATCGGAGAGTTCCTCCGCGACAGGGGTGCCGGCGAGATCGACGCCATGGGCCAGGAGCAGCGCCGCCGCGACCCGCACCGGGTTGCGGACACCGGCGTCACCGCCGGGCAGCGGCACGTCGCCGAGATGACCAAGTCGGGTGGCGCTCGTGCCACCGTCGCCCAGCAGCAGCGCCTCGCACCCCCAGATACCGGCGTCGCAGCCGTATCCGGTGCCGTCGAGGACGAGTCCGAGAATCGGCTCCTCGAGTGCGCCGGACTCGGCTGCGAGCGATGCCAGGTGGGCGTGGTGGTGCTGCACCTCCAGCAGCGGCACGCCGAGGCCGTCGGCCAGCCTCCCCGCCCAGGCCCGGGAGGCATACCGCGGGTGCCGGTCGGCGACGACCAACTCCGGCGATCGGCGGTGAAAGCGCAGCATCTGGTCGGTTGCGGTCTTATGTGCGAGGTGACTTTCCCAGCTGCCGAGGTCGCCGATATGCCCGGAGAGAAACACCTGACCGTCGCGGGCGAGTGCGGCGGTGTTCTTGATCTCGGCTCCGGCGGCCAGCACGGCCGGTGCCGGGTCGGCCGTCATACCGGGCACCGCGATCGGTAGTGGCGCGTACCCACGTGAGCGGCGGATCGGAACCGGGCCCTGCGGGGTCCAGGCCAGCACCGAATCCTCGCACGGCACCGCGATCACGCGGTCATGGCACAGGAACGCCGCCGCGATGGCTCCCAACCGGTTCCGGGCATCGGTGTCGTCGACGCAGATCGGGGCGCCGGACACGTTACCCGAGGTGACCACCAGCGGGCGTCCGGATCCGGTCAACAGGTGGTGAACGGGGGTGTAGGGCAATACAATTCCGAGCTCGTCGAGCCCGGGGGCCACGAGTTCGCTGACAGTCGAACCGGATACCTTGGGCAACAACAGGATCGGATGCTCTGGACCACTCAGAACCGAGGCGGCCGGCTCGGGCAGTTCGACCAGTTCCGCCGCGGCCGCGAGATCGCAGACCATGACGGCGAACGGCTGATCGGGGCGCTGCTTGCGCCGGCGCAACTCGCCCACCGCAGCATCGGAACCGGCGTCACAGACCAGGTGATAGCCGCCCAGTCCTTTGACCGCGACCACCTCACCGGCCTCGATCAGGGCACGGATCCGGGCGATGCTCGATTCGGCTCCCGAGGCGACCGTCCGCCCGTCGGGTGTGACGACGCTCAGCGTGGGACCGCACCGGTGACAGGCTATGGGCTGGGCGTGAAAGCGTCGGCCGGCCGGATCGGCGTATTCAGCAGCACACTCCGGACACATCGGAAAGCCGGCCATCGTGGTGGTGTGCCGGTCGTACGGGAGATCGAGCGTGATGGTCAGACGCGGACCGCAATCGGTGCACGAGATGAACGGGTGACGATACCTGCGATCGGCGGGATCGAACATCTCCTGCAGGCATGCGGCGCAGGTCGCGGCATCCGGCGGCACCATGGTCCGCGGACCGGTGCCGGGAGTGCTTGCGGTGATGGCGAACCCGGCATCGCCACGCGGTTCGGTGCGGGTGGCGGTGACCGACGTGATCCGGGCGAGCGGGGGAGCGTCGTCGACGATCCGCCGGATGAACGCCTCGACGCGTTCGGGTTCACCTTCGATCTCGATGATCACCGCGGTGCTGTCGTTGCGGCAATCGCCGGCCAGACCCAGATCGGCGGCCAGGCGGGCGACATGCGGCCGGAACCCGACCCCCTGCACGATGCCGTGGATGAGCAGCGCCTGCCGGATGGCGGGGCGCCGGTCGGTGGGCGTGCTCATGATCGTTCCCACAGCACGACCCGGTTGTTGCCGGAATCGGCGACGGCGAGCAGGTCACCGCGCCAGTCGAGACCGTACGGCCAGCAGAGCGTATCCGCGGCAACCTGATCCCACCGATTCTCACCGTTGCCGACCAGATTCGGTTGTGCCAGTGCGAGATACGGCGACAACTTGTCCGCGTGTGCGCAATCATGCTGGAGCAGTACACGATTGTTGGCGGTATCGGCGATCGCCAGTTCGGTTCCAGTGCCCGTTGCCGACGAGGCGATGGCGTACGGAAAGCGCAGGCGGCCGACCTGCGGCACATATGGAAATTCGGTTCCGGTCGTGAAATCCGGCTGCCCGAGAACGGTATCGGCGGGGCGGTCCGCAATCGGGTGGGTGTCCCACCGCAGGATCCGATGATTGCCGGCATCGGCGATCAGCACGCCACCGGTGCCGGTCGCGGCGAACGCATGCGGCCAGCGAAACGAATCGGCGGCCACATCGCCGCCCCGGTTCTCTTCGCGCGCACCCGCATCGGGCTGTCCGAGGACGACGTCGGCGGCCTGGCCCGGTTCGGGTACTCCGCCATGCCAGATGAGCACTCGACGATTGCCGGTGTCGGCGACATAGAAGTGCCCGTCGATCAGGGCGATGCCGAACGGCCAGTAGAACGTCGATGCAGTGGGATCATGTCCGCTGTTCGGCTCGACGGACGTCGAATCCGGTTGGCCGATCACGTAATCGGGTGGGGTTGCGGTCCGCGTCGGCATCCGATCCCAGACCAGTAACCGATGGTGCCAGGCGTCGGCCACGATGAGCCGGTCCCCGTCGAGCACGACCCCGGTGGGCAGGTGCATACCGTTCGCCGGACCACGACCACCGGCAGCCGGGCCTTCGGTATGCGGATCAGGTTGTCCCAGAATCACATCAGCCGGTTCACCATCGCCGCACGGGACTGCGTTCCAGATCATCACCCGGTGGTTTCCGCTGTCGGCCACCACCAGCCGATCATCGCCCAGCACGACCCCACGCGGCGCGTACAACCACGACTCGGTCGGTTGCGCCGGCGGCAGCAGCAGCCCACCGGGAGCCGGAGCACCGACGACGCAACGCGGCACCCACCCCGGATAGGACAGCCCCGAACAACGGTCGAGCTGTGGCGGTTCCACGAGCGGGGCGCTGTTCGGGGAGATGACGGTGACACGCATGTCAGCCACCCGGCCTGACCCAGGCGTGGCCGCCGACGATCTTCAGCGGCACCGAGCTGAGCTGGGCACCCGGCAGCGAGGTGCATTCGCCGCTGGTGGCGTCGTAACAGAACCCGTGCCAGGGACAGATGATCGTGCCCTCGTCCGCGTCGACCACGGCATCATCGAGGGGTAACCCTTGGTGGGCACAGGCATTGACGTATGCGGCCAGGCTCCCGGCCGCATTCACCAGCACCAGCTCGTGTGCCTGGGTGTCAGGCGTGCGGACCGACACCGCACGCAGCTCACCCACCGGCACGTCGGCAACACGCAACGTCCGCGACCAGCCGGCGGCCGCGAGATCACCGGACTCGTCGGACCCGGTGGCCGCACCGGCGGATGCAGGACTGCTCAGCGAGCTCAGCGGAATGAACGTCGGTGCGGGCTCATTGGGCAGTACCTGCACGGAGGTGATACCGGGAATCCCTGCGGTGAGCGCTGATTCAACGGTGTCCCGCATGGTGACCGCCGCCATCGAGCAGCCGTTGCAGGCGCCGGTCAGCCGGACATAGACGACCGACCCGTCGATGTGGGACAGTTCGACGTCGCCGCCGTGCCCCTGCAGCCCGGGCCGCAGCCGATCCACGATCTGACGTGCCAGCACTTGCGGCGACGGCCGGATCAGCCCGTGCATGGCGAACAGCATCCGCACCGTCGGGTCGTCGACGAGGCCGAACAGCAGTTCCTTGCCGCGAGGGTCGGCGCGCAGGGTCGTGATGATCGTCGTGAGTCCCTGTTTGTGCAGGCCCTCGAGCGCACCGACGGCGTCGTCGAAAACGGTTCGGGCGGCGGGGTCGAGATCGTCGGCGCGGGCGATGGCGCGGTCCAGTTGCCCGGCAAGGACCTCCAGATCGGTGCTCTCGCGTTCGAGCTGGTCGGTCATGCCGGACTCCCGTCGCGAGGCAGCACTGTCACCTTAGCCCTGCGCTGTGCGTCCCGGGGCGGAGCCGCCGGTACCCGTGCGGGGGACTCTGTCGGGGCCGCGTGCACTCCCATTCCAGAGGTGCGCCCGGCGGTGTCGGCACCGGGCATCCGGGCGTACTGCGCGGACGCCCGCGCCATCTCGGCGTCGAACCCGGCCTGATCGGGATCGGCCACCCTGCTCCGGGCGATCGCATCCAATACCTCGCGGACCGCGCGGATGGCCTCCCCGTCGAAGTCTTCCTCAAAGATGCTGCGCGCCTCGATGAGTCGTGCGTGGGCGGCGTCGAGATACCCGAGGTGGGCCAGTGCGTTGCCCTGGTTGGCCAGGACCCGGGCTCGCGCGGCCGGGTTGCTGTTACGCACACCGGACCGCAGGATCTCCTCGTAGAGATCCACTGCTTCCAGGAGGTTCTCCTTTCGATGTGTGGATGGCGCGTACACCAACGAATTGGCCAGGTTGAGCGTCGCCATCGACCACGGTCCGGGGTGGTCCTGGGGTGTGAACACCCGGCGCGCGGCACGCAGTGACTGGGTCGCGATACCTATCCGCAACTGGCTGGTGGCCTCGACCATAGGGCTGGCCAGATAGGCTGTCGCCAAATCCAATTGCAGCGACGCCCAGACATAGGGCGCACTGTCCTGGGAGACCAGCGAAAGACCGTCGAGATAGTGGTTCATCGCCTCGGTGAGCGGCGCACCGGCCATGGAGAGCTGTTCGTGCATGACGCCGCCGAGGCGGCCGTGCAATTCTGCCCGCACCGCGGGCAGATCGGTGTCGGCCAATTCTACGAGCGCGGATTCAAGCTCGGCGCAGGCGGTTTCGGTATCACCACCGGTATCGAGCAGAACACCGGCCGCATTGCCCAGGACGACGGCAGCAAGGACCGGACTGTCGAAGGTGACCAGGGCGGACGCCTGGTGCAACAGTCGGTAGGCGCATGCGGGATCGCTTTCGAGCTGCGCCGACGCGGCGGCGGTCAGCAACAGGGCACGCAACTCGGGCGGACACCCCGGATGATCGGCCGGAGGAATATGGACGAGACCGACGATATAGCAGACAGCGTCGACCAGCGGCCGCCACGGCTCGGGGAGCCCGGCCCGCACAGTGGCGGCGTTCTCCAGGTCCGGCGACAGTGCCCAGCGGTTGTAGCGATCGATCGGATTCCTGGTGTCATGCTGCCGGGCAACGACTTCCGATGCCAAGCCCTCACCTACGGGGTCGGCGTAGGCGCGACGCACCTCGTCCAGGCCGGCCGGCCAGTTGCTGGGTAGGCGGCCGGAGACGAGTGCGGCGCGGACCGCGTCCTCATCGCCGGTTCGTGCCGGAATCAGCAGGAGCCCCGCCGGGAAACCGAAGATTCCCAGCGGTTGCGGGCTGGTGACCACCGGACCCGCGATCTCCGACGGAGCGGCGCGCTGTTCGGTGGTCGTCATCGCGCCACTTCCCCGATGCGCGGGTGCCGATCGGCACCCGGATCAAGCACGATGCGGGCGAGCCCGGCGGCGTCATCCCAGGACAGGGCGTAGGTGCCCGCCCGGTCGGCGAAGCCGAGTACCTCGTGGATCAGAACGGTCCTATCACCGGACGGATTTCGTTGCCGCAGAACCAGTCCGCCATGAGTGATGCCGTGCAGCGGTATCAGCTCCAGAACATCGGACCGTTCGTCGGGAGGTCCCCCGGCCACCAGCCGGGCAACCAGCACGTCGGCAGGAAACCATCGCCTCGCCACATCGTGGTCAAGATGAAGGTATCCGTCGGCGGTCAGGGTGACGGTGGGCGTATCCGCCGGCATCGTCGGCGCATTCCAGAACTCCTCCCCGATCAGCCCGGCCAAGCGGTGCATCGTGGCCTCGACGACGGGTGTCAACGGCTCACCCGGGGTGCAACCACCCACCTCGATGAGAAACACGGTGACGTCGGTGGGGCGTTGGGGTCCGAGCAGCCAATCCGCCAGCGAGAGAGCATGATCCCAGCGGAAGTTATGGCTGTGTACGCCTTCGGCCGGCGGCAGGTCGACCAGCGCGTCGGCCGGCACGCGGTACAGGGTGCCCGGCTCGGCACCGGTCGCCGCGGCGTCGACGAGCACGACCCGTGCGGCCCCGCGCATGGCGAATGCGACGTCCATGCCGGCGGTGCCGCCGTCGATGAGCCGCACCGAATCCGGCACGCCCTGCGAGTAGAGCGTCCGCACCAGGATGGGGCCGACGGCGTCGTCACCGCGCAGGATGTTCCCGCACCCGATCACCAGCACTTCGCAGGCCGGTGGCGAGAACCCGTCATCGAGCAATTGGTAAGGAGCAGAAGGACTGTCGGATTCGCGAGTACGCATATCAGCGACCTCAGACCATCCCGTTGACCACGAACCGCGACAATTCGCGACCCGACTTCCCGTCGTAGGCATGCACGGTGCACACCAGACACGAGTCGAATGATCGTGCGACATGGCCGAGTTCGACCGGGTCCTGCATATCTGTGATGGGCGTGCCGACCAACGCCTGCTCGATCGGTCCGAGGACGCCGTCGCCGTCGCGTGGGCCGATGTTCCACGCGGTGGGAGTGACCACCTGATAATTCTCGATCTTGCCCTTGTCGAGCACGATCCAATCCGAGAGCGCACCGCGCGCGGCCTCGGTCGAGCCGAATCCCTTGCCGGACTCGGGTTCTACCGGTTTGGTGTAGAACGACCCGCTCAGGTCCAGGCGGGACATCCAGTCCATCACCCACGTGTAGTACTTCGGCGCCTCGTGCATGCGGGCCATCTGCCGGACGAACACACTCGGTCCCAGTTTGTCGAGCATGTCGACGAACAGCGGATCGGAATCCTGATGCCCCAACGGGTCCGGTGCGCCGGCGGCGACCCGGCGGGCCAGTGGTCCGGCCTCCAGCGGCGTACGGCCCAGGGTCGGGATGTCGTAGCGGGGCGACTTGGCCCACGAATACTTGCCGTCCTTGCGCGTGGCGATCGGATCCACCGGAATGGTCTCTCCGTCCCACGGATGCAGAGGCCGATCACCCCGGAAGAAGGAATGCGCGACGTCCTCGGTCACGCGCAGGTGGTCGAAGGTGCTCCACGCACCGTCCGCGTAGACACCGGACCGCCCGATCAGCGCGTCGTTGCGGGCGTCGATGGTGGGATTCTCGTACATCGTCGGCTCGAAATACGTTCCGGTGCTGATGTATCGGCCGACACCGGCGCCGTACTTGTCCAATCCGATGTCGAGTGCGTACCGGATGAAGAAGCCGCAGTCGGAGTCGTGCTGGGACTCGTTCTCGTACACCCAGGCGAGCATGTCCTCCCAGGTCTTGATCTCCAGCCAGCGCTCGATCGGGCATCCGAGCCATTCGGCCTCGAGCCAGTTGTCCTTCCAGTGGTTGAGAATCGCGGTGCCGCGGGTGACGTCGGCGAGGTTGGGGGCACTCATCACGCCACCGGGAACCATGAACGAACTGTGTGGCCACTGGCCGCCGAAGATCGCATAGACCTCGACGGGCTTGCCGGACAACACAACACCCTTCTGGTACGAGGTACCCACATAGGGTGCGAATCGCCGTACGGCCTCGTCGTACATCGATGACGACGCGTAATTCTTGTTCACCAGGTCGATGGCGAAAAGGGCGTAGAAGTAGCGCGGAATCGATTGCAGCGTCTCGCATGCCTGCGCGATATTGCGTACCAGGGTCGCATTCTGCGGAACGTGTGTCGACCACGCGGTGTCGAGTGCGTAACAGGCTTTGTACAGGTGCGAGCCGCCACAGATTCCGCAGATGCGGGGAGTGACGATGAGACCTGCCTGCGGGTCTTTGCCGCGCAGGATGATCTCGAATCCGCGGAACATCGCGGCCTCGGTGTGGGCGGAGGTCACGACGCCGTCGTCGATGGTGACGCGGACGTCGAGATCTCCTTCGACTCGGCCGAGAGGCGAGACGAAGAGGTCTACAGAACTGATGGGATCATCCACCGTAGTCATTACTATGCTTCCTTAACCTTGGGCTGTAGGTCGGAAAGATTTAGAGCTGAACGTTATTGACCGCTCAGATGGTGCTCGTTCAGACGACGAACATGTCCTCCTTCGACCATTGCGGGGCGGCGATCCGCGCGGCGGCGGCGTGCGCCATGTAGGTGATGTGATCGGCCCCCTCCGGGACCTCCTTGGGGATGGCTCCGGACACCTTCTGCGTCTTGAAGACGGTGTCCTTGGCCAGATCGAAGAAGGGGAACTCGGGTTCGGTACAGCCCAGACACGGCATTCCCGCACGTGTCTTGGACGATTGGCGGTTCCACAGGATCCGGTTGCACGGGGAGTGCGTCATCGGACCGCGGCAACCGAACTCGTAGAACAGGCAGCCGGTGCGGGTGCCCTCGCCGAAGGTCAGGGTCGACTGCTTGTACTCGAAGAACTGCACCCGGGTACACCCGGTTTGCGTGAATGTCTTGAAGAACGTCTGCGGCCGGTGCAAGTCGTCGAGGGCGATGTCGCCGGCCCGGCCGGTGGCCAGTGCGACGAGGATCTGGGTGATCCAATCGGGGTGCGCCGGGCATCCGGGAATGTTGATGACGGGAAGCCCGGACTTGCTGCGCCAGTGGGGGCCCAGGAATCCGCCGCGTTCGCGCTTGTGGAACTGCAGTCCGGTCGAATCGCTGGGATTCGGTGCGGCAGCAGGGATTCCACCCCAGCACGCACAGTCGCCGATCGCGACGACGATCGACGCGGCCGCGGACAACTCGGTGACCCATTCGAGCATCGGGCGGCCGGCGAACATATCCATCGAACCGGAGCCGTCCGGCCCGCGGATCACGGTGCCTTCGAGTACGAAGATGTCCAACGGCCGTGCGCCGGTGGCGCAGTCGGTGAATATCCTGGTGGCGTTGTCGCCGAGTTCCATACCCAGCGACGGATGCCACAACAATTCGAGACCGAAGTCGACGATGAGGTCGACGACGTTCGGTTCCTCGGCGTTGAGAAAGCTCATGGTGTTTCCTGAGCAGGCTCCGGCCTGGAACCACAGCACGGATGACATGTGATGGCCGTCCCTTCCTGTCGGTAATGCTTGTTACTTCGATTCGGTCAGTCGCTCGCCGACTGCCTTGGCAATGGTGACGGCATAGCTCAGCGTGAGTTGAACATCTTTGTCGCGCAACGCCTTCATCGCCGAGACGAAGCCGCGAACACGCACCGGACGCCGGTGGAACCGTTCCACACCCTGCGCCGCGCCACCGACGACGGCATCGAGGTCGTCGAGCGCGCCGGCGGTGAAGCCGGGCTGATTCGACAGCCGCTCGACGATGCCGGAGTCTGCCACGGCGACCATCGCCGGTGTGATCTTCGGGAGCACCGCGCACAGGGCCACCACCGACTGCGCGAGCGCCGCGGGGTCGAGGCGCTGGTCGCCGGCCGTGCCGTCGGTCGCGCCCCGTAGTTCGGCGATGCCCCGTAGTTCGGCGATGCCCCGGAGTTCGGCGATGCCACTGAGTACCGAGTCGCCGATCACCTCGCTTCGGGAAATAAGCTGGTCAAGGCCGGTGACAAGGACGGCGAGCAGGTCGGCGTGATCGAGCAGTGTGAGAAGTGAGCCGACGACTGCCGGATCCTTCAACCGTTCGGCGAGTTGTTCCTCGGGAGTCAGGGGTACGTGAATCCCGAACCCGAACGGACTGTCGACGGCAGTTGTGACGACAGGCACGATGGACCTCCTTGGGTGGGCTGCACCACAGTAGATGGCACGTTCGACCGTAGAGAACCGTCGTCGGCTGTGCTATCGAGATCCCGCATCCACTATCCAAATTGCGCATTTTTCTTGCACCGTGTGCGCTAACGGGTTGATAGTGGGTTGCGGGACCTGGGACAGACCGGAGGTGGCATGTCGACCGAAGCGGCTGATGTCACCAGCCACCTGTCACGATTGAGCTTCCTCGATGCCGCGCGTACCCGGGCGCCCGTCCGGCGCCGGATCCGTTCTCGCGGGGTGCCCAACGCATTGCAGGGTCACCTGGTCGCGCAGTCCGATATGCCCGGTGAGGCAACGAAATTCATCTCGATGCTGCTCGGCAGGACGACGATCAGCGTCGACACGGGGCACGCGGACGGCTTTCATGCGACACTGCACGGCATCCAGACACACGATGTGGCGATGGCCCATCTCGACCTCGCCGCGCCGTGCACATTGGACGTGGCGCAGTCGGCCGAAGCGTTTACCGTGCACATGACGACGGTGGGACAGGCTGCCGTGAGTATCGGCGAGGTCCGGCACGCCATCACGCCGTTTTTCGCACTGGTGGTATCGCCGGGGATGCGCTACCAGTTGCATCTGGAGCTGGACTCCCCGCAGCTGATCATCCGCGTCGAACGGGCCGCCATGGAGCAGCAGCTCTCGCGCATGCTGGGACGGGCGCTGGCGGCCCCCATCGTGTTCGAACCGATCGGTGATCTCACTGTCGATGCCGCGGTCCGGTGGCACGGTGCCATCCAGATCCTCTCCAGCGAGGTGCTCTCACCCGGATCGCTGCTGCGGCGGGGCACCGGTACCGAAGCCCTCGGCGAACTTCTCATCTCCACCCTGCTCTACATCCAGAAGCACAACTATTCGAGCGGACTGCACCGTCCCGCAGCGTCCGGCCGACCGGCCGTCCGGCGCTCCGTCGACTACATCGCCGAACATCTCGCCGAACGGATCACGTTGGAGGCTCTCAGCGACTACGCCGGAATGAGCGTCCGGACGATTCAGAGCGGATTCCAGCAGGATCTGGGCACCACCCCGGTCGCCTACATTCGTGAACAGCGGCTGCTCAAGGTGCGCGCCGATCTCCAGCGCGCGGTACCCGGTGACGGTCTGACGGTGACGGAATCGGCTGAACGGTGGGGTTTTTCGCACTTGGGCAATTTCTCGATCCTTTACCGGAAACGATTCGGTGAATCGCCGTCGACAACTCTCAAGAGGTGACCGCAGGTGCACGAATTGTCTCTGTGCCACGCCGTGATGGGCGTCGTCGATCGTGCGCGCGGCGATCGCACGGTGTCACGGGTGCAACTGCGGGTGGGACAGTTGCGGCAGGTCGTTCCCGAAACCCTCTTGTACTGTTGGGATTTGGTCACCGAAAACACCCCGATGGCGGGCGCGGTCCTGGACATCGACCATGTGCGGGTCCGGTTGCATTGCACGGACTGCGGGGCGGACACCGTCATCGAGAAATCACTCATTCTGCTGTGTGACAGCTGCCGATCACCTACGGTGCAGGTGCGTGAAGGTGAGGAATTCCTGGTCACCACAGTACATTTCGCAACACCGACCGCTCCCCTCTCAGCCCCCGCCGAGGAAAACGATCCCGAGGAGAACAGTTATGGGCCGATTCCATCGACATGACGACGGCACCGTCCACCAGCACGAACATGAACACGAGCACGACTCCGCGGTGGCCACCGATCTCGGTGACCATACCGGCTATGAGACCGGCGCCGACCGGATCGACGTCCTGGAGCGGATCTTCGACGAGAACGATCGCGCGGCAGCGGCCAACCGCGCCGCCTTCGACGCGCAGAACGTCACCTGCGTCAACCTGATGTCTGCACCAGGTGCGGGCAAAACCGCTCTGCTACAGCGCAGTCTGGGCGAGCTGCGTGATCGTGGTGTACGCACCGGTGTCATCGAGGGAGACATCGAGACCAGTATCGACGCCGACCGCCTGGCCGGACTCGGGGCGCAGATCTCGCTGCTGAACACCGGCAACGGATTCGGCGGGGAATGCCATCTCGACGCACCGATGGTGGCGCGGGCATTGACCGGTCTGCGGCTCGCCGACCTGGACCTGCTGCTGGTGGAGAACGTCGGAAACCTGGTGTGCCCGGCCGAATTCGATGTGGGTGCGCACTCGTCGGCGATGGTGTACGCGGTGACCGAGGGGGAGGAGAAACCGCTCAAGTATCCGGTGATGTTCCGCGCCGTGGATCTGGTGGTCGTCAACAAGATCGACCTGCTGCCGTATCTCGACTTCGATATCGACCTGTTCGAGGCGAACCTGGACACCGTGAACCCCACCGCCCGGACGATTCGTGTCAGTACGAAAACCGGAGTGGGACTGCCGGATTGGCTTGACTGGGTGACGGCCCCGGAGCGCCGCTGATGCTGCCGCGGATCGACCACCGCGACGACCGGATCGGCTTCTGGTGGTGTTCCCCCGACGGGGTCCGGACACCGTTGGCCGAGCTGATCGCACTACCGGGTGCCGAGCCGGACCGCTGGCTGCCCACCCATCTGGAGGCGTTCGACGACGTGCTGATCGACATCGCCGAAAGGTTCGGGCAGATCCTGGGTGGTGGCCGTCGGCCGACCGGCGACGAATACGACGTACTCGCGCAGGCCTACGCGGTCATCGACCACACAACCGTCGAGTACGTCGACGCGCTGCACGCCGCGGACATGCGGCCGGATATCCGCGCCGGCGAGATCCTGGGTACGGCGGCGCTGATGGGTATCCGGCTGCGGGAGGTCATCGGGCTGTGCGGGCCCGCCCCGTTCGATGGCTCGCTGGACACGCCATCACCCGGCGTGGTCAGCGGACACGCGGGGCTGCACTGGGTCGACGACCATCCCTGGCGAGGAGCCCGCTGGCTGATCGTGACCGAAGACGGCCGTCGTCTTCCCGCCGCGCTCGCGATGTTGCTGAACGACAGTTCTGGCGTCGACAAACAGTCCTGCATCGACGAGCATCGCGCGGCGCTGGAGCGGGTCACCGACGCGGCCACCGATCCGGCAGCGGCACCCGAGGTCGCTGGGGGCGCCCTCGACTGGCTGATCTTCGACTGGGTGATGGCGCACCGCGACGGGCCCGACAGCGCAGCGGTGGTGATCCCCTCCGGTCGCCGGGCCGATGCCGCGGCCCTCGTCGCGGGGATCTCGCGTTCGGTCCGGGTACGCGCCCGCTACGATCCGGCGCTGGCCGATCTGCGGACACCGACCGGCTGACCGTGCCTGAGGGCTGTGCAACCCGTACGCAGTGCCCGACGACGCTGCTAGGTTGGCTCCCATGCCAGAGATCGCCAAGTCAGTCAATGACCTGTTTCTGAACCCCCGTACCTACGATCCGTCTCATTTCGACGCCGAGACGGCCCACCTGCTGCGCGCGACCATCGATTACTTCGAGGGCGTCGGCAAGACCGAACTGCTGCGCCGCGACCACAACGCGGTGTGGGTCACCGACTACCTCGACTTCGTCAAGCGGGAGAAGCTCTTCTCCACCTTCCTGACCAGGGCCGATTACGCCGACGGCGACGACAACCGGCGCTGGGACACCTCCCGTAACGCTGCACTCAGCGAGATCTTCGGCTTCTACGGCCTGGCGTACTGGTACGCCGAGCAGGTCACCATCCTGGGCCTCGGGCCGATCTGGATGAGCGACAACGACGAGGCCAAGAAGAAGGCGGCCCAGCAGCTCGCCGACGGTGGCGTGATGGCCTTCGGCCTGTCCGAACGGGCCCACGGCGCCGACGTGTACAGCACCGACATGCTGCTCACCCCCAACGAAGACGGTGGCTTCACCGCAAACGGCACCAAGTACTACATCGGCAACGGCAACGTCGCCGGGATGGTGTCGGTATTCGGCCGGCGCACCGACATCGACGGCCCCGAGGGCTATGTCTTCTTCGTCGCCGACAGTCAGCGCCCCGACTACCACCTCATCGACAACGTCACCCACGGCCAGATGTACGTGAGCACGTTCGCGCTGGAGAACTATGCCGTCACCGAAGCCGACATCCTGCACACCGGCCCGCAGGCCTTCGCCGCCGCACTCAACACCGTCAACATCGGCAAGTTCAACCTGTGCAGCGGTTCGGTGGGCATGGTGGAGCATTCGTTCTACGAGGCGATCACCCACGCGCACAACAGGATTCTGTACGGCAACCCGGTCACCGACTTCTCCCACGTACGGGGCAATTTCGTGGAGGCGTTCGCCCGGATCGCGGCGATGAAACTGTTCAGCAACCGCGCCATCGACTATTTCCGCAGCGCGAGCCTGGAGGACCGTCGCTACTTGCTGTTCAATCCGATGACCAAATCGAAGGTCACCTCGGAGGGTGAAAAGGTGATGACGCTGCTGCTCGACGTCGTCGCGGCCAAGGGCTACGAGAAGTACACCTACTTCCACCAGGCCAACCACTACGTCGGGTGGTTGCCACGCCTGGAGGGAACGGTGCACGTCAACGTGTCCCAGATCCTAAAGTTCATGCCCAACTACTTCTTCAACCCCACCGAGTACCCCGAGATCGGCACTCGCCTCGATGCGGCCGACGACTCGTTCTTCTGGGCGCAGGGCCCCGTCGGCGGCACCGGCAAGATCCAGTTCGCCGACTGGACCAAGCCGTACGAGGAGTTCACCAACCTGCCGAACGTCGCGGTGTTCTACGAGCAGGCCAAGGCGCTCAAGGAACTGCTCGTGACCGCCGGTCCGTCGGCCGACCAGCAGAAGGATCTCGACTTCCTGCTGACCATCGGCCACCTGTTCTCACTGGTCGTCTACGGCCAGCTCATCCTCGAACAGGCCAAGCTCCTCGATCTCGATCCCGCACTGGTCGACCAGATCTTCGTGACGACGATCCGCGACTTCTCGGCGTACGCCGTCACCCTGCACGGCGCAACGGCCGCCACGCAGGCGCAGCAGCAGTGGGCCCTGGGTGCCGTCCGCGCCCCCCACGTCGACGACGAGCGCTTCGCCCAGGTCTGGGACATGGTCGTCTCCTTCGACGGCGCCTACGAGATGCCCGCCTGACGTTTTCCGAAAAGTTCCTGGAGATATGGCGTCTCTCAGGGGCATATCGCCCTTGAGAGACGCCATATCGGAAGTTTCTCGTACCCGCTGTTGTGCTCCCGGCACAAATCTGAGCGTTGAGTTAGTCCGGCCTGGGAGTTCCCGTCGGATTCCGACGTGAGCAGGTGGCTTGTCGCTGTAAGGTTCCCGACTGTACAGAAGGAGCATCCATGAGCAGCTTGGCAACCATCGTCCGGACCGGTGTCGTCGCCGTTGCCGTCGCCTCAGTGCTGGCGGCGTGCGGCGACTCCGGGGACTCGGCGTCCGGGGAATCGACGGCGAGTGCCACGAGTGTGGTCGCGTCGAGCAACTCCGCCCCGGTCACGCCCGCTTCCGTCGAACCGGCCTCGGCTCCGAAGACCATCCAGGAGTACATCAGCGCCAACAAGATCGCCGAGTTGGTCATCCGGCGCGGTGACCCCGGCCCGGTGGTGGATCTTCCGGTACCCGACGGGTGGAAGGTTCAGAACGATCTGGATGCCGCACCGTACGGGGCGATCGTCTACTCGAAGACCGAGGTGCCGAGCAATCCTCCGCGGATCCTGGCGCTGATGTCGAAGCTGACCGGTGATGTCGACAGGGACAAGCTGCTCGAGCTCGCGCCCGGCGAACTGCACCAGCTCGACGGCTGGAGCGGACCTGCTGACGGCACCCGCGGCACCCTCGGTGGGTTCGACTCGGTGCAGATCGCCGGCACCTACGTCAAGGACGGTAGCAATGGTGTGATCGGGCAGAAGACGGTGATCATCCCGGGCAAGGACGGGTCCACGTACGTTCTGCAGCTCAATGCCTATGCCGACGCTTCCGAGCAGGGAATTCTCGGTGCGGCGACAGAGCAGGTGGACAAGAAGACGAAGATCACCGTGTGACGGCGATATTCTTCGGTCACCTATAGCACCTATAGCCATGTCGGCTCGGGTTCTGACGTATGTAAGTCGAACGTATGGAAGTCGAACGTATGTCAGTCGGGGGAACCGGCCGACGTCGCATCGAGCACGAGCAGTGCGGCCTCGACGTCCAGCCTGTCGTCGCCGATCGGCCGGCCACGGCGTTCGATGGCCCGCCCGACCCGGTACTTGACCGAATTCGGGTGCAGCAGAAGCTCTTCGGCGGTGGCCTTGTAACTGCCCCCCGTGCGGAGGAACACCCGCAGCGTTGCCCGCATCCGTGCGTCGGGTTCGGTGTCCGAGGCCAGCGGACCGAGTACAGTCTCGGCCCAGTCGTGGGCGGCCTGCCGGTCGGTGCCCACAAGGGCGGTCAGCATCATCCCCGGATCGGCGGCATCCACCACCGAATGGTCACCGGCCACCCGACGCAGAGCAATCGCCTCCCGATGCGACCGGCGGAACCCGGACAGGCCGGATTGGACGGTGCCGAACGTGAATCGTGGGCCGTCGGCCCGGGCGGCCAGACGCGCCGCGGCCTCCCGGATGCGCGGCACCATCGCGTAGTCGGTGATCGGCAGCCATCCCCACGCCGCGTGGTGGTCGGCCGCGACGAGCAGTGGTCCGTCGACGACGGAGGCGAAATCGCGGATCAGCACAGCGGGCAGGTTGGTGGAAATGGAGACGCTTTCCTCGGGATACCAGGCCGTCAACGCCATGTGGACCCCGCGCAGCCGGTACCCGATCTCGACGCCGGTGGCATCCTGATCGACGTCGTCGTCGTCGGCGAGGAGTTCGCGGATGCGGACGGTCCGGGCGCCCGACCGGCCCTGTACCCACCGGTCGCGCTCCAACTCGTACGTGTCGATCACCTGCTCGGTGACCGCGTCGACCTGCGTGAGTGACCACAGGGTGATCCAGTCGTGCGCCAGGAGTTTGACCTCAGTGCTCGCAGATGTGGCACGCAGACCGGTCAGTATCGCCGGCAACATCACGCCCTGTCCGAGCCGGTAAGCGCGGACCAGCGCGGTGACCCGGAGGCCCCGCTGCGCCAGCCATCGGGTGTATTCCTTTGCGGCGGAGGGTAGTTCGACACTATCGGGGGAGATTCCCTCGGTGAGGGCCTCGAGGACGCTGTCGATGTTGGCCCGCACGCTCGACGTCAGGGGGTCCTGGCTTCTGCTGCCGTTCAATTCGGGTAGTTCCGCCACGATCCGGGCCGTCACCTCGGCTGCCATTGCCGCGGGATCCAGTGACGTCGCGGCCAGCAGCACGACCGCCTTCACCGTCGCTTCGTCGGCAAGATCCATTTCCACAGAGTAGATCCTCGCCGAATCGTGACCCCGGGACTTCGTCTTCGGGGGACGAAATAGATACGGGTTCTTTGTTTCCCGAAGACTATGTGAGCCATATCACATAGCCGTAGGGTTGTTCCTTGCCGAACCAGTTCTGACCAAGGAGCCAAGGTGACTTTCGCATCTCTGCCCGATCAACGCGCTGAGGCGGCGCCGCACGCACCCGCCCTGGCTGACGACACGCTCGACCTGGACAACACCGCGTTCGCCGATGCGGTCCGGCGCGCCACGGCAACCCTGCGTGCCGCCGGCGTGGGACACGGTGACGTCGTAGCAATCAAACTGCCCAATACGGCGGTGCTGGTGGTGGGTATGTTCGCGGCCTGGCGCCTGGGTGCCGCCGCCACCCCGATCAACCCGAGTCTCACCGCCGCCGAGGTTGAGTACCAGATCACCGACGCCGCCGCTACGGTCCTCATCAGTTCCGATGGTGCTGAGGCGAGTGTTCCTCTGCTGGACGCCGACAGCCTCACCGCGGCCGAGCCCGACGGCGCGGACCCGGCGGCCCAGCCGTCGGATGTGGCGCTCCTGATCTACACATCGGGCACCACCGGGCGCCCCAAGGGTGTGGTGCTCGATCACGCCAATCTGGTCAGCATGGTCGAGATGAACGCGTCGAACACCGACATCAGCGAGTCCGACCACAGCCTGCTCATCCTGCCGCTGTTCCATGTGAACGCGATCATCGTGAGCGTCCTCGGTCCGCTCGCCAACGGCGGCTGTGTGACGATCGCCGGCAGATTCGATCCAAGGACCTTCTTTGATCGCCTCGAATCCACTGGGGCGACGTACTTTTCGGCAGTCCCCACCATCTACACGATGCTGCTGGGATTGCCGCCGGAGGTGCAACCGGACACCTCGAAGGTCCGGTTCGCGGTGTGCGGTGCGGCGCCGGCCAGCGTCGAACTGCTGGAGGGCTTCGAGAAGCGTTACGGTTTCCCGCTGGTCGAGGGCTACGGCTTGTCCGAATGCACGTGCGCGGCCACCTGCAACCCGATCGACGGTGTCCGCAAGGTCGGTTCGGTCGGTCCGGCGCTGCCCGGAGTGGAGATCAAGATCGTCGATCGCGAGGGACAGTCGTGCCCGGTGGGAGAACCTGGCGAGGTCCTGCTGCGCGGCGCAAATATCATGCGCGGCTACCTGAATCGGCCGGAGGAGAACGAGAAGACCCTCATCGACGGCGGCTGGCTGCGTACTGGCGATGTCGGATATCTCGACGAGGACGGCTACCTGTTCCTGGTGGACCGGGCCAAGGACATGATCATCCGGGGCGGCGAGAACATCTACCCCAAGGAGATCGAAACCGTGGTCTACGGTGTGCAGGGGGTCGCCGAGGCGGCGGTGATCGGCCGCCCGGACGAGAAATACGGCGAGGTCCCGGTGCTGTACGTCTCCACCCATCCCGGCGTCGAATTGGGCCCCGAGGCCATCACCGAGCACCTGCGCACGCAGCTCGCGAGATACAAGCAGCCCGTCGACATCATCATCACCGACACCCTGCCGAAGAACCCCGTGGGCAAGCTGGACAAGCCCACTCTGCGTCGTATCGATCAGTCCGCCTGAACCCGGTCCGCTTGAACTCTCAGTTCTTTCACACTCGTAAGGACGAATTGTCATGGGATTCACCAAACCCGATCTACCCGAAGTAGTTCCCGAGGAATACCTGGCGCTGCCGCTGCAGGAGCGGCTGGCGATCTCGACACACCGCTGGGTCGATTACGGCTTCGGCACGGCGAAGATCTTCTTTCTCATCTACGCGATAAAGCTGGTGTTCTTCTACGCCCTTCCGGGTATCATCATCACCACCGCCACCTCCGGTCTGCATTTCTGGGAGGTGGACACCTGGTGGGATCAGCCGATCATCTACCAGAAGTTGATCATCTGGACGATGTTCCTGGAGTCGCTGAACCTGGCCGGTGCCTGGGGGCCGCTGACCAACAAGTTCAAGCCGTGGACCGGCGGGTTCCGGTTCTGGTCCCGTACCGGCACCATCAGGCTGCGGCCGTGGACCTGGGTGCCCGGGACCGCGGGCACCACCCGAACCCCGCTCGACGTCGGCATGTACTTCCTGTTCCTCATCTCGCTGGTGGTGGCGCTGGTTGCCCCTGGCGGGGAGTTGGAAGATTCCGCACCGCATCGGCTGATCGATCCGAAGCTGCTGATCGCGCCGCTCGTGCTTATCTGTCTGATCGGATTCCGGGACAAGGTGGTGTTCCTGGCCTCTCGCGCCGAACAGTACGTACCGGCCCTGCTGATCTTCGCGATCCTGCCCTACGCGTCGTTCGCGACGATGATCGTCGCCGGGAAACTGCTCATCGTCGTCGTGTGGGTGGGCGCGGGTCTGTCGAAGGTCGGCCTGCATTTTGTCAATGTCATTCCGGTGATGGTGTCCAACAGTCCGATGCTGCCGTGGAAATCCTTGCGGCGTGCGAACTATCGCAATTACCCCAACGACCTGCGGCCGTCGAAACTGGCCCGGTTCATGGCCGATATCCTCGGCGCGATCGGTGAGATCGCGGTGCCGATCCTGCTGTTGTTCTCGGTGAACCGCACACTCACCGTCGTCGGCGTGGTGTTCATGATCTGCTACCACCTGTTCATCATTTCCACCTTCCCGCTGGCCGTGCCGCTGGAATGGAATCTGCTGTTCATCTACATCTCGATCATCCTGTTCGTGGGATTCCCCGCAGGTGACGGGTACTCGGTGGTGGACATGAATCCGCCGTGGTTGATCCTGGTCATCTTCGCGATGCTGATCTTCTTCCCGGTGCTCGGCAACATCCGCCCCGACAAGGTGTCTTTCCTGCCCTCGCTGCGCCAGTACGCCGGCAACTGGGCTGTGGGGCTGTGGGCGTTTGCGCCCGGTGCCGAGGACAAGCTCAATCGGTTGACCAAACGCCCGATCCCGCCGCTCATCGATCAGCTGGAGGCGATCGACGTTCCACGGGAATGGGGTGAGGTGATCGGTGATTTCGGGTTGAGCTGGCGCGCTATGCACAGTCAGGGCCGGGGCGTATATTCGACGATGATGCGCTTCGTTCAGGACATCGATCTGCGCAGAATCCGCGAAGGTGAGGTTATGTCGGGTATCTGCACCGGTTTCAACTTCGGCGACGGTCACCTGCACGACGAGAACATGATTGCCGCGGTCCAGGAACAGGTGCGTTTCGATCCGGGCGATGTGATGATCGTGTGGGCCGAGTCGCAGCCGATCACCCGGTTCGAGCAGGACTTCAAGATCATCGACCCGGCCGTGGGTGTGCTCGCGAAAGGCACTTGGAGCGTGCGTGATTGCGTGAACGCGCAGCCGTGGCTCCCTGACGGCCCGATCCCACTGAACATCACGTGGACGTCGGACCCGAAGCGCTTCCCCCTGGGTGTTTCGTGATGAGAGTCTCGTGAGCACAGCCACGATCGTGGGCGGCGGGCCCAACGGGCTCGCCGCCGCGATCACCCTGGCCCGCGGAGGCATGGAGGTCACGCTGCTGGAGGCCGGCGACACCGTCGGCGGCGGACTGAGGTCCTTCGAGGCGATCGTGCCCGGGCTGGTACACGATCATTGCGCGGCCATCCATCCGATGGCGGTCGGGTCACCATTCCTGGCCACTCTGGACTGCGAACGGCTCGGATTGCACTGGCGTTCAGCCGAACTCGACTGTGTACACCCGCTCGACGACGGCAGCGCCGGAGTGCTCCATCGCAGTGTCGCCGACACCGCTGCCGGCATGGGAGCCGACGGCGGTGTGTGGCGGGCACTGTTCGACCGCCCGGTCCGGAAGTTCGACGTCCTCGGACCGGCGGTGTTGGACTCGCTCGTCAAGGTGCCGCGGCACCCGTTCGAACTGGCCCGGTTCGGTATGCCGACCGTGCTGCCGGGGTCGGTACTGGCCCGGTTCTTCCGCACTCCTCAGGCGAGGGCGTTGTGGGGCGGTATCGCCGCGCACACCTTCCGGCCGCTGAACCAACCGCTGACGTCGGCGATCGGGCTCGGCATCACCACCGCCGGACATCGGTTCGGTTGGCAGGTGGCCGAGGGCGGATCGGGACGGATCGCCGACGTGATGGAGCGGACGCTGCTCGAACTCGGTGGGCGGATCGAGACCGGGGTTCGCGTCTCGTCGTTCGCGGATCTGCCATCGGCGGATGTGACGATGTTCGATCTGGACCCGCGGGCGGTGGCTGCGATCTGCGCTGACCGGCTACCGAACCGGGTGCTGCGTGAGCTGCGCCGGTTCCGGCACGGACCGGGTGCCTTCAAGGTGGATTTCGCTGTCCGCGAGGGTATTCCGTGGACCAACCCGGATGCCCGGCGCTCCGGAACCGTCCACCTGGGTGGTGACTTCGCCGAGGTCGCCGCCACCGAACGGACGATCCAGCAAGGTCGGATGCCCGAGCGGCCGTTCGTGCTGGTCGGGCAGCAGTACCTGGCCGATCCCGGCCGCAGCGTCGGGGACGTGCACCCGGTATGGGCCTACGCCCATGTCCCCAACGGTTACCGGGGCGACGCCACCGAGGCGATCATCGGTCAGATCGAACGTTTCGCGCCGGGCTTCCGCGACCGCATCGTCGGCAAGGAAGTCTGCTCCACAACCGAGATGCCCAGCTACAACAGTAATTACGTCGGTGGCGACATCAACACCGGATCGAAGGACGCCGTGCAACTGGTCCTCGGCCCCCGACTGTCGGTGCACCCCTACGATCTAGGCGTCCCTGGTGTGTATATCTGCTCGGCTGCCACCCCACCCGGCCCGGGAGGCCACGGCATGTGCGGCTTCCATGCCGCCGAACGTGCCCTACGCAAGCTACCCAACTAATCGGAATCCTGGTGCTCGTATATGGCACCAGGATTCCGATTTGTTCTGTGGTCAAGCCACTTTCGCGCCGGTGCGGTAGGCGAGGTCGTCACGGTTGGCCGACATCGCCGCGAAGAACACGTCGACGAGATTGGTGAGGTGGCGCGGGGCGAACGGTATCGCGACCATATCGATCTCCTGCCAGATATTTCTGTTGACCAGCGACCACTTGACGAAAGTGCTGCGCCGGTTGAGGATTCCGATCTCCACTTCACTCGCGCGCCGCGAGTACACCCCGTGCGCGACCCTCGCCATGATGGTGACGGCAGGCTGGTTGGTGTGCACGCGAACCCACACGACCTGGCCCATGTGCGAGAGCACGAAGTCGTCATCGTCGTCGGTCTCGGGCATCTCGCCGAACTTTTCCCGCAGGGCCTCGCCGACCCAGCCCAGCAGCTCGGCCCGGTCCTCGGCGACCCGCACCAATGCCGCCGACGTGGTGGTGTCGGTGCGCTCGGTGGCATTGAACTCGCGCCACAGGTCGTGGGAGCCTTCGGATGACCGCTTGTCGCGGTCCTGAATGTTGTCCATGTCTCCTCCTTCGGGAGTGGGTGATTCGTCAGTTATCGCTGTGCGGCGATCCGACCGAGTGCCTCGTCGAATGCCGAGTTGGGGTTCACCCGAGGCAGTACGCCACGCACCGCGGAGGTGGCCTCGGCCAGGCCGACGCCCCGCTCCAGCGCGTATGCGATGCCGACGGTCGGGGTCCGGCGGTGTGCGGCGACGCAATGAACCAGCACAACCTGTCCCTCATCCCGCAGTGCAGCAACAGTTTTCGCTGCATCATCCAGAATGAAATCGAGATTCGGATTCTCCGACCGGAGTTCCGAGTCCATCAACCAGTAGCAGATGTGCTCGACTCCGGCCGGAGGGACCTGCTCGGTGCCCACTCGGCACAGGCTGATCACCGCCGTGACCTCTGCGGGCAGCTTGTCGAGTGCGTCCAGGTCGCCGAGCAACACACCGTCGTCGTAGGGGTGTTCCACGAGTACGCCGGTCGTGCCCCCATCCGTCATCCGCGACGCATTCGGCCACACACCGGGTTTCGGACCGCCGGAGGTCGCCTGAATGGCGGCGTGCACGAGATCCTCACCGCGCTTGCCCGGGTAACCGTGCAGGATGCGGCGCCACTTCGCAGGGATCGCCGACGCGCCCCACTTCGCACCGATCAGCGCGCCGGCGATCGCCGCGACGGTGTCGGTGTCGTCGCCTATTCGGATCGCGGTGCTCAGCGTCTCGGCGAAGCCGTCGGAGTGAACGATCGCCGACCAGGCCGCCTGCAGTGCGCTGACCACCCATCCGTTCGGATTGAATCGTTTCGGGTCGGAGGTCTCGGCCTCGTCGATCCGCTCGGTCCAGTAGGCGACGGCGTCGTCGTCGAGGTAGCGCAGGCCGCCGCGCAGATCCAGCTCACCGTCGATGACGGTGCGGCGGATCGACAGCGACCACAGCACGCATGCTTCCTGTGCCCGCGGATCGAAATGCGTCAGCGCGCTGATCTTGCGAGCGGCGTCGGCGACCGCGTCGGGATTGCCGAGGAACGGCAGCGCGACGGCAGCGGTGCGCATCAGCGATCCGTTACCGGCGGTGCGCCCGGTCTGCTCGTGAAAGCCCGCGGCGGCCGCGGTCAGTTCGACCGCTGTCGGATCGGCGCCGGCCCGGCCCAGCACGTTGCTGGTCTGGATGCCGATGTCGGCGGGGCGGGATTCGTACCACGTACGGAAGTTGCGCCCGATCGCGGTCAGTGCGGCGTCGGACCGCAGGTCCTGGCCGGTCGCGGCGACGTCCAGGATGCACCACGCCATCGTGGTGTCGTCGGTCCATTCGCCCGGGGCGAAGTTGCCCAGGCCGCCGCCGATCATCTGCGGACCGTCGGTGCCGACGCGTGCCGATCCGAATTCGTAGCCTGCACCCAGTGCGTCGCCGACGGCGGAACCGAGGACCGCGCCACATGCGCGGTCTGTCTGTGCTGAATTCAGCTTCATGCCGAACTCCTTCTCTTTAGCGCTTCAAAATCTCTAAAGAGAAGTTAGCACGCGAAGTGCGCTAATGTAAAGCCATGGCTGTGAGCGAACTCGAAAACTACCCCCGACCTGGGGTTACGGTTGATCTGGCGATCCTGACGGTGTGCCGGGCACCGTACGATCCCGCGCTGCACGTACTCATCCAGGACCGGACCAACCCTGACGGCCGCGCACTCCCTGGCGGTTTCATGCGCGAACGCACGACCGTCGCGCAGACCGTCGACGACGTGTTCGGCCGCAAGGTTGGCATCCGGCCGCAGCGACAGACCCATCCGCGACTGCTGCGGCTGTTCGACGATCCGGCCCGCGACAACCGCACCTGGGTGATCTCCGCCGCCCACTCCGTATCGATGTGCGAGACCGACCTGGCGTCTGCGACAGGCACCCTGGTACCCGTCGACGCCGACGGCCGGATCATGAGGGAGGACCCGCTGCTGTTCGACCACAACGAGATCGTCGCCGCCGCGGTCATGGGCCTGCGTGAACGCTACGAGTTCCGGCACCGCTATGCCGACACCCTCCCCGACCCCGACGGCTTCCTCCCCGAACCGTTCACCCTGCATCAGCTCCGCAGAGTCCACGAGGCCGTCGTCGGAACCCGCGTCCACAAGGACAATTTCAACCGCCGCATGAAACCGTTCCTGGAACCCGTCCTCCAAGACGGCCGCCCGCTCCTCTCCGAGGGTGACCGAGGCCGCCCCGCCGCCCTCTACCGCCGAGCGTGACGTCCCCGCGCTACGCGGGAGTGGGTTGCGGCCGGTAACCTTCGGCCTCGGCGATCTGGTCGTCCATGACGGGTCTCATCCGGTCGATGAGAGCGCACCAGCCATCGTGCATCTCCGAGGTCCACCGGTCGCCGAGCCCGTCACCGATGGTGTCCCGGATCATGTCGAACATGTCGAACATCATCTCGCGTCCGACTCCCCACGCCACGTGGTCGGCGATCCAGTGGGTGGTGTATTCGATCGGGGTCGTGTGGTCCGCCACGTCGGAAAGCAGCATGAGAACCGACGACATCATCCGCGATTCCATGTACTTGTCGAAGGCGAACATCTCTTCACCTTCGGGGTACTTGACGAAGAACCGCTCGTAGATCATCGGCGTGGGGTCGCCGACGAATTCGTCATACAGTTCGAGGGACCGGAGCACGGCCGCGTCACCGGTGTCGGGCTGCTCCATCGCAAACCTCCCACTCGATCCGATGTCCGATAGCCGCATGCTTCCACCCGCACCCACCGCGGGCAATACCCTCACCACCGAACGTGACCTTGGTCCCGCCCCCTTCCCGCGTCCAGAACTTCGTCCCGCGAATCCGATATCGTGACAACCAATTCGCGGGACGAAATCTGCGACGCGGGAACGTCCGTTACCGGACGGCGTAGGCCGGGAAGACGACGAGCGAGCCGTCGGCTTTTTGGGCAATCTCGATCGCGACGTCGCTGCGGGACTGGGTGGAAGGCATCCGGTCGGGGAGCTCGCGCAGTCGTGCAGTGGTGTTCAAGAGCTTGTCGATGTCTCCGGCTCCGATGGTGAAATCCATGATTCCGTGTGATCGATCGAGCCTCAGCGTCGAAAGTCGTTGTAGGAACTCCGAATGGTCACCGACCAGTTGGTTGAGGCTGCGCTGGTCGGACTTCAGTGCGTCGACGAAGTTCTCGAATGGGTTGTCCTCGTCGTGTTGCGCATGTTCGACGGCCTGCAGAACGAGCACGCGATGTTTGAGTGCGATGGCCAGGTCAGCCAATTCGAGGTACGCGTAGAACTCACTGTCCGGGTCGTCGATGCCGGGGATCGCTTCACGTAGTTTGGCGAGTTCGACTTTCGGTCCTTCGGGCAGTTGGCCGAGCGCGGTGAGCCACTCGCGTAAACGGCTGTCGGCCAGACTGATTCCCTTGTCGATGACATGCACCGCGGTGTCGAGTCCGAGGGAGTGGCCCACGCGACCGCGATCCAGCAGGACCGCCGTCGCCTTCTCGATCGCGGGCACACACGCATTCAGATCCGTGCGTTCACTGTCCAGGTTGGCCTTGTCGAGCTTCTTGAGGAGTGTTTCGAGCCGGGCGATGGCCTCCTGACGTTGGCGTTCGGCGTGGGCACTGATACCGACTGCGACAGCCATCAGGACCAGCGGAGCGGCGACGGTCAGCACTCCCGCACCGGCAACGGCGGTTCCTGCCGTCGCCGCCGAACCGCCGACGGCGCCCATCGCCGCCGACTTACCGGCGACGACGGGCACGAACTTTGCCTGCGCCGCAATGCCCGTTTTTCCCACCAGTGCGCTGTGGATGCCGCCACCCGCCGCCTTCATCGATGTGATGACACCACTGCCGACCGATGCCGCAACCTTGTCCGGAACGACCATCCGGTACAGGGTCTCGCCGGAAGCCGCTACCCGTGCCTTCGGGGTGTTCGACACCAACTGCGCGAGATGCTTCGCCAACGGACTCGCGCTTTCCAGTGGAATCCCACGCTTCTCGTCGAGGTTCTTGGGCGACGGATGGGCTTCGAGTGTGGCAATGGGCGACGAGGCGAAGGTGGCCAGCGCACTCCGCAGCTGGTCGAGCTTGTCCGGCGTCATCTGCTCACCGCGGGCCAGATCGGGGCTTCGGCTTCCTGCGTGGCCAGCGTCCAGACCGGCACGACGGCCTGCGTCGTGTTTCTCGTGTAGTCCACAGCCACGTGCGCCGCTCCGCGGCTTTCAGGGCGAAACCCTCGACCGGTTCGCATTGCGGAAGATCCTAGCGCGAGACTCCGACAATTCGCCCGGCCGGTGCGCAGCTATCCGGCTGCGGTAAGGCGCGCTGTCAGCGATCCGAGGTTGGGCAGGTATACCTGCGCCCAGGCGTGGGATTCGACGGCGGTGTCGCGCAGCGCGTCGGCGTGATGGTGGTCGGCGACGGCGGATGCGGCGGAATCCAGGTCGTCGATGGTGTTGACACGGTCGAGCCAGTCCTGTCTGTCGGCCCGCCGCTGCACCTCCGTGACGATCGCCCGGTACGCGTCGAGCGCTTCGAGTCGCGCGAGCAGGGCGTCGATCCGTTCGTCGAGGATGCGGGACTTCTCGATGTAGACGCCGACGATCTCCGCGTCGAGCGCCCGCTGGGCGATCGGTGCCGGTCCGAGTAGTTTGTCTTGTTCGGCGAGGGTTTTCGCGGCTTCGGTCAGGTAGGTGATCTCGGCGGTCAGGTCGACCCGGACGCTGTGCAGGTCGAAGAAGTCGCGTCCCCATACGGGCGTGCGGTGGATGCTGTCGGCGACGTGAGCGGCGGTGACGGCGATACGGCCGGCCTGTTTGCGGGACATGACTTCCAGGGCCTTGCGTTCGTCGTCGCCCAGTCGGTAGTTGCGGTTGAGGCGCTCCCGGGCGATCTCGGGGGTTTCGTGATGTTCGGGTGCGTCGACGAACGGCAACCAGCTCAGCCCGACCGCACGGGCACGCAAGGTGAAATCCCGACCCAGCCAAATATCGGCGACCATGATGGCGAAACCGCCGTATTCGCCCTCACCTGGCCGCCGGGCCATTGGCAACATTGACTGCCGGGTGATCTTGTCACACAACGCGTTAAGCCGATCCCTGTGGTTGCGACGATCCGTCGCCAACTGCTGCAGCGGTGTCGGGGGAGGTTTCCGGAATATTCGGTGGGTCCCCGCAGCCGGAGATCCGGACCTACGGCGTACACCTCGCGCGACAGCCAAGCTCACCAACACCACACCGGCCATCACGACCAGCACCAATTCGGACATGGCGGAAGTCAACCACGGTGGTACGACATGGGCCGGTACCGGCACCTGCGCCCAATGTGTACCGATTCACGTACTCCTGTCCGAGGTCGGTTGATCGCCGCGAGCATGGACTACGTGGGATTCGCCGATCGCCGGCGGGGAATGTTCGAGTTGATGTTCCGGCACGACCAGCTCGACGGTGCGGGCGCCGGCCGATTTCGGTTCGGCGTTGAGGAGTTGCTTGGACGCGGACACCCCGGCTCGTCCGGCGTGTCGCGGGCAACTCGCTGCGCGGGAACAACTTGTCGAACATATCGACGGAAGGACTGGTATTCGATTACCTGTTCTAGTAATCTGATGAGTATCAGGCAATCGTGGCCGGGAGGGGTTGCCCGGCCACGATGAGTACCGCAATCGGTGATCGCAGAACGGGGGATGAGAAATGACCGAACCGAATTCGGGCTCGGCAGTCGTCGACCCGCATGGTCTTGATCGGTGGAATCAACTGAGTCACAGTATGTCTGAGTTTCTTGAATTCGCCGAAGGTTGCGTCGACGCCGAGCGGGTCACGAAGTTGATGACGGCTGTGGGTTCGGTGCGGGCGGTTGAATCGTTCACCGCGTGGGCGCAGTACGCGGCGATCGCCGCGTTGCACACCGAGCTGGTGGCGACTGAACCCGCCGACTACCGGATGCTGGATGCGCATGCCCAACTCGGCGCGCGTATCGCGATGAGCGGGGCGCTGACCCAGACGATGGGCGAACGCCTTGTCGACGAGGCGGTGGCGTTGCGTGATCGTCTCCCGCAGGTAGCGCTGTGTCTGCGCGACGGTCTGATCACCAAAACCCATGTCACCACCGTTGTTTCGCGTACCGAGCTGATTGAGGGAACCGAGCACGCCGAGGCCGTCGACGCCGAGATCGCCGCGACCTTGCGCCGCCGCGAGGGCGCGTGGAGCCGGGCGAGGTTGCGGGATATGTGCGATCGGATCGTGTTCCGTCGCGACCCCGACAGCGTCCGGCGTCGCCGTCAGCAGGCCCACGACGATCGTGGTGTGTGGGTGGACACCGGCCGTGAACACGGCATGGCCGCGCTCGGTGCGTCGATGTCGGCCGAGAATGCCCGCATCGCGTTCGAGTCGGTGAAAGTGCTCGCCGCCTGCGCGTGCAAGGATGACCCGCGTCGTATGGCGGCCCGGCGAAGTGATGCGATGTTCGCCCTGCTCACCGGCCAGCAGTTCGCCTGCGAGTGCGGCCTGGCCGACTGCCCCGCTGTCATTCCCGACGCCCGGTGCCTGCCGCAGGCGCAGGCACGGATCGTCCTTCACGTCGTCTGTGATGAATCCACCATCGACGGTGCCGCTGACAATCCTGGTTTCATGGACGGCTACGGTGTGATCGATGCCGATCACGTCCGCGACATCGCTGCCCAATCACACACGCAGGTACGGCCTTTGGTTCCCGAGGTGAAGAGTCCGGTGGGTGCGGACACGGACGCCTCACGGGGTTTCGAGGCTCGCAAGCTCGCGCCTCAACCAGCAGATGATGGCAATACTCGTAAGTTCACGTTTCAGCCATCTGAGTTCCATGCTGACCAGGCAACCCCCACGCCGGTCGACGGCGCAACTCCGTCGCAGGTTGGCGACGTGACCCCTTTGCTGGTTGGCGATGTGACCCCCTCGCTGGTTGAGGTGCGAGGAGCGCAAGCGACGAACCTCGAAGCCCCGCACGCCAGCGATGTCGGCAACCAGCCACTCCCGTCGCACCTGCCGTCCGATCCGTACCGCCCGTCGCAGGCGCTGGACACGTTCATCCGGATTCGGGATGGCTATTGCACGGTCCCCGGCTGCGAAACCCCGGCGTGGTCAGTCGATCTCGATCATGTCACCGAGTACGACCACCAGCACCCCGACCGTGGTGGCCGCACAGATCCGTTGGGCCTCAACGGAAAATGCCGCTTCCATCATCTGCTGAAATCGTTCTCCCTCTGGGTCGATGACCAATACCTCGACCCCGACGGACACACCGCCCGAGTCTGGTACACCCCGGAAGGGATCCGGATAGATGGTCCACCCGAGGACAACACTGCGCTGTTCCCAGGGCTCAAACGTGTCCGCTTCACTTCGCCGGCTATCGGCACCTCGCACCACAGCATCGAGCAGCCGATGCGCGAACGCACCCGCACCGCGGCCAAGCATGCCCGGCGCCGCCACGAACGCGAACTCAACCGAGCCGACCGGGTCGTCGGCCCCGGCTACCGGCCAGCTCCCCGCACCGTCGACACCAACGACTATGGCCCACCACCCTTTTAGCGACGCACGAGAACGGCCGTGGGCTCAGTTGCTGTTGAACAGTAGGCGTTCGACGGGTTGGCCTGTGATTTCGGCGATGAGCTCGAAATCCTTGTCTGTAGTACCAGGCCTTGGGTTTCGGCCAGCGAGGCGATCAGGAGGTCCGGAACCGATGGAGCCCTGTGCTGGCCGAGTCGGGCGAGGATGCCCTGTACTTCGATCGCTCGGTGTTCGGATGCGGGTGTGGCATAGACCAGGGGCATCAGCGACAGCGGTGGTCCTGCGAGCGCGTCGTGCCAGTCGGTCGCGCCCAGGGTGTCAGCCGCAACGTGGCTGTGCGTCGTGATCTGGACACCACCACATCGCCGCGTGTAGCGTCCGTCACTGTAGCGATTGGGGTGGGGCGATGGGGGCGTGGCCGAGGGCAAGGGGGCTTTCCGATGCGTATCCGTAGCAGGCTGTTGACGACTGTGACCGGGGCGGTGCTGGTCGCGCCGGTGATCACCTTGGTGGGGCAGGGTGCGCCGGCGTCCGCGGCGCCGTCGAGTCTGGAACGGGTCGAGCGGGTGTATCAGTCGTCGTCGCCGATCACGTCGGTCGTGTCGTCGGTGGTGCGGCATCGGGTGCCGCTGGCAAAGTCTGTGGGACCGCATCCGGCGCAATGTGATTGGGTGTCGTACCTGCGGTTCCGGGCTGCCGACGGTCCGGAGAAATCGGCTGATGCGGACCGGATTCTGGTGGCGCAGCCCGGCATTCTCGAAGGGGCGGGCGCGTTCGAGTCCATCGCCAAGAACACCATCGTGAAGGCCGCGAAGCAGGGTAAGCACATCGAGTTCTGGGCACTCGACCGTCGGTCGAACTGCCTGGAAGACCACACCGGGCTTGAAGCCGGCAACGCGAAGAAGTCGTTCGATGTCGCCGCGGACTACTACTTCAAGGGAAAGCCACTGGGCGGCAAGAAGTTTACCGGGTTCACCAACAATATCGACAACGTCACCAAGTACCCGTGGCTGAAGAATGTCGGCGTAAAGCAGACGCTCGAAGACCAGTACGCCATCATGAAAGCCGACATTCCTGACCAGCAGGGCCGCAAGCAGAAAGTGTTGTGCGGCGGACATTCTCTCGGTGGTTTCATCACCGGGTACTTCTCCGAATGGGATTTCGACGGCAATCGCGCCACCACCGACGACGCCGGATTCAACCAGTGCGCAGGCTATTTCGCGTTGGACACCGCCGTGACCTCCGACATGACGATCGTGACGGATGCGTTGAACCTGCCGTCGGGCGTGCGGAGCATGGTGCAGATGCCGGCGATCCCACGGGAACTCGGGCAGGCGCTCGATCTCATGTACGGGCTGTACGACACAGTGCTGCCGGTGCTGGCGCTGCCCACTCTGATCAATCCGGAGACGATGAACCTGCTGGCGCTGGCCGCACTCGCGGCCAACACCGACCCGCACGGCGCCAACAGGGTGCTCGAAGCGCTGCCGCGCAATCTGAACATCGTCTCGACGCTGCGCATCCTGTTGTCCAAGGACTATGGGACGGCTATCACCGGACAGCCCGACATTCTGCGTATCCGCGCCACCAACGAGGCTACGCTCGGCGCGATCATGGACGATAATTCGATGCCGTTCGGTATCCTGCAGGCCAGTATCGGCATGGTCGCGCCCGGTGGTCCCGTGCAGGCCAAATCCTTCCCGTTTCCCGACGCTGTTGCGGCGGCATTCCCTATGTCCCATGCGATCTGGGGTGACAACAAGAAGTTCGCACCCAGCAGACTCGACGGCCGGACGCTGTACCGGTGGTCGGACTACGACGAGATCTCACCCACGGACACCCGCACCAGTCCCTGGCAGGAGATCACTGCCATCGGCGAGTTGGCGCGCAACATGTCCGAGCCGCCGCTGGACTTCACCGAATGGTATTTCCCCACCGCATTGATGACCGGACTCACCAACCGCAGCAGCCCTGACGGCTTCCGGCACCGGCTGTACCCCGGCGCGGCATTGGGGTCGCCGATCGTGACATTCCAGGCGGGTGGCGGCATCGGTGTCGATGCCCCGGACGGCCACGGTCGCCTCGTCAAGCTGCCCGGATACAACCACCTCGATGTGCTGACCGCGGCAGCGAAACAGAACAACGGCAAACCCGAACGGGTGTCGGAGAATCTGGCGGCGATGGCGGTCGACCCGCGATCGATGAGCTGAAATCCCCGGCCGCTTACAGCGACCTCGCAGCCGCTCTCGAACGTGGCCCCAGGCCCGCGCCGTGCAATGGTTGTCATGAGAACAGCAACAGCAACAGCAACAGCAACAGCAACAGCAACAGCAACAGCAACAGCAACAGCACCTGGCACACGTCTTTGCAGCGCCGTCCTGGTGGTCACCGACGGCACACCCCGCAGCCGCGACGTCGTGATGCGCTCCGTCGGAGCGGGATACAACGTCGTGGTCGTCGGGCGGCAGGCGCATGACGTCGTCGACTACCTGAATGCCGATCTGCACGAACAGGTCTGGGCGTTCATCGCCGACCCCGCCGACCCCGAACAGGTCTCGAACATCATCGAGCATGCCATCGATATCGCCGGCCCGCTGATGATGATCATCGACCCGGCGGGGCTGCTCGCCGACGTCGACGCCGCCGACCGACGCGTTGCGTGAGCCACAACCTCGCGCCTGGTCCGAAAGCAGGCAACCCCCGGTCGAAATCGGATGTATCGGCGAGGGGGCGAATCAGCGGCGGACTGAAACTGTGACAGTGAATTTGGTGTTTCGGGCGATCTGGCGGGTGGGGCCGACGGTGCGTTCGAGGAGTGGGCGGTAGCGCAGGTGGGAGTTCCATACACACCATAGTTCGCCGTCGGGGGCGAGGACCCGGCCGGCGTCGGTGAACAGGTCGCGCGCGATGTCGGTGGAGACTGCGGCGTCGTTGTGGAACGGCGGGTTGAGGACAATTCGAGCCTCCGACGAATTATCTTGCAGTTCAAGGCCGTTGGCTTGGGTGACGGTTATGCGGTCGGACACCCCGTTAAGGCGTGCGGTGGCGCTTGCCGATGCGACCGCGGTTGCGCTGCGATCGGTGGCGGTAACTCGCAGTTGCCGATCCCGCATTGCCAGCCAGGTTCCGATGGTGCCGTTGCCGCAGGCCAGGTCGACGACGCGCCCGTGATGGGTGAACCGGTCGAGCTGCGAGACGAGGAAGCGGGTGCCGATGTCGATGCGGGTTCCGGCGAAAACTCCGCCGTGGGCGGCGACGGTGAGCCCGAGGTCGTCGTGGCGTTCGGTGCGTGGCCACTGCGCGAGTTCCCGCCGGGCGTCGGCCGGACGCGGACCGGTGGCGATCAGCACCCGCGACTTCTGCCGGGCGTGGCTGACGTCGACGCGGTCGAAAACGGTGCGTAGTACGTCGTTCATGGTCGGCGTCATGTGTTTGATCCGGCCACCCGTGACAACGCTCACCTGCGGCGATGCGTGTGCGGCGATGACTGCGGCCACCTCGGCGAGCCTGTCAAGGGACCTCGGCAGCCGCAGCAGTACGACGTCGGCGCAGGCGAGTAGCTCCGGCCCGAGTGGCAGGCGCGCGTAGTCGGCAGCGGCCGCGTGTTTGTCCAGAGACCGTTCTCCGGTCACCAGATCCTGGTGAACGCGGATGTCCTGGACCCCGGCAGCGGCCGCTCCCAGGGTGAGCGCGCCGTCGACGTCGTCGATCACCACCGCACGCGACGGCCCGGTCAGGTAGGGGGCCGCTTCATCGAGGATCAACCGGTCCGGCGGTGTACTCACATCCACCCGCAGCACGCTACGCCGTCGGCCCCCCGACGGCCGACGGCGTAGCCTGTCAACGGGTGGCCGTCGCCGGCGTTCCCGGGGTCAGGGCGATACGCTCGCCCCACACGGTCACCACCTCGTCGGGTCCGTCGCCGACCAGTTCGAGCAGCACGTCGTCGTGTCCGAGGTCGGCGCGCACCGTGCGGCCACGCCAGTGCACCGAGAATCGCACTCGATCCCACGACGACGGCAGCGCCGGGGAGAACGACAGACCGTCCGGTGTGGCGAGGAAGCCACCGAATCCATGGGTCACGATCTGCCAGGTGCCACCCGCCGAGGCGATGTGCATCCCTTCCTCGGTGTTGCCCTGGTTGTCGTCGACGTCGACATATGCCGACCGGGCGAAATACTGCTCGGCCTTGGTTCGGTCGCCCACCTGCAAGCCGACGATCGCGTGGATCGACGGGCTGAGCGAGGACTTGTGGACGGTCCGGGGCTCGTAGAACTCGTAGTTGGCGTGCCGGGTTCGCAGCGAGTAATCGTTGGGGAGCACGAACATCAGCATCACGACGTCGGGCTGTTTGAGTAGCGACGTGTCCTCGCACGTGAAATGGTCGTACCCCTCGGGGTAACGGGGCATGTCGTTCTCGTCCCATTCTGTGATCGGGACGACGGTCCGCTCGAAATAACCGTCGAACTGCTCGATCACCCCGATGTCGGGGTCGACGGGTGCGACGATCTGTTCCGCGGCATCGGCCCAGCCGTCGGCCTCACCCGCGGCGAGCCCGATCCGTTCGGCAAGCGCGGCCAGCGCATCCGGGTGGGTCTGTGCCATCCGGGCGTGGACCTGTGCGGCCCGTTCCAGATGCCAGCGCACCATCCGATTGGTGAACGCGTTGTTGTCGACGTGCGAATGGAATTCGTCCGGGCCCATCACCGTGTGCAAGACCAGCCGGTCGCCGTCGCGGGTGCACCGCTGCATCCAGAAGCGGGTGGTCTCGAACAGGATCTCCGCACCCTCCCCGTACAGGTAGTCGACGTCGCCGGTGACGTCGGCGTAGCGCACGATTGCGTACGCCACGTCGGCGGTGACGTGCAGTTCCTCGTCACGGGTATAGAAGCGATTCTGGCCGTCGGGGGTGAAGCGTGGACATTCTTCGCGTCCGGTGTCGGCGGACTCCCACGGGTACTGTGCGCCACGTATTCCGTTCTCGCGCGCCAGTTCTCGCGCCCCGCCGAGGGTATGGTAGCGATAGCCGAGCAGCGATCTCGCGGTGTGCGGCTGGGTGAACAGGAAGAACGGCAGCATCATGATCTCGGTGTCCCAGAACACGTGCCCGCGATATCCCTCCCCGGACAACGACTTCGCGCCGATGTTCACCGTCGGGTCGTCGGGGTTGGCCGCGATCAGCAGATGGTAGATCGAGAACCGGACGGCATGTGCGGCTTTGTCGTCGCCGACGATCTCGCAGTCCGCATCGGCCCACAACTGCTGCCACCGCCGCACCGATTCGGCTTTCGCCTCGTCGAAACCGGGGGCGGCGAGCACAGTTGCCTCGGCGCGGGCCGCCGGTTCGGCGTCGGAGCCGGGGTCGCGGCCGGTGGCGATGCCGACGAGTTTGTCGACGGTGACGCTCGCCCCCGCCCGTACCTCGCTGAAATCTGCTTCGTCACTGACTCTTTCGTGACCACGGTGGTGTCGCGTCAGATCGGCGGTCGGATCGGTGTCGGTACGCATCCCGTAGACGATCGCCACATCCGAGGAGATGGTGCGGGTTCCGATGAGGCCGACCGGGCCGCGTTGCTCGCTGCCGGTGGAGTGCAGGTGTGTGGACAGAGCCCACTTGTCCCACTTGCGATCCGGGCCGAACGTGGTGCCGTCCGGGTAGGCGGGGAGCCGTTCGAGATTGCGGCGGTGGGCGTCGACGCCGGTGCGGATGAACACCCCGGCAGCCCGTTCGAGCGGGGTGACCGTGATCCGCAGGCCGCACAGGTTGCGGTCGGCCATACTCGCGAACCGCTCGGTGTGCAGCAGCACCGGCGAGCCGTCGACGAGGAATGTTGTGTCCCTGGTCAATACGCCGGTCCGCAAGTCCAGTTCCCGGCGGTGTGCGGTGATCGGTGCCGACTCCGGATCCAGGCGGGTGCCGTTGACGTACACTTCGGTGTCGAGCCAGTCGGGTGCGTTCACCAGATCGGTGACGGGGGAGTCGTAGTCGTCGTAGACGCCGGCGAGGAAGGTGCCCGGCAGCGCGCCGGTGTGCCGTTCCTCCAGTGACCCGCGGGTACCCAATCGGCCGTTACCGACCGTGAGGATCGTCTCGAAATAGTTGGCACGCTGAGGATCCCAGCTATTCTCGACGACCGTCCACGTCGCGGTGTCGGGTGCCGACGGCGCGGTGGGTGCGCTCACGACGACGCCGCCGAGAGTCCGTATGCGGCCGCGATCTGCGCGTCGGTACCTTCCAACGGCAGGTACACCGACAGATCGCTGCCCGAACAGCGTTGTGCGCCCATCGCATTGCCGTAGCGGGCAGCCGTCACCAGATCGCCGGACACCAGGTAGCCGTACGCCATTCCCGCGGCGAACGAGTCGCCGCAGCCGGTGGTGTCGACTACGTCTGTCACCTCGATGCGCGGCACGAGTTCCTCACGTAGCTCGCCGGATTCGCCGCGGAAGTAGAGGGCGCAACCCTCCTCGTCGAGGGTCACGCACACCGATGTCACGCCACGATCGAGGCAGTGCTGGGCGAACTCGGGCAGTTGCTCGCGGGGTAGCGGGGCGCCCAGCAGATCCGGATCGCCGCCCGGTGGCGGGAACCACGCACAGCCCGCTTCCTCCAGGTTCATCTTCATGATGTCGATGGTCGGCAGCCAGGCGTCCCGGTCGATCCACAGCCTGCTCACCCGTTGCCCGGCGGCCGTCAGTGCGACAGTCGGTCCGTGACAGTCGAGCATGATCGTGGCGTCGCTGTTGGCGCGGATGTACGCCAGCGTCGGCTGGGCGACCTCGTAATCGGTGATCGGTACACACACGAAAGCATCTGAGTCCAGGGCGAATTCGACGTCCTGCGGTTGGATGGGATGCATGAATCCGGTCTGGCGCTCGTCCCGGAAATTCTGGTCTCGGAACGTCAGCTCGACCACGTCGCCACGGTCGCTGTCGGCGCGGATGCCGGTGAGGTCGACATTGCCGAATGGCGCGAGCTTCTCGTGGATCGCGTCGAGATCGTCGCGCCGGACGTGCACGATGGGGCGCACCACGTCGTCGGGTCCGAGTAGCGACGACAGTGCTGCGACGGTGTAGAGCGCGCAGCCGTACTTGTCGAAGACCTCACCCCGATGGGTGACGATGTGGTCGCGCGGGATGGGCCCGAGGACGGCGACCTTGCGGGGGGTGCTTGCGGTTGTCATGTCGATGGTCCTTTCTCGCAAGTGCTTACGCCGACGCCCCGGTGCCGGATGGTTTGTGGGTGATGCCCGCCTGGGCGTCCATGTCCTCGAGCGTCAGGCCCTTGGTCTCCTTGACGAACTTGGTCACGAACAGCAACGAGAGGAACGCGAAGGTGGCATACATGCCGTAGGAGAAACCGAGGGAGAACGACTTGAGGCTCGGGAAGCTGACGGTGATCGCCCAGTTGGCGGTCCACTGACCGGCGGCAGCCAAAGACAGTGCGGCACCACGGAATCGGTTGGGGAACATCTCACCGAGCAGCACCCAGACGACCGGTCCCCAGCTCAGTGCGAAGCTCACCACGAACAGGTTGGCGGCGACCAGTGCGATCGGCCCGGAGGCGCCGGACAACTCGGGCTGCATCTCACCGTCGGAGTTCATCACCTGATCTGCGGTGCCGAAGCAGACGGCCATCACCGCGAGCGTGACGGTCATGCCGATTGAACCGACGAGCAGCAGCGGTTTGCGGCCCACCTTGTCGACCAGCATGATGGCGACGAACGTGGCGACGATGTTCACCAGTGAGGTGAACACACTGGTCTGGAATGCCGAGGACTCTTCGAATCCCACTGCCTCCCACAGCACGTTGGAGTAGTAGAAGATCACGTTGATGCCGACGGCCTGCTGGAAGATCGACAGGATCAGGCCCACCCACACGATCGGATAGACGCCGCCGATCGGACGTTTGAGGTCCTTCCACGACGGCTTGTCACCGGTGAGGCTGTCCTGGATGCGGGTGATCGTCAGTTCCAGGTTCTTCTCGCCGAACAGCAGGGTCAGCACCTTGCGTGCCTCGGGAAGCCGTTGTGTGGCAACCAGATAGCGGGGTGACTCGGGAATGGTAGTGGCCAGGGCGCCGTACACGACGGCCGGCACGATCATCGCCAGGAACATCCAGCGCCAGGCTTCCAGGCCCAGGGCGAGATCTTCGCCGGCACCGCCCGCCATCTCGGCGAGCAGGTAGTCCACGAGCAGCGACAGGAAGATGCCGAGCACGATGGCCAGCTGTTGCAGCGAGCCGAGTCTGCCGCGGATCCGGGCCGGGGACGTCTCGGCGATGTAGGCCGGCGCGATCACCGAGGCGACGCCGACGCCGACACCGCCGACGATCCGGAAGAACACCAGCGACCAGATCTCGGGCGCGAACGCCGAACCGACGGCGCTGACGAAGAACAGGACCGCGGCGATCTTCATCACCTTCAGGCGGCCGATGCGGTCGGCGATGCGGCCCGCGTTCAGCGCGCCGGCGGCGGCACCGAGCAGTGCGGAGGCCACCGCGAAACCGAGGGTCGAGTCGGCGATGTCGAAGTCCTTCTGGATCGACGAGACCGCGCCGTTGATGACGGCACTGTCGTAACCGAAGAGCAGGCCGCCCATGGCCGCCACCGAAGCGATGAGAATGACCCGGTTGCCCGACGACTCCTCGTCGTCGCCGAACACCGCCGGACCGTCGGGGATTGCCCCGAATTCGCTCATAGTCGTGTCCTCTCTGCGTCGGGCACGCCACGGGCCCGCCTGAGTTGGATGTGATTCCAATCACATGCAACTCGCGCCGAGAGAAGACTTCAACGGATTGCTAAGAATTGGTGCCGATCGTTCAAGAGTTGAAGACGGCGGCCGCGCCGGCCTCCCGCCGGGCCAGGGCGATGGTCCCCAGGACGTGCGTGCGCGCACCGAGCGCACCCGGCTTGATATGCACGGACTCGGCCGCGGCGGGCACCCCGCACCGGCCGATCACCCGCTCGATCGCGGGGATCAGCAGTGCCGACGCCTGCGCCAATTCGCCGCCGACCAGGATCATCTGCGGGTTCAGCAGGCTGCACAGGTCGGCGAGGCTGCGACCTACCTGCAGACCGACATCGGTCAACAGTCGCTCGCATGCCCGGGAGCCGTCCTCCGCCCGGCGGACGACCTCACTGATGGTCAGTTCCTCGCCGACGACCGGGGCGAGCATCGCAGTCACCCGCCGCGCCGACACGACGGTCTCCAGACAGCCGCGGTTGCCGCATCGGCACAGTTCGCCGTACTCGTCGAGCGTGGTGTGTCCGATCTCGCCCGCGGTGCCGGCGACCCCGCCGTAGAGATGTCCGCCGATGATCAGTCCTGCCCCGACCCCGTCGGAGAGCTTCAGGTATACGACGTCGGAGTATCCGACGCCCGCGCCCCACCACCATTCGGCCAGCGCCCCCAGATTGGCGTCGTTGTCGACGACGACGCGCACCGGCAGACCGAGCGCCTCGGTGGCCACGTCACCGGCGTTCACCCCGACCCAGCCGGGCAGGATCGACGGCGACCCGACGCGTCCGGTGGTGCGGTCGATGGGTGCGGGCAGTCCCATCGCCGCCCCCACCACCTCGTTGCGATCCACGCCGGCCCGGCGCAGCGTTCGCTCGGTCATCCGGGCGGCCTCGGCCATCCCGTCGTGCGCCGAGACGTCCTTGGCGAGGTCGATGCGTTCCTCGGTCAGTACATCGTGGTCGAGGTCGGCGACGGCGACGCTGATGTGCCGGTGCCCGTAGTCGACGCCGACGACGAAGCCGGGGCCCGGTGCGAGCCGGACCGTGGTGCGCCGGCCGGGCCCGTCGTTGGTGACCACATCGCCGGTGGCGCGCAGGTGGCGGATGATGTTCGAGACCGTCGCCTGGGACAGTTCGGTCCTGCGGGCCAGTTCGGCCTGTGACAGGTCCCCGTACTCGCGCAGCGCCTCGAGCACCCGGCCGCGATTGAGATCTCGTAGTGCCTGCGGCGAACCGGGCCTGCTCATGGCATGGCCCGGTGGTGCGCGTCGTCGTCCGTCGCCATCGTTACCGCCGATCGTCGGGGTGTCCGTTCAGATCATGTGTACACCCCTGTACCGGTATCGCGGGGCCTGTCAGAGGCTGCGGTCGGCAACCTCCAGCGCCTGGTCCAGGATCGCCAGCCCCTCGCGTGCCTCGTCGTCGGTGATGATCAGCGGCGGTACGGCGTGGATGCGGTTGTAGTTGGCGAACGGCAGCAGGCCGAGCTTCTTGCATTCGGCGACAACGGCATTCATCGCATCGCTGGTGCCTCCGTACGGGGCGAGCGGCTCACGGGTGGTGCGGTCCTTGACCAGTTCGATGGCCCAGAACATGCCGACACCGCGCACCTCGCCGACGCTCGGATGACGCTGCGCGAGTGCTTGCAGGCCCGGTCCCATGACCTCGGCACCGACACGTGCGGCGTTCTCGACGATGCCCTCGTCGGTCATCGCGTTGATCGTGGCGACGGCCGCCGCGGTGGCCAGGGGATGACCGGAGTAGGTGAGGCCGCCCGGGAAGGGGCGCTCATCGAAGGTCGCGGCGATGTGCGGGCTGATCGCCACACCACCGAGTGGCACATATCCGGAATTCACGCCCTTGGCGAAGGTGATCAGGTCCGGGATGACGCCGTCACATCCCCCGTCGCTTCGCTCGCCCGCTGCGTGCTCGATGGCGAACCATTTGCCGGTGCGGCCGAAACCGGACATGACCTCGTCGGCGATGAAGACGATGCCGTAGCGGTCGCAGATTTCGCGCACACCCTGCAGGTAGCCGGGCGGTGGCACCATGATGCCGGCGGTGCCGGGCACCGATTCGAGGATGATCGCGGCGATCTGGCCGGGGCCCTCCATCGCGATCACCTCATTGAGGTGGGCCAGCGCGCGCTCGCATTCTTGTTCCTGCGTTTCGGCATGGAACCGCGACCGGTACAGGAACGGGCCGAAGAAGTGCACCACGCCGGAGTCGCCGTAGTCGTTGGCCCAGCGCCGGGGATCACCGGTGATGTTGACCGCGGTGTCGGTGCCGCCGTGGTAGGAACGATACCGCGACAACACCTTTCGGCGCCCGGTGTGCAGTCGGGCCATCCGCACCGCATGTTCGACGGCGTCGGCGCCGCCGTTGGTGAAGAAGACCTTGTTCAGCTCGCCGGGAGTGCGTTCGGCGATCAGCCGCGCGGCCTCCGATCGGGCGTCATTGACGTGGGAGGGTGCGATGGTGCACAGCTTCTGTGCCTGCTCGGCGATCGCGGCGACCACCTTGGGGTGCTGGTGGCCGATGTTGGTGTTGACCATCTGTGACGAAAAGTCCAGCAGCCGTGTGCCTTCGCCGTCCCACAGGTAGCAGCCCTCGGCCTTGGTGACGGTCATCGGGTTGAGTTTGGCCTGCGCCGACCACGAGTGGAACACGTGCTTGCGGTCGAGTTCATAGGCGCGGCGGCCCGCTTCGAGGTCGGCCTCGGAGACGGCGGGCGCGTTGTCGATGGTGGTCATGAAAGGTGATTCTCCTTCAAGGATGGACGGTTCGCCGTGCTGGTCTCAGACATTCTGGGGGAAGCCGAGATTCAGGCCGTCGGTGCGGACGCTCGGGTCCTGCCAGCGGGTGGTGATGGCCTTCATCCGGGTGAAGAAGTTGACCCCTTCGATGCCGTGGGCGTGGGTGTCGCCGAACAGCGAGGCCTTCCAGCCGCCGAAGCTGAAGTACGCCATGGGAACCGGGATCGGCACGTTGATGCCCACCATGCCCACCTCGACCTCGTTCTGGAAGCGCCGGGCCGCGCCGCCGTCGTTGGTGAAGATGGCGGTGCCGTTGCCGTACGGGTTGGCGTTGATCAGGCCGATTGCCTCCTCGTAGGTGTCCACGCGGACCACCGACAGCACGGGGCCGAAGATTTCGTCTGTGTAGCAGGACATGTCGGTGGTGACGTTGTCGAGCAGGGTCGGGCCCAGCCAGAAGCCGTCCGCACCGCCGTCGACCACGACACCGCGGCCGTCGAGAACGATGGTGGCGCCGTCGGTTTCGGCGGCGTCGACATAGGAGGCCACCTTGTCGCGATGCACCTTGGTGACCAGCGGGCCCATGTCGGCATCGCCCGTACCGTCGCCGGTCTTGATGGTGGCGGCGCGCTCGGCGATCTTGGCCACCAGGGTGTCGGCGATCTCGCCGACTGCCACGCACGCGGAGATCGCCATGCAACGCTCACCGGCCGAACCGAAACCTGCGTTCACCATCGCTGCAGCGGCCTCGTCGAGATCGGCGTCGGGGAGCACGATGGCGTGATTCTTGGCGCCGCCGAGCGCCTGCACACGCTTGCCTGAAGCGGTTCCGGTGGCGTACACATACTGCGCGATCGGGGTGGACCCGACGAAGCTGATCGACTTGATCTTCGGGTTGGTCAGCAGCTCGTCGACGGCGGTCTTGTCGCCCTGTAGCACGTTGAACACACCGTCGGGCAGGCCCGCCTCTTTCCACAGTTCGGCCATCCACAGCGACGACGACGGATCCTTCTCGCTCGGCTTGACCACCACGGTGTTGCCGGTGGCGATTGCGATGGGGAAGAACCACATCGGCACCATCGCCGGGAAGTTGAACGGCGAGATGATGCCGATCGGGCCGAGGGGCTGGCGCACCGAATGCACGTCGACACCGGTGGAGGCGTTCTCGGAGAACCCGCCCTTGAGGAGATACGGGATGTTGCAGGCGAATTCGACCACTTCCTGGCCGCGGCCCACCTCGCCGAGGGCGTCGGAGAGCACCTTGCCGTGTTCGGCGGTGATCAGTGCGGCCAGCTCGCCCTTGCGCTTGTTGAGCAGCTCGCGGAAGTTGAACAGGATCGCGGTGCGCTTGGCCAGGGAGGTGTCGCGCCACGCCGGGAACGCCGCCGCCGCGGAGTCGATGACCAGCTGAGCGTCGGCGACCGAGGCCAGCGCCACCTGCCCGGTGACCGCACCGGTGGCCGGGTTGGTGACCGGCGCGGTGTTGCCGGAGTCGCCGGCGAAGAGCTTGCCGTCGCACCAGTGCGAGATCGTGCCCGTGGTTGATGTGACTGGGGTTGCAGACATGTGGTGGGGACCTCCGGGGAAACGCTGTGACCTGTGGGTTCTTCCAGTATGGGGCTGGTCCGCGCGGATTTTTCCGGACAATCTGTATCGCATATGCGATTCGGGTTTACAGTTTGTCAATGTCGATGGCAGTCACCGAAGTCATCGCGCTGCCTGAGGTGACGCGGGGCGAGCCGGTGGTGCTCAGCGACGCCGGAGCCGACCGCGAGGTGCGGTGGGTCCACATCAGCGATGTCGCCGACATGTCCAACCTGCTCGAAGGTGGCGAGATCGTCCTCACCACCGGCGACGCTCTGCGCGCCGACCCACGGCCCTACCTGACCGCGCTCGCATCGACCGGTGCGCTCGGGGTGATCGCCGAGTTTCACCGCGACTGGCATGTGGTGCCGCCGCGGATTGGTGAGTTCGCGGCGTCGCTGGGGCTGACGCTGGTGATTCTGCGCCGTGAGGTCAGGTTCGTCGACATCACCGAACGTGTGCATCGCACACTCGTCGCCGAGCAGTACGAGGCCATCGACTTCGCCCGCCGCACCCATGAGGTGTTCACCGAACTCACCCTCGGCCATGCTGATGCCGCCGACATCACCGATGCCGCGGCCGAACTCCTCGGCACCGCTGTGGTGCTGGAGAATCTCGGCCACCAGGCGGTCGCGTCGTCGGGGGCGCTCGCGTCGAATGTGTTGCGCGACTGGGAGAGACGGTCACGGCAGGAGGATATGCGGGGCGAGGCGTGGCTTCCGGTGTGGGTGGGTCGCGAGGGTGATCGGTGGGCGCGGCTGATCGCGGTGCAGCCGGGTGACCGGGACCGCACCGTGATGGTGCTCGAACGAGCCGCCCAGGCCCTCGAGATGGCGCGGATGGCCGAACGCGATCAGCTCGACCTCGAACGTCAGGCGCAGGCCGGACTGATCGATGATGTTCTGCGCGAACGTATCCGGGATGAGAAGGAAGTCCTCGCCCGGGCCGTCGCGCTCGGCTTCGTACCGGCGGCCGAGTATGTTCCCGCCGCACTGCGTGTCGCCGACTGGCCACTTGAGCCCGATCCGGTTGCCGCGCAACGCCGTACCGCGCAACTGCTCGACATCGTCGTCAGCGGGGTGCGGGCTGCCGGGCACACCGGCCTGTTCTCCGTTCGCGACTTCGGTGAAGTGCGGATGGTGTTGTCGCTCAACATCAACCGTGGACGCTCACGTCGTCAGGTGGTGGATGACCTGGCGCGTGCACTGGTTCGGGATATCGGCCGGATCACCGGCCTCGGCAATGTCGTCGTGGGATCGGCCGCCTCGCGCGGCGGAGTGTCCCCCGCGATCGGAGCCCTGGCCGAGGCCCGTGAGGTGGCGCAGGTGGCGGCGTCGATGCCGGCGTCGGGACGCATCGTGTTCGAGGTGTCCGATATCCGAATCCGCGGCCTGGTGTCGTTGCTGCGCAACGACCCTCGCGCCATCCGCTTCGCCGAATCCGAACTGCGAGACCTCATCCTGCACGACATCCAGACCGGCACCGACCACGTCGACGTCCTGCGCGCCTACCTACGGCTCGCCGGCAACAAGAGCGCACTCGCCGCCCACCTGCACCTGAGCCGGCCCGCCGTGTACTCGCGCTTGGCGCGGATCGAGGCGATCGTCGGTGATCTATCCGACGGTGAATCGATGACGTCGCTGCATGTTGCCCTGCTGATCCTCGACGCCCAGTCCCGTGCGACGGGGCCGATCACGTAGGGCATGTCTCCCGGCGCCTATTCTCAAGCGATGGACCCAGAATCAATGGCGCGGGCACTGCTCGACGCGCAGGTGGAGTGGACCGTCAATCGCCTCACCGGCGACGAACTGCCCGGACTCGCAGCTGGTCTCGTCGACGATGTGCTCGCCGTCGCCGAGACCGTCACGCTGGCCTCACTTGCCGACCCGGAGACGATCAAGTCGATCGCCCGCATGCTGTCCACTACGGTTCCGCCGAGCGTCGCGGCGTCGACACTGGTGGAGCGGGGCGCCGAGATCCTGATGTCCAACCCGGCGGGCACGTACGCCCTCGGTGAGGTGGTCGACCGGGACAACGTCGCCCGGATCACCGACGAGGTGCTCGCGCTGACCCCGCTCATCGAGGAACTGCTCGATGATCTGACCCGTAGTCCGCTGACGGCCACCCTCGCCTCCCGGTTCGTCGGCCGCATCGTCAACGACGTCGTCGCCGGTAACCGGGCGGTGGCCGAGAAGATCCCCGGCATCGGGTCGCTCGTGTCGTTCGGGTCCAAGGCCGCGGGCCGGGCGATCGGCACCGCGGGTGATCAGTTCGAGACGCTGTTCGGTGACACCGCGGCCAAGGGCGCCGAGTTCATGATGGGCAGACTCAACAAGATCATCATCGCCATGCTCAACGATCCGTCGGCGCGCGCGGCCGTCCTGGAGGTGTTCGACCTGTACGCCGGCAAGCCGGTCAAACCGCTGAGCGAGATCATCTCCATCGATGACGCCAACCGTATCGCCGGGATCGGCCAGGACGTGGTGATCGCCGCCGCCGTCGCCAAGCCGGTCCACAAACTCATCGACGCATTCATCGACGGCTTCTTCGCCATCTACGGCGACCTGCCCGCCGCCGAGATCCTCGACGACCTCGACCTGACTCGCGAGATCCTTGCCGACTACGCCGTCACCGCCGCCCCCCGCGCCGTGGCCGCGGTCGCCGACTCCGGAGAACTCGACCGCATCATCCGCGACCACCTCGCCCCCTTCTACACCTCCCCCGAGGTATTGGAGATCCTCTCCGGCGAGGCCTGATCGCCGGTAGATATGGTCGGCATCATGGGTGAACAGCAACAGGTCTGTGCAAGCGTCCGGTATGTCGCGCTCGGTGACAGTTTCACCGAGGGGGTCGGGGACCCGCACCTGACCGCCGAGCCGATGCGTGGGTGGGCGGATCTGGTGGCGGAGGGGCTGGCCGCCCATCATGGCGGTATCGCGTACGCGAATCTCGCGATCCGCGGGAAATTGCTGGAACCGATCGTCACCGAACAGATCGACCAGGCGCTCGCGCTCGACCCGTTGCCGACGATCGCCACCCTCAATGGTGGCGGCAACGACATGATGCGGCCCGGGATGGACGCCGTGACCCTCATGGAACTCACCGAACAGGGGGCGCGGCGGCTTCTCGACGCCGGGGTGCGGCCGGTGCTCCTCGCGGGGGCCGACCCATCGGGTGGCCTTCCGTTCCGGAAGGTGTTGCACGAGAGGGGGGCACAGCTCACCGAACAGGTCGGCAAGCTAGCGGTCACGCTCGACGTTCCGTTCGTGAACGCCTTCGTCGACGACAAGGTACGGGCGGCCGAATATTGGTCCGAGGACCGGCTGCATCTGAATCCGCACGGGCATCGGCGGGTGGCCAACCTCGTGCTCGACGCTCTCAGCGTCGAACATCCCGACGACGACGCGCTGTCACCCGTCACCTACGGAGTCCGATCCCATGTGCGTTTCGCGCGAGCACATTTCGCGCCATGGCTCGGCCGTCGCCTCACCGGGCGATCGTCGGCCGACGGGCGCACCGGCAAACACGCCACCTGGACCGAACTGGTACCCGACGCGGGCTGAGGATATGACCGAGTTCAGTGTGGCCTCGTTCAATGTGAACGGGATCCGGGCGGCGCGTCGCCGAGGGTTCGACACGTGGCTGGCCGACCGTGCGCCCGACGTCGTCGGGATTCAGGAATTGCGTTGTCCGGAAACGGAAGTGGGGGAGTTTGCGGGGTATGAGGCGGCGGTGGACGTCGGTTCGGTGGCCGGCCGCAACGGCGTGGCACTACTGACCCGCATTTCCCCTGCCGCGGTGCGGACCTGGGTCACGCATCCACCGAAGGCGCGCGGGCTCAAGGAGTTTGCCGAGCAGGGTCGCTACATCGAGGTCGACCTCGCCGATCGGGCCGTCACCGTCGCCTGCCTGTATCTGCCCAAGGGCGGGCTACCGGCGGAACGACAGAAGTCAGGCGGGATGCGCGATCAACCCGACGGCGGTGTGAAATACGAACGCAAACAACGATTCTTCGCCGCATTCGCCCGGGAACTGAACCGGAACAGGCTGGCCGCGCAGCGCGAGGGGCGTGAGTTCCTGCTCATCGGCGACCTCAACGTGGCGCACACCGAGCATGACGTGACCAATTGGCGGGCGGCCCGCGCGATGGACGGATTCCTGCCCGAGGACCGGGCATGGTTCGACGAGATCCTCGGCAGCAGAAGGCTTGTCGACGTAGTGCGCCGGGTGCACGGGGACCGGCCCGGACCGCTCACCTGGTGGAGCTGGGCCGGGGCATCGTTCGCCAAGGACGTCGGGTGGCGCGTCGACCATCAGCTCGCCACCCCCGGGCTGGCGGCGCGGGCGCGCAGCGTCGTCGTCGACAAGGAACCGTCGGCGGCGGAACGGCTATCCGATCACGCACCGCTGGTGGTGACGTTCGGGGAGTAGCGCGGCGATTCCGGGGTGTGGGTCCCGACGGCTTCCCGCTGCTGCGCGAGGCGCGCGCGGACGAGGAAGGCGAGGGTGTCCGCGGTGCTGTCGCAGAAGGCGTCGGCGTCCTGGTGGCCACGGGTGAGTCCGCGGACGATGGTGGTGGCGACGAGGATGTCGAACATCTCGTTGCCCGCGGCCGTGGCGGCCTCCGGGGCGTCGGGGGCCTCGGCGACGATGCGGTCGACGAAGGCGAGCCGGATGGGGTTCTCGGACCGGGCCAGCAGGTCGTCGTATGCGTTGATCCGGGAGTGCTGATATGACGAGATCAGTCCCGGCAGTGCTGCCCGGACCGGGGGGTCGGCGAGTTGCGCGAGAAACATCCTGGCCCACGTGTTGAGGTCGGCGAGCAGGTCGTCGGTGGCCGGCGGCGTGGTGGCGTCCTGCACCCCGAACACCGCTTCCTCGACGATCTCCTCCTTCGACGACCAGCGCCGGTAGATGGCGGGGGTGGCCACGCCCGAGCGGCGGGCGATGGCACTGATGGTGGTCTTGGTGTAGCCGACCTCACCGAGCAGGTCGCGGGTGGCGGCCAGGATCGACCGGTCCAGTCTCGGGTCCCGTGGCCTACCTGCGGAAACGGGTTCCTGTATCTGTTCGGTCACGGTTGATGACGATACCGGAGAATACGAGTCTCTCGAATCAAATACGTAGTGACTCGATATGTAATATATTGCGATCAGTAACCCAGATCACAGGAGAATGCCGATGCTCACCCCGCAGGATGAACTGCTCACCCACCAACTGCCCACCACCTTCGACCACGTGGGTCAAAGTGATCTGCGCTGGACCGAACGCATCGTCATGTACGGATTCGACCGCTCCGGCGACATCAGCATCATGACCGGCATGGCGCGCTACCCCAACCGCAACGTCATGGACGCCTACGCGATGGTCACCCTCAAGGGCCAGAAGGCGCGAGTGGTGCGGATGTCCACCGAGATCAGTGCCGCCCCCGCCGCACTCACCTCGTGGAGCATCGGCCCGTACACCTACTCGATCACCGAACCTCTCAAGACGGTCACCTCGACGCTCGACTCCAACGAGCAGGGCATCAGCCTGCACCTGGAGCTGACCGGCACCTTCCCGGCGTACGAGCAGACCCCCGCCTTCCACCGCACCCGCGGCCGCGTGCAGGAGGACGCCCGCCGCTTCTACCAGAACGGCATCGTCACCGGCTGGATCGAGGTCGACGGCGAGCGCATCGAGATCGACCCCGACCGCTGGTGGTTCGGCCGCGACCACTCGTGGGGGGTGCGGCACGGCGGCGGTGGCGGCAGCCTCTCCGAAGGAGACAATCGCCAGCCCCCGGAGATCCCGGACGGCGTCCTCTGCTACATGGGCATCTTCCAGTTCGACGAAGAGTTGGTGCATTTCGCGCAGCGCGAGACCAGCACCGGGCAGCGCTGGCAGTTCGAGGGCGAAGTGCTCTACCCGCTGGAGACCGGCCGTGACTCGCTGCCGATCATCGACGTCGAGCACGAACTCAAGTTCCGCGAGGGCCGCCGCGTCATCGACGCGGACAGCGTCTTCGCCGTGCACCGCTCCGACCGCAGCACCGACACCATCAGCGTGACGCCGATCTGTGACTTCTGGCCGGGCCTGGCCGGATACGACGAGTACAACGGTTACGCCGCCGGCATGTGGCGCGGACCGTCGTACATCGACGGCTTCACCGCCGATCTCACCGATCTCGAGGACATGAAGAAAGTGAGCATGGTCAGCGAGACGCTGTGCGAGGTGCGCATGGGCGACAAGGTCGGCTACGGCCTGGTGGAGATGGTGTTCATGGGTGCCTACCCGCGCTACGGCTACACGGGCTGGTGAGTCGATGATCGAACGTGTGGACGAGGGCGCACTGGCCGGGGCGCTGACCGCGATCGTCCGCGAGAGGCTGGCCGACGACGACGCCACCGTCGTCGAAGTGAACCGTACCGAACGCGGATTCTCCACCGAGACATACCTGTTCACGGTCAAGGATGGTTCGGGGGCGTCCACGGATCTGGTACTGCGACGGCCGCCCGCGGTCTCGCTGTTCCCCGACTACGACCTGCGCAGGCAGTACGTGGTGATGGAGCGACTGGCCAGGGCGACGGATCTGCCGGTACCCACCGGCAAGTGGATCGACCCGTCCGGCGACAATCCGCTCGGCACACCGTATCTGGTGATGAACCGGATCGCCGAGGGCAGCGCGCCGAGCGACTTCCCGTCGTACCACACCGCGGGCAACTACTTCGAGGCCGACGAATCCGGGCGCAGGGCAATGTGGTTCGGCTGCATCGATGCGATGGCGCGAGTGCACAAGGTGGACGTCGATGCGGCTCGTCTCGGATTCCTGGCGATGCCGCAGTACGGCACCCGGCCGCTGGAACAGATCGTCAACTACGTTGACATGGCGGTGCATTGGGCTGCGGACAGCATCTCGCCGACCTACGATCGGGCCCTCGCCTGGCTCCGGCAGAACGAGTACGAACCCGAGCACACCACGCTCCTGTGGGGTGATGCGCGGATGTCGAACATCCTGTACGCACAGGATCATTCGATCACCGGTGTGCTCGACTGGGAGATCGCGTATCTCGGTGATCACGAGGCCGATCTGGCGTGGATGCTGTTCCTCGACTGGGCGTCGAGCGAGTTCGAGGGACATCCGGCGCTGCCGGGCACACCGACCCGAGCCGAATCGATCGCCCGGTACGAGGAGCAGACCGGGTGGAAGGTGAGGAATCTGGACTACAACGAGGTCCTGGCGGCGGTGCTGCTGGCGATCCCGATTATCCGGATGTCGGCTTTCCTCAACCTCGGTCCCGATGTCGACATCATGGGATTCTGCACGGCCCGGATCGAGCAGATCATCAGCTGATACCGGCGGACGGGGATACCGAGTTCGCATGCGGCAGCGTGGAATGCGCCCTATGCTGGGCCGATGACAACGGTGCGCCCCCAAGACCTTGCCGACGACGCGATCGCTCTAGTACGAAACTGGCTAGAGGTTGCAGTGGAGTTGCCTGTCGACGTGTCGGCGGCACGTCTGGCCGGAGTATTGAGCGACCCGAATGGGCTGAAGTTCACTGTCGGATTCGTCGACGGTGTGGTACGTCCCGAGGATCTGCGTTCGGCGGCCAAAACGCTGAACGGCCTCGCGCCGCTGACTCCGGCGTTCCTGCCCGCCCCGATGCGGGCGGCGGTCGCCACCGGTGGCGCACTCGCGCCGAAGATGCCGGGCGTCGTCGTTCCCGTCGCCCGCAAGGTACTGCGCTCGATGGTCGGGCACCTGATTCTCGACGCGTCCGATCGCAAGCTCGGCAAGTCGATCGGCAGGCTGCGCGGTGACGGGGTGCGGCTCAACGTCAACCTGCTCGGCGAGGCGGTGCTCGGTGAGCAGGAGGCGCAGCGCAGGCTGACCGGCACCCACCGGCTGTTGGACCGGTCCGACATTGACTACGTATCCATCAAGGTGTCCTCAGCCGTTGCGCCGCATAATCATTGGGCGTTCGACGCGGCTGTCGCACACATCGTCGACGAGCTGGTGCCGCTGTACGCGAAGGCGGCGTCATCGAGTCCGGCCAAGTTCATCAACCTCGACATGGAGGAGTACAAGGACCTCGACCTGACGCTGGCGGTGTTCACCCGGCTCCTCGACAGGCCCGAGTTCACCGGCCTGTCGGCGGGCATCGTGCTGCAGGCCTACCTGCCAGACGCGCTCGGGGCCATGATGCGGCTGCAGGAATGGGCCGCGAAGCGGGTCGCCGGCGGTGGTGCGCCGGTCAAGGTGCGCGTGGTCAAGGGCGCCAACCTGCCGATGGAACTGGTCGACGCCGCCGTCCACGGCTGGCCGGCGGCCACCTGGCACACCAAGTGCGACTCCGACACCAGCTACAAGGCGGTGCTCGACTACGCGCTCACCTCGGAGCGGGTCGCCAACGTGCGGGTGGGTGCGGCCGGCCACAACCTGTTCGACATCGCGCTCGCATGGCTGCTGGCCAAGGCACGCGGAGCGACCGCGGGCCTCGACGTCGAGATGCTGCTGGGCATGGCCACCGCGCAGGCCGAGGCCGTCAAACGCGACGTCGGGTCGCTGCTGCTGTACACGCCGGTGGTGCATCCGGATGAGTTCGACGTGGCGATCAGCTATCTGGTTCGGCGGCTGGAAGAGGGTGCCGGACATGACAATTTCATGTCCGCGGTCTTCAGCCTGTCCGATGATCCGGCGATGTTCGACCGCGAGAAGCAACGCTTCCTCGACTCGCTGGGCAAGCTTGAGTCCATCACCGGCGATGGCGACCCGGCGTCGTACCGCGTACCCGAACCCCATCGGCAACAGAACCGTGCACAGTACGACGACGCGGGTGCCGAGGCGCGGATCGAGGCGAGGGTGGCCGCCGATGCCGAATGGGGCTTCGACAACGCCCCCGACACCGACCCCGACCTGCCCGGAAACCGCAGCTGGGGCCGCGACATCGTCGGGCGCATGGCGTCCTCGACGCTGGGCACCGACCTCGTGGAGGCCGCGCTGATCGAGGACGCCGCAGCGCTCGACGGCGTGATCGAGACGGGTATCGCCGCGGCCGACGGATGGCAGGCGCTCACCGCGCTGGAGCGTGCGCGCATCCTGCACCGGGCGGGCGAGTTGCTCGAAGCCCGACGCGGCGAACTACTCGAGGTGATGGGATCGGAGTGCGGAAAGACCCTCGATCAGGGCGATCCGGAGGTGTCCGAGGCCATCGACTTCGCCCACTATTATGCGATGCTCGGCGTGCAACTCGATCTCGTCGACGGGGCAAAACCGCAGCGGCGCAAGCTGATCGCGGTGATCCCGCCGTGGAACTTCCCGCTCGCCATCCCCGCCGGCGGTGTACTGGCCGGGCTCGCCTCGGGTGGTTCGGTGATCATCAAACCGGCGTCGACGGCGGTCCGTATCGCGGCGCTGATGGTCGAAACACTGTGGGAGGCAGGGGTTCCCCGGGACGTACTGCAATTCGTGCGGTGCACCGACCGGAAGGTGGCCTCCGCGCTGGTCGCCGATCCGCGGGTCGACCGGCTGATTCTCACCGGCGCCTACGAGACCGCGGTCAGTTTCCGCGAGCTGCGGCGCGACCTGCCCATCCTGGCCGAAACCAGCGGCAAGAACGCGATCATCGTGACCCCGTCCGCCGATCTCGATCTCGCGGTCAAGGATGTGGTGGCGTCGGCGTTCGGGCATGCGGGTCAGAAGTGTTCGGCCGCGTCGCTGGTGATCCTGGTCGGCTCGGTGGCCACCTCGCGGCGGTTCCGCGGTCAGCTGCTCGACGCGGTGCGATCGCTGAAGGTCGGTACGCCTGAAGATCTTGAGACCCAGATGGGGCCGAACATCACCGCACCGTCGGGGAAGTTGCTGCGCGGCCTGACCACCTTGAGCCCGGGGGAGAGCTGGCTGGTGGAGCCCGCACCGCTCACCGTCGACAGCCCGCTCGCTCTCGACGCCAAAGGTGGAAACAAGGTGTGGTCGCCCGGCGTACGCGACGGCGTGCGGCGGGGTTCGGAGTATCACCTGACCGAGTACTTCGGCCCCATTCTCGGCGTCATGACCGCCGAAACCCTGGACGAGGCAATCGATATCGTCAACGAGATCGACTATGGGCTAACCAGTGGACTGCATTCGCTCGACCCCGACGAACTCGCACTGTGGCTGGACCGGGTGCAGGCGGGCAACCTGTACGTCAACCGCGGTATCACCGGAGCCATCGTGCGGCGGCAGCCGTTCGGCGGCTGGAAGAAGTCCGCGATCGGCACCGGAACCAAGGCGGGCGGACCCAACTATCTGCACGGCCTGGTCGACTGGGTCGACACCCCGGTAACCGAAACCGGTGGTGCACCAAGGGAATCGGTGCGGACACTCGCCGCAGCGGCGGAGGCCGCCGGGCTCGGCGGTGACGAGCTCGCCTGGCTGCGTGGTGCACTCGGCTCGGATGTGCGCGCCTGGGACGGCGAATTCGGTTGTGCCCGAGACACTTCCCAGCTCGGGGTGGAACGCAACCTGTTGCGGTACCGGCCGGTGCGGGTGATCGTGAGGGCAGCCGCCGACGCTGCTCTGCAACACACGATCCGCGCGGTCGCCGCCGGCCTCGCCGCCGGGGCGCAGCCCATCCTGAGCACGCCGGTGGTGTTGCCCGGCCCCGTCCAGGACGCACTGACCGGCGCCGGGGTGTCGCTCCTGCACGAGGACGACGCGGCCTGGCGGGAACACTTGGCCCGGCTCGCGAAGCGGGATGGTCCTGACGCCGGTGTCCGGGTGCGGATCGTCGCCGGCGATTCCCGCGCCGACGAGGTGGCCGCGGCGTTCGATGCGACGGGCGGCAAACCCGATATCGCTCTCTACGGTGGTCCGGTCGTCTCGGCCGGCCGCGTCGAAATGCTCCCCCACGTACACGAACAGGCCGTCTGCATCACCGCCCACCGCTTCGGTACCCCCAACGGCCTCTCGGACGGGTTGATCTGATGTTCAGTGGTGGGCACAGGACCCTGGAACAAAACGGACCGGGGTCCTGTTAGGTGTGGTATGAACACGTCAGCTACCTCGTCCCGGCCACCGGTTCTGTTCCTCAGTCACGGCGCGCCGCCGCTCGTCGACAGCGCACTGTGGGTCGATCAGCTGACCCGTCTGGGTGCCGACCTGCCCAGGCCCACCGCCGTTCTGGTGATCTCCGCGCACTGGGAGGCGGCGCCGCTGACCATCGGATCCACTGACGTATCGACACCGCTGACGTACGACTTCTGGGGCTTCCCGGAACGGTATTACCGCACGACGTACGACTCGCCCGGCGCGCCGGAACTCGCGGCCCGGGTCGCGGCGATGATGCCCGACGGTGAGCCGATCGCCCACGACCCGAATCGCAGGCTCGACCACGGCGCATATGTGCCGCTGACCGTCATGTATCCCGACGCCGACATCCCGGTCCTGCAGATCTCGCTGCCCACCCTGGATCCGGAACGCCTTCTCGCACTGGGCCGCCGGCTGGCGCCGCTACGCGACGAGGGTGTGCTGATCATCGGTTCCGGATTCACCACCCACGGCCTGCCGTATCTGACCGACCGCACCCCCGACGCCGTCCCACCCGGCTGGTCGGCCGAATTCGACGACTGGGCGCACGGTTGCTTCGACCGCGGCGACGTCGAATCGCTCCTCGACTTCCGGCGCAAGGCGCCCGGAATGCCGTACGCACACCCGACGATCGAGCACTTCTCCCCGCTGTTCGTCTCCCTCGGCGCCTCGGGTGATCCCGAGCAGCCCGCCGGCCAGCCGATCGACGGCTTCTGGATGGGCCTGGCCAAACGCAGCCTCGTCCTGAACTGATCGTCGGCACTCGCCTTACTATCACTTATAGTGCTAAGTGATAGTAAGGCCGTCGGCAATGATCACTTCCGGTGGAGTCCGGCGAGGGGTGGCGATGACTGAAGCAACGACGATCGGCGTGGCGGTCCCGGCCGTCGAATACGAGACGCACCGGTGGCGGCCGTCGCGGCCGGAGCACTACTCGAAGTCCGAGGTCCGTCGGCAAACCGGTGAATACCTGTCGGCGATCACCGCACCGATAGCAAGGTGGCAGCCATCGCTCAGCGGCGAGATCACCGCTGATATCGACGACGCGACACAGGCGCTGATGGCATTCGACCGCCACACTCGCCTTCGTCTCGGCTTGGACAATCCCACGCTCGGGCCGATGGCGGCGATCCTCCTACGAACCGAGAGCGCGTCGAGCAGCCAGATCGAACAACTCACCACCTCGGCGCGGCAACTCGCCCTCGCCGAGATCGGTGAGGGGCGAAAACGGCACGCGCTTACGGTCATCGGAAACGTCCGTGCGATGGAATCGGCGATCGGCCTGTCCGACGATCTGTCCCTCCCGAGCATTCTGAGCATGCACCGAGAACTGCTCAACCACCAACACGGAATGCAAGTACATGCAGGCCGTATTCGTGACCAGCTCGTCTGGATCGGCAATCGGGACTCCGCGGGTCCGTTGGGGGCATCATTCATCGCACCGCAGGCCGACGACGTGCACCCGGCGATGGAAGATCTGGTGAACTTCATGCGCAGAGACGACCTGCCGGTCCTGCTGCAGATCGCCATAGCACACGCCCAGTTCGAGACGATTCACCCGTTCGTCGATGGCAATGGGCGCACGGGACGCGCTCTGGCGCAGGCATTGTTGAGGAACAAGCGCCTCGCAACACACACGACGGTACCCATATCGGCGGGTCTGCTCATCGCCGTCGATCGCTATTTCGAGGCGCTCACCGCATTCCGGTCCGGCGACGCGACACCTATCGTCGCGCGCTTCGCCGATGCCGCGCGCTTTGCCGCGAGTGTGGGTGCGGCGCTGGTGGATTCACTTGTGGACGAGCTGGATCGGTCGTCGGAGCAGATGGTCGGGGTTCGCCGTGACGCCGCTGCCCGGCGCCTGCTTCCGCTGTTGATCGGACAACCGGTGGTGAACGCGGGCTACGTTCAGCAGCACCTGGGTATCAATGCTGCGGCAGCGCAGCGCGCTCTGCGGACCTTGGTCGACAGGGACGTCCTCGCTGAGCGAACCGGGTACGCGCGCAACAGGATCTGGGAGCATTCGGGGATCCTCGACGCGCTGGATTCCTACGCCGAGGACATCAGGAGAAGTAGCCTGCCGCGCTGAGTCAGTCCTCCTTGTGCGGATTCTCCGGTGAGGCGGGTCGTTCCGGTGGTGCGGCGGGTGTGGTGCCGAACTCGCGTTTGGCGACGGCGACTCCAAGCCCGAAGGCGATCGCCACCGGCCATTCGACGGCACCGGTCGCGCCGAGCGCGCCGATCACCCCGTAGACGGCGAGTTGCCGGGGTGGGGGTACGGAAACCTTGCCGATGATCGGCAGGTTGATGGAGAACTTCTGTGCCTCGCGCACCAGTTTGGACACGTCGTGGTGCGTTGCGACGAACTCGCGCACCTCCGATAGGACAGAAGTCCCGTCATCGGTTTCAGGGGTATTCGGATCGGACGGACTCAAGGTAGCCTTACCTCTCATGACGGAGTTCACTCGCGCTATCGGGCACGACACACTGGTCGAGTCCGGCGCCCGGCTGCTGACACCCGCGGTCGAGCATCTGTACGCCGTGCTCGTGCGCGTCGGCGTGCTCAGCATCGACGGGTAGCAGCCGCCGCACCCACGCGGTCAGGTCGTCGTTCTTGCTACCCGCCGACATCACCGCGGCCATGACCTGGTGGAATGCGCCGTCGGGATTCGATTCGAGTTCGTGGAACTTGTCGATCAGCACGTCGACGAGCTGCGGGGTCAGTTTGGACACGCCCGCGGCGATACCGGCCGCCGCGAATGCCTGTCCCCAGCCGATAGGCCCGACAGGGGTGCAGCCGAACATCTGACTGACGCCCGGGGTGGAGATGATCAGGGCCATCACCGCGAGGGTACCCACATTCGTCGCCACCACCAGCGGTCCGTGCGAGTCGGTCAGCGTCTCGATCATCTGCGTCACCACCAGCCCGATCAGGCCGATCGTCGCCGCCCGCGATGCGGTTCCGGTGAATCGGCCGAACGTCCACGCCAGCAGCGCGCCGAGCGAGGTGAACACCGCCCGCACCGCCACCGCACGCCAGATCGTCGACTCGTCGTGCCGGCCGGTGACGTCGGGATCACGTTGCGGGCTGACGGCCAGCGCCGCGGCGGGCAGGGCGTCGGTGAGCATGTTGACCAGCAGCATCTGCCGGGCGTTGAGCGCAGGTTTGCCCGTCAGCACGGTGGTGACCAGGCCGAACGTCACCTCTCCCACGTTGTGGCCGAGCAGTACCGACACCGCCGACTGCACCCGCCGCCACAGCTGCTCCCCCTCATCGAGGGCATCGACGATGGCCTCGATGTCGCCGTCGAGCAGCATCACGTCGGCGGCCATGCGGGCCGGGTCGCTGCCCTGGGATACCACCCCCACCCCGACGGACGCCGCGCGGATCGCGGCGGCGTCGTTGGCGCCGTCGCCGACCATCGCCGTCACCAGGCCCGGTTGCCCCCGGTAGGGGGACTCGAGCGCCTGGACCACCTGCACCTTGTGTTCGGGAGCCATGCGGGCGAACACCCGATGCGTGCGGGTGGCCTCGACACGTTCGGTCGCGTTCAGCAGATCCCACTCGGGACCGGTCATCACCTCGTCGTGATCGACGGCGATCCCGAGTTCGCGGGCCACGACCGCGGCCGTCACCGGGTGGTCGCCAGTGATCAGCCGCACCTGGATGTCGCGGCGCTGCAACTCTTCCAGCAGCGGGCGCGCACCGGAACGCGGGGTGTCCGACAGGCCGATCACACCCAACAGATGCAGCGACTCCCCGCACAGGCCGGCGAAGACGTCGGAGTCCTGTGCGGCCTTGGCGGCCTGCTTGTCGGTGATGATGCGTTCGGCGACGGTCAGTACTCGCAGACCTCGGGTTGCCATCTCCTGCAACGATTCCCGCAGTTCATTGCGGTGTCCTGGTTCCAATGCCGCGGTAAGCGCCTCGGGGGCGCCCTTGACCAGTAGCCGGTTTCCGACAAGCGCCGCGGCGAGGGGACGATCGGACTGGAACGGCAGGAACGCGTCGACGGCCGGATAGTCGACGCCTGCCTGCTCGGCCGCACGGTGGATGGCGGCGTCGGTGGCGTGTTCGACCTTGCCGCTCTTGCTGATTCGCATCGTGGCACCCGCGGCGCGCAGTACCTCGTCGTCGGCGGTGCCGAGCAGGCCGTGGGTCTCGGCAACCTGAAGCCGGTTCTGCGACAGGGTGCCGGTCTTGTCGAAGCAGACGGCGCCGAGCCGGGCGAACGCCTCGATGGCGCGCGGATTACGCACCAGCACAGACGATCCGGTGAGATTTCGGGCCGACGACGACTGCGCCAGCGTCACCACCAGCGGCAGGCCCTCGGGCACCGCGGCGACACCGATACCGACCATTCCGGACGCCGCCTCACGGACCGGTGTGCCCCGCAACAACGACAACAATCCCACCAGTGCACCGCCGGCGAGGCTGAAGGGCAATGCGCGCCGGGTGATCGCGCCGAGCTGCGCGGCCAGCCCCACATCGCCCGAATCGGTCGGGGTCAGCGCCAGCGCCTGGCTGACCTGTGTGGATTCGCCCGATGCGGTCACCACGCCGACGGATTTGCCTGCGACGACGGTACTTCCGGCGAACAACATTCCGGTGCGTTCGGCGAGCGGTGCGCCGGGTGTGTCGGCGCCGTCCTTGCTCACCGGCAGCGATTCACCCGTCAGTGCCGACTCGTCGACTTCGACGGTGTCGGCGTCGATGATGCGGATATCGGCGGGTACCACCTCGCCGGACCGGACCTCCACGATGTCGCCGGGGCGCAGGTCGCCGGCGGGTACCTCGGCGTAGCTGTCCGCTCCCGAATCGCTGATCACTTTGCGTGCCAAGGGTTCCTGAACGGCGAGCATCTTGTCGAGCAGCTTCTCCGCGTGCAGCGACTGGTACGCCGAGATCGCGGTGTTGACCGCGAGCACCCCGGCCACCAGCACGGCGTCGATGGGTGAGCCGAGCAGTGCGCTGGCCGCCGAACCGGTGGCCAGGATCGGGGTGATCGGGTCGGCGAGATCCTCGGCGACCGTGGACCGGAAGTCCCGCAGGGTCTCTCCCGTCTCAAGGATTGTCTTGCGTGCCAGTCTGATCGGAGCCGACTGGGTCAGTGGCGCGATGAAGGTGGCCGCGGGTTCGGGGTCCTCGGGCCGGGGGAGGAGCCTGCGCACTTCGTCGATCGGCATCGCATGCCAGTCGTGCGACGACTCCGGTATCGGTTCGGCGTCATCGAATGCCTTGGTGCCCAGCGAATATCCCTGCCACAGGCCGAACAGTGCGGTAACGTTGACCGACGTCGGCCCGTGCCCGTGCACGCCGGGGATCAGCATCAGCGAACCGAGCAGCGAGGCCCCCGACGCCAGCGATATCGCCCGTTCCCGTACCTCGCGGGCCCGTGGGATCGTGTGCACCACCCGCCAGGCGGCGTTCAGATCGTCGACGAGGATATCGGCGCCCCACGGGGTGCTGCCCTCGCCGAGGACGCCGATCGTGGTGTGCGAGAGCGCGATCGCATCGCTGCCGTGGCAGCAGACGAGTGCCACCGTGGCACCGTCGTCGTGCAGTGTTCGTACGGCCCGGGCCAGTGCGGCATCGGGATCGGCGTCGGTTGTGGCATCGAGGAGTTCGTCGAAACCCTGTCGCAGCGAATGTAATCCGTCGTCGGCGAGGGAGACGACGCGCAGCCCGGCCCGCCGCGCCTCGGCGAGGAATGCGGTGGCCAGCGGCCGTCGCAGCGGACTCACCAGCACCCGGCCGGGTACGTCTGTGAGGGTGTTCCAGCCTGGTTCGAGCAGCCCCGACTCCAGGGCCCCGGACTCCAGGGCTGCGGTTGCGGCTCGCCACGCGCGGGCACGGTCGTCGCCGGCGACGTCGAGGACGCGGGTGACGGCCAGTTCGTCGGTGAACAGGACGCGCGGATCGACGAGCAGAGTGTCGATGTCGCCGAGCGTGCGCAACGATCGCGGATTCATCACCACCGCGCCCCGAGTGTGCAGACCACGGCCCAGCGCCGCGCCGAACGACTCCCGCACCGACCGGGCCGGCTTCGGTGCGGCCACTCCGATCGCCTCGGCCGCGGTAAGCGGCGACGACATCACGCCGAGGATCGCCGCCGCACCGAGCCCGAGGTCGACGGCGATCTCGTCGGCGCGGCTGCCGGAACGGGCCGATCTGGTAGCCGGTGTCCCGGGGCAGGGGAGTGAGCTGTCCTCGTGGTCGCTGTCGGCCGCCCGTGTTGCGATGCGGCGCCGGGCGCGCCGACCGTCGACGGCTTCGGCGGTGGCCATGGCGTGCGAGGCCGCAGTCACCAGAACGCCCATCGGGGCTCCCACGAGTACCTGCGCGGTCACCTGCGTTCCGGTCAGCACCAGGTCGGTGACCTCAGCGCCGAGCCGGGCCTCGATGAAGCCGCGGACCCGGGGATGATACGAGGCGACGGAGACGGGTGCCAGAACGATCCGGGAGATCCGCGGAACCGGCAGTAGTGCGGTGACCAGCGACGCGGCCAACCCGGCTGAGGCCATGGCGGTTGCGGCCAGACTCGCGGCCACGGCATCGTCGTCGCCGGGCAGGGCGCGGACCCGGCGACGCGGTACGTGTGCCAAGGAACCTGCCGCCGATGCCGCCATGCGGGTGGTGCCGACGAGTGCGTCGCCACCGAGCAGTGCGGCACCGACGGCGAATTTGGACAGGGTGATCGGTGCGCTCAACAGGGACATTCGGGGCGAGCCTCCTAACGAGGCAATCCTTCCCGGGCTGGTGCCGTGCTGTCCTGGGCATTTGGGCCCAGGTGGCCGCCGCGATGGACCCGATACGTGGACGCGGGGACATCCGCGTGGCCGTCGCGGACATCCACCGCGGGTGCCGCGTGAGCCGGGTAACTGCGCAGGTCCACGGCCACTTTTTCGCGGTACACTCAGGGGTCAGTCAACAGTGAGGCGGCATCGATGGCGTACCAGAGCGTGCCCGCGCCGACGAGCGCGGAGATCCGTGGCTGGTGCGACCGGTCGCAGATCCCAGGGGACCGGCCCGAACTGTCGGCCACGGCGGCCCTGCTCATCGCGAGCGGATTCCTGACCCCCACCGGGCGTGCCGTGGTGGTGCGAAGGGTGTCGTCGGGTCTGCCGCTGCCCACCCTGCCGTCGGGATTCGGCGAGCTGAGACGGCTGCAACGGGCAATAGTGCAGGCCGAGAATCAGACCGCCAACCCGATGATGCCCGGTGTGGTGTCGGCGGTGATGCGCAACCGGGTGAACGGTCTGCACCGCAAACGCGAGGAGGCACGCAAGACCGTCGTCGGCGCGAAAGGGGTGTTCGCCGGCAGCACCCGGGCAATCCGGCGCGAACAGCGCGAGAACATCTACCTCGAGATCGACGAGCGCGAACGGCTGTTCGGCGGGCTGTTGTACACGCCCACACCCAACGTCGCCACGAACCGCTCGATGCGGCAGGCCGGTGGTGCGGCCGTCGGCAAGATTGTCGGGCTGGTGGGGCAGGTGGCCTCACGCAGCGGCAACACGCAGGCAGAACAGTGGGCCGACGAGTTGCTCGGCAGTCCACAGGCCGAGGCCGCCACACCCGGCACCGCGTCGTTCCTCGACGGCTACGAGACCGTCTTGTTCCTCGCCGGACACTTCTACGACCGGATCGTCAACAATCCGGCCTGGCGGTCCGACCATTTCGAACTGCAGCGCACCCAGGTGAACCTGCACGCCGAACTCGCCGAGATCTCCTCCGACGTGATCGCGTTGCGGGCGGTGCGGATAGACCTCGACCGCGCCAAGCGGCGCGGCGGCTTCGACAAGGAGTTCGCGCAGCAGATCGACAAGCGCGAGGAAGCATTGCGGCCGGTGTGGAGTGAACTGATCGATCGCGTGCAGGCACTCGGCGGGGTGGCACATGTGGTGGAGTCGGCGGCCATCGAGCTGCAGATCCTCGATGAGTACAACCGGGCCGCGACCATCGATGACCGCATCGACGCCCTCATCTCCCGCTCGGGTGATCGGGAGGTGTCGGTGGACAACTCCAAACGGCTCACCGAACAGGTGCGCAGCGGCGAGGAGAACCTCCGGATCTATCGGGATGTGTTGCAAGGCAATATTTCCCGGCTATCTCCGGTGACCTCCATTCAACTCCCGGAACGATATGAACCCGACCGGTGACCCGCGTTCAGAATCCTGGGATTCGTGCATGAAATCAAAGATATGAATTGTTGAAGGAAACCTCGATGTCCACGCGGAAGACCCCCTGTGAGAATCGGCCGACGGTCGGTAGGATCGGGCGTCGTTCCGGTACACGGGGGGAAACAGTGAAGAAGCTACGAGGCCTGACAGTCCTGGTCAGTGTCGTCGTCATCGCGTTGTTGACCGTTCCCACGGCGGCGCACGCCGACAGGAACCCAGCGGCGCATGCCGCGCGGCAGAAGGTCGCACGCATCACCAATCTGGCCGACATCGGTCCCCTGCGCACCGACCTCTGGGTGTACTCGCCGTCCAATCACAAGAAGATGAAGGTCAACGTCCTGACCCCGGCCAACTCCACCGGCCCCCGATCGGTGGTGTACATGCTCGACGGTGCCGACGCCGGCGCCGATGTCAGCGACTGGATCACCAAAGGCCGCGCGGGCCGGTTCTTCGCCAACAAGAACGTGACCGTCGTGCTGCCGGCAGGCGGCAAGGGCACCTTCTACACCAACTGGCGCAGTCGTGACCCCAACCTCGGTAAACCGCAGTGGGAAACCTTCCTCACCGAAGAACTGCCCCCGCTGATCGACAAGGAGTTCAACGGCACCGGCCGCAACGCCATCGTCGGGCTCTCCATGGGTGGGCAGGCCGCGCTCGCGCTCGCCGCGCGCTTCCCCAAGCTGTACACCGGTGTCGCATCCCTGAGCGGCTGCCCCGAAGTGTACGAGCCCGCCAACCAGGCGTACGTGCACACCACCGTGGCCAATGCCGGCGGCAACGCCATCAATATGTGGGGTCCGCCGCGCTCACCGGCCTGGAAGGCCCACGATCCCGGTACCAGGCTCGATAAGTTGCGCGGCAAGAACATCTACCTGTCGTCGGGGTCGGGTCTGGCCGGCCCGCTGGACCTGATGCGCAAGGTCGACCCCGAGGAAGGAACCCGGCAGTCGGTGACCGCCAGCGCGTCGGCCCTCGAACTCGGTGCGTGGCGCTGCTCCATCAACTTCGCCCTCGAACTGCGCAAGGCGCGTATCCCGTTCACCGACGGCCTGCGCCTCGTCGGCACCCACTACTGGGGCTACTGGGAGCAGGACCTGCCCCGCATGTGGCCCACCATCGCCCAGGGTCTGTAGACACCACCCGTCGCCTTGCGGCTCTTCACACCTCAACCAGCGGTTTTGGCGAATCTCTCCGCGAATGCCAGGAAGGCGTCGTTCTCCTGCGGGGTGGTGACCGTGACGCGTACGCCCGCATCGGCGAAGGGGCGGATCACGATCTTGCTGTCGATTGCCTGCGCGGCGAAGTCGACGGCGGACTCGCCCAGGTCGAGCCACACGAAATTGGCCTGCGTATCGGGGACCCGGTAGCCGAGCTCACGCAACCGGGCGGTCACCCGGGTTCGTTCGGCGACGACGGTGTCGGTGCGGGTCAGCAGCTCGTCGTCGGCGGCCAGGCAGGCGATCGCGGCGCGCTGCGAGAGCGAGGTGACCGAGAACGGTACGTGCACCTTGCGCAGCGCGGTCACCACCTGCGGGTCGGCGACCGCGTAACCCACACGCAGGCCGGCCAGTCCGTACGCCTTCGAGAAGGTGCGCAGCACCACCAGGTTGGCGAACTCGCGCCGCAACTCCAGTGCGTCGTATGCCTGTGCGGGGCCGAGCCGCATGTACTCGAAGTAGGCCTCGTCGAGGGCGACCACCACATCCGAGGGCACCTTCCGCAGGAACGTGCGCAGGTCATCGGCATCGACGACGGTGCCGGTCGGATTGTTCGGATTGCACACGAAGATCAGGCGCGTCCGGTCGGTGACGGCCGCGGCCATCGCGTCGAGGTCATAGACGTGGTCGCCGGTCAGCGGCACGGGTATCGGGGTGGCGTGCACCGCACGGGTGGCCAGTGGATAGGTCTCGAACGAGCGCCAGCCGAACACCACCTCGTCACCCGGCTCACACGTGACCAGGATCAGGTTCTGACACAGGATCACCGACCCGCAGCCCACCTGCACCTCGTCCTCGGTCACGCCGAGCTTCTTGGCCAGCGTCGCCGTCAGTTCGACGATCGCGTTGTCGGGGTAGCGATTGACCGATGCGGCGGCGTCGGCGATGGCCTCGACGACGCTCGGCAACGGACCGTCGGTCACCTCGTTACTGGCCAGCTTGATCGCGCCCGGGAAGGTCTTTCCGGGTACGTAGGCGGGCAGGTTGTCGAGATCGGGGCGGATGCGCAAGGTCACGCCCACAACTGTAGGCCGCTGCGGCCGACATGCTGCGCCGACACCCGAATTCCGTGTTGACCAGCCGGTTTGCACCGTCGCGGGCAGTGTGTGTAACCTTTGCTCTCGGCAGTTCGAAAGGACTTCGCCAGGAGGCGTGCCAGAGCGGCCGAATGGGATTCACTGCTAATGAATTGTCCCGCTAAAACGGGACCGGAGGTTCAAATCCTCTCGCCTCCGCCACGTCACGGTCGTAAGACTGCGACGACAACTGAATAGCACGCGCCCGTAGCTCAACGGATAGAGCATCTGACTACGGATCAGAAGGTTTGGGGTTCGAATCCCTACGGGCGCAC
>NZ_JAGQTN010000176.1 GCF_020438995.1 Gordonia sp. (in: high G+C Gram-positive bacteria)
CGCACCCCGAACGACGCCCAGCCGTTGGCGAAGTTGGACACCAGCACCGCCCGGTAGGCCCGATTGCGCCAGGCGGTGGCCAGCGCGACGGCGTCGCCGCCGGCCGGCGTCCCGGACCGCTCGCCACCGTCGTCGGCGCGCAGCTGGGTGGCCACCACCGCGGACGCGACGATCAGCGCGACCGCGTACACGACGAACGGCATCCGCAATCCGAAACCGACCAGCGCACTGCCGATCAGCGGGCCGGTGATGTTGCCGATCAGGAAACCGGCCGAGAAGTACCCCGACACCCGGCCGCGGATGTCGTCGGGTGCCATCCGGATGAGCAGACCCATCGCCGACACCGTGAACATCGTCGACCCGATACCGCCGAGACCACGGAAAACCAGTAGCTGCCAATAGTTTTGGGCGAACGCGCAGACCAGCGTGCTCATCGCGACGATGAGCAGCCCGATCAGGTAGATGCGGCGTTCCCCGACGATCGAGATCAACCGTCCCGCACCGGGTGCGAAGATCAGCCGCATCACCGCAAATGCCGACACGACGGCCGACGCGGCGGTGATCCCGACGTCGAAGCTGCGGGCGAAACTGGGCAGCGCGGGCGCGATCAGCCCGTAACCGAGGGCTATGACGACATTCGCCGACAACAGCACCCAGATGCCACGCGGAATGCGTCGCACTCAGACCCGTTCCGGCAACTGATCCAGCGCGGTCGCCGTCAGCGCGCGACCGATCTCGATCAGCTCGACCGCCTTGTGAAACTCCAAGGTACGGGCGGCTTTTCGCGGTATACGGATCAGCACGTCGGGCGGATGGGAGGCGGACTGATATCGGGCCAGCGCCTCCTGCATGATGTCGAGCGAGCGGGTGAGGACCTCCACCTTGCCCATCCGGGAGGGAGCCGCCGGATCGGACTCGGCGTCGGCGGGCACCACCTCGCGGCTGTCCGGCTGATCGAAATAGTCCAGGATCTCCACACCGAACCGGTCGCGGAAGGCCTTGACGAACTCGTTGTCGAGCAGGGGGGCCACATTGCGGCGCACCACACCGCCGACGAGGGAACCGCGCGAGGCCCCCTCCTCCGGTGTGAAATCGTTGCCGAGGATCACCCCGACCGTCACATCGCTGGGCACCGCGACGGTCGGCGCCACCGGCAGCGGGTCGAGGATGCCGCCGTCCCCGAGGATGCGCCCCTGATAGGTGTGCGGGCTGATCACGCCCGGGATCGCGATCGACGCGCGGATCGCGTCGACGAGACTGCCGCGCTGGTACCAGACCGACCGCCCGGCGGTGAGATCGGTGGCCACCGCGGTGAACGGCGTCGCCAGCTCCTCGATGGTGACCTCGCCCAGGATCTCGCGCACCCTGGCCACCACACGCTCGGCGCCGATCACCCCCGACTTGGACAACGACACGTCCATCAACCGCACCAGGTCGAGTTGGGTCAGCGTCGACGCCCAGTCGACGAACTCGTCGAGCTTGCCCGCGCAGTGCAGGCCACCGACCAGGGCACCCATCGACGACCCCGACACGGTGACGATCTCGTAGCCGCGATCGGCGAGTTCGGCGATCACCCCGATATGGGCGTAACCGCGGGCGCCGCCGCTGCCGAGCGCGAGCGCCACACGTGCGGGTTTGTACGTTTTCGGGACGTCGCCGGTTCCGTCGGACACCTGCGCCCCGGGCCGCGGCGACACGTCGTCGCCGGGCTGCTTCACCACAGCGCTACCCGGGCGCTTGGCCACCGCACCCGGGTGTCGCTGGGCTACTTCGTTACCACTTGCCCTCACCATGCGTCGAGACTATCGGGCGCGGCGAACGTGGCATCACGTACGCGCCACAAGTACGGGGACCTGCGCCTGATGCATGACCTTCTGGCTGGTCGAACCCAGCAGCAGACCCTTGAAACCGCCCCGGCCGCGGCTGCCGACGACGATCAGCGAGGCATCCTTACCGGCCACATCGAGGACGGCCTTGGCGGGCTCGTCGGGCAGGACCGCATGTTTGACGGTGACGTCCGGGTAGTCGGCCCGGTATCCCGCCAGCCGCTCGCCCAGCGCCTCCAGTGCCTCCTCGGACATCCGGATGATCTCATCGGTTTCGATGCCGTAGCCGTGCAGCGCGTCGGCGTCGAGTGGGGTCCAGGTGTGCACCGCGACCAGCGGCACACCGCGCAGCGACGCCTGCCGGAACGCCTCCGCCACGGCGACATCGCTCACCGGCGAATCGTCGACACCCACCACCACCGGTCCGTCGCCACCCGCGCCGGCGATGACCGCGACCCGGCCGTGTGCGTGCGCGGCGACGCTGGTGCTCACCGAGCCGAGGAACAGGCCGCGGAAACTTCCGAGCTGCCGGGTGCCTAGCACGATGGCCGACGCGTCCTTGCCGAGTTCGAGCAGCACGTGCGCGGCATCGCCATCGGTGATCGACGCCTGCACGGTGACCGGCGGCGCGGTCTCCTTGGCCACCGCCGCCGCGGCGTTCACTGCGTCGGTGGCGTCCTGGCGCACCGCCTCGATGACGTCCTGCGGGATGATCAGGCCCGGGGCGTAGTTGCTCGTCCGCACGTCGTAGACACCGATGATCTTCAGATCGGCACCCTCGAGCTCCGCTGTCCGGGCCGCCCAGCGCACCGCACCGGTCGATGCCTCCGATCCGTCGACGCCTACGAGGATCGCGTTCATGTGTGGCCTCACTCTCCGTTGATTTCTCAGCCTCACCGTCTATTCTCACCGCGCACCCGACCGGATGCCAGAGACATTGGTCCTGATCAGGGGCACTTTCCGGGCGCGTAGACTGGTACGGACGTTCATTCGGTGACCATGAAAGGAACAGGCGATGAACACGGGGCGACCGCAACATGGCGAGTCGGGAACCAGCCTCCGCCGGGCGGTGACCCACGGGATCATCACCGTCACTTTCGCGCTCGCGTGCTTCGCCGTGGCCGCACTGTCCTCGGGCGGGCTACGCACCACGATGATCGCCGTCGCCCCGGCCGTCATGTTCATCGGCGCGTTCGGTGCGCTGTGGATCACCTACCGCACGTGGCGCGCCGGGGGCCGCTGGCAGGTGTGGCAGGGCGCCTCCTGGTTTCTGCTCGCCGCCGCGGTGATGACGATGATGGCGACCGCACCTGCGCTTCTTGAGTGACCCGGCACGGCGCGGCACCACCGGCGAGACGCTATTCGGCGGCGCGCATGTCGAGGCTGATCTCCTCGGCGTCGAGCTGGGCCAGTTCGCGGGTGAGCAGTCCCGAACTGTAGACCCCGGACTCGCGGTGGCGCAGCAGAATCTCACGCTGTGCGGCGATGATGGCGCGGCGGATGCGGGCGTATTCGGCACCGATCTGCGCCGGGGACAACCTGGTGTCGTCGTCCTCGTCGTCGGCCTGCTTCTGCTCGTCGGTGCGTTGCGTCCACTGCACCACGCGGGCCCTCAGCGCCGGAGAATCCTGAACCGCCGGCGACGCGGAGATGACCTTGGTCGCGGCGATCGCCATCTCCCGGCGCAGCCGCGCCCGGCCCGCCGCCCGGTTCTGCGACATGTCCGGCAACTTGAGTCGTTTGATGAGCGATGGCAGCGTCCCGCCCTGCAACAGCAGGGACAGCGCCGCGACCACGAACGCGATGAGCACCAGCATCGGCCGCGAGTGGGTTTCGGCGGGCAGTGTCTGCGCGGCGGCGAGCGTGACCACACCACGCATACCGGCCCAGATGATGATCGTGGCCTCCGCCTTGCCCATCGGCGCGGCCAGCACGTAGTCGATGTCGGCCAGGCGCCGGGTCAGCCGCGAGTCGTACAGTGCGGCGGTGTCGGCGGACACAGTGCTCAGGTCTGCCTCGCCGAGGTCGCCCAGCCGCCGGCGGCGCAACCTCCGCCGCACGCCCGGTTTGCGCTTCGCGGAGCGCTCGGCCTGCCCGAACTCCAGCCTGCGCGCATGTACCGCCTCGCTCGCGTCGGCAAGGTACTCACGCTGATCGGATCGCCGGCGTGCCTTGTGGCCGAGCCACCACACCAGCGGCACCACATACAGTGCCCGGATCACCGTCACCACCAACAGCGCCGCGACGCCGACAGCGATCGCGGCATGGACACCGGTGTGGTCCCGCTGCACGTCTTTGACCAGGCCGTACAGCTCCAGACCCATGATCAGGAACACGCCACCCTCGAGGATCAGCTCGATGGTCCGCCAGTTCTGCCGGTCGGAGAAGCGATGCTGCGGGGTGAGGTACTTGACCGCGCCCGTGCCGGTGACGAGCCCGGCGGTGACGGCCGCGACCAGGCCGGAAGCGCCCAGCTCCTCAGCGGGCAGATACGCCAGGAACGGCACCGTGAAAGAGATCGCGGTGTTCACCGTCGCGTTGCGCACCAGCGCCCCCACCCGCAGGTTCACCACACCCACCACAGCGCCGATGATCACGGCCCCGACGACCGCGCCCACGAACTCGCCCGCCACACCGGCGAACGACACCGGCGCCGCGGCCGAGGTGGCGGCGACGGCCGCCCGCATCAGCACCAGCGCACTCGCGTCGTTGAGCATGCTCTCGCCCTCCAGGACCGCGATCACCCGGCTCGGCGCCCCCACCCGTTTGGCTATCGAGGTGGCCACCGCGTCGGTGGGGCTGACGATGGCGCCGAGCGCGATACCCGTCGCGATGCCGATACCGGGGATCAGCCAGGCGAAGAAGAAGCCCAGCCCGACCGCACTGACCAGCACCAACAGGAACGACAACGCGCTGATGGTGCCCAGCTCACGGCGAAAGTCCATCGCGGGCATCGACACCGCCGCCGAGTACAGCAGGGGCGGCAGCACACCGACGAGAATCCATTCGGGATCGAGTTCGACCTCGGGGACCATCGGAAGGATGCCGATGATCGCACCTGTCACCACGAGGATCAGAGGCGGCGAAATCCGGATACGGGGACCGATCTCCTGTGCCAGGGCCACCACGAGCACCCCGATGACGACGACGAGAATCTTCTCCATCGCACCATCATTCCAGTGCGTCCGGAGGCCCGTTGGTCACGAAGACACATCAGGTGCCGGTCCGGGCTCGCAGAACGGTCGTCATGCTTCTAACGTTGGTCGGGTGTCCGTCCGGCGTGAAGGGAGATGACCAGTACCGATGAACACGATGTTCTCGCGACTGGACTACATCGACGCCGCGCGCCGGGTCGGCGACCAGTTCGTCGAGCTGACCTCGATGCTCCCCGACCACGACCTCCCACTGACCGACAATCCGTCTCTCGGCGTCCACCAGTGCGTCAATCAGGTAGCCCGCACCCCGTCGTGGCTGCTCGCGCTGGCCACCGACGCCGCGTCCTGGTCGGGTGACCCCGCCGAGATGCCCACCCACGACCCCCGGGCTATCGACTCGACGCTCACGCGCAGCATCCCCGCCTGCGTGCATCAGTTGCGCACCGATCTCGACGTACTGCTCGACACCGTCAAACATATGAGCGCCCAGGTGGCGTGCGCGGTGCTTCCCGACGGCAGCAAAGTGCGCTGCGACGCCGCGTTGGGCATCCTGATCGGCGAACTGCTGATCTGGGGCCACGACATCGCCCGCACGGTCCGGGCGCCGTGGCACATTGACCGCGACGACGTTCCGCTGGTGGCCCGTGGCCGTCATCAGGTGCTGGCCGGCTGGCTCAACCCGGATACCTGCCGCGGCCACACCGCGACGTACGACCTCCGGCTGCGCGGGACCGACGAACGGTATGTATACGAGTTCACGGACGGCAAGCTGGCCGTCAATCCGCCCGATCCGCGTCCCGCGGACGCGCACATGCGGATCGA
>NZ_JAGQTN010000016.1 GCF_020438995.1 Gordonia sp. (in: high G+C Gram-positive bacteria)
CATCAGTGCGTCGACTCACCACAGCCGGCAACGGGTCACGCACGAACCACGCCAGCGGCACGCCCAACGCTGCGGCCAGTTCGACCAGTTCCACGGCCGATACCTTGCGTTCACCCTTCTCGATACGGCCCAGTGCGGTGCGTTCGATCCCGACACGGTTCGCGAGGTGTTCCTGTGTGAGGTCAAGGTCGACACGTGCCCGGGCAACCCGCTCGCCAAGCGTTTTCCCGTCCATATGTGGGATTTTCCCACATCGACTGCACGGTGTCGATGAGTCTCTCATGCGCGGGCGTTGTATCTCCCCGATGGACACTAAAAGGCAAGGTACGTTCTTGTCGCGTCCAGTTGCACATCGTTGAGAGGAGTCTGGTGCGCCAACGCATTGCGTAGGTCTCGAAAGTGCCTGAGCCGTCGCTTCTGTTCGTGTGAGAGCCGCACCGACGCCTTGTGACTGAGCCAGTACAGCGACCCGATCTCGATGATCTCGCTACTTGGGTCATCGAGTGTCGCCAGGTCGGTGTCAGAGATCATGTCGCGGATCGTCTTCTCGAAGTGGGTGCGTTCTTCATCCACGTGCCCGATGAGCGCACGATTGTGCGCGAGCCACAATCGGCGGTGAACCTCCGCCTCATCAATCGCGTGTGGAGCCCACCGGATGTGGTGGCCCCACCGGTCGATCCGGCCCGTCCGCCAGGCGTCTTGTATCGGCGGGGGCGGCGACGTTGGCAGCGGCTCCCCGGGGTAGTGCACCCATTGGCCAGCCACTGCTGAGTCGATCGATTCGCGGGATTGCCGCCATTGCCCGACCACGCCCGCTGCGCTGTCGGTCCGCCGGTCCCAGTTGTCGACGAGATTGTGCAGGAAAGACAAGTCCCAGCCCGAGAGCTCAACCATGACCGCCACTGCGACGAGGTCGCCCACCGGCCGCGAAACTGTGACAGTGGACAGCTGCAGTTCGGTATCGAGCCGGTCGAATACACCCCACCACCAGTGCACGCTGACCACGGTCGGGTCCAGCCGGTCGATCACCAAGCGGTCGGTGTACTCGAGGGACGTAGCAATCAAGAGGGTAGGGATGCGATCCGGTGCGAGAGTTGAGGCGCGAGGCTGCGGTATCCAACGGTTGATGATGTCGGATACGTCGGGGTGCTCCCACGCTGGAACGATCACGGTCTGACCGTGCCACCCTGTCCAATTGATAATCGTGTCCCAGTCGTCGTAGTCGGTCAGTTCCGCTCCGCGGGCGCCAAAAGACGCCAGGACTCGGACGGGAAACACGTCATCGGCGCACTCGAGGCCACAGCTCGAAGTGATCGTGGCCGACAGTTCGTCGAGGATCTGGTCAGCCGTCCCATCGGTGACGGCATGGTCAGGAAAGACGACAACCACGACAGGATTCGTTGCTGCGGCCTCCTCGACCGCGGCGACGAATCTTGCTGGCCCCGGCATCCTGGCCAGTGCCTCGAGGGTCACGCCGTAGCCAGTCGGGTCAGTGCTCGTGCCACGATCTTGTCGACACGGTAATTGTCAGCAACCTGGTCAACGGCGCCCCGCGCGGTGAACTCCTCGATGAGGTCGTACATGTCGGCGCTGTCAGTATCAAGCACTGCGGCGATCTCCGGCACCGACTCGTACTTGTCGTCGGTGTACTCGTACCAGGTCCGCAGCAGCCCACGGGTGCCCGCTTCGGTGATGCCTACTGACAACAGGAACCGTTCGGCAGTCGCCTTATCGGCGGGGAACTGGTCGAGTCGTGCCAGTTCCTCACTGTGGCTTTGGCCGTCGGTGACGTTGTCGATGGCCGAAGCGACCAACTCCGGCCACCCCCGCGACGCCTCGAGTAGATTGCACTGCATCGACGGAGACGCGAAGGAGTTGTCCTGCCATGACCGCAGCCCGTCGCGGGTCCAGCGGCTGGTGTGCACGATGGTCGTGTCCACGACTGTCTCATGGTCGAAGAACTTGGGGGCGGCCGCCAAGGCAGTCTGCCCGACCACGATGATCAGGTGCCCACGGGACCGTCGGCGCATCGACGCCACCGTGGCAGCCAGGCGCGCCGCGGTGCTGTGGTCGGTCGTGGTGGCGTCGACAATCAGACACCGCGGACGAGCAGTGCCTCCTGGAGCAAACTTGAACTCGACGAGTTCCGATCCGACAGTGTCCGATGCCGCGTCGATGACGGTGAGGCTGATCCCTCGGTTGAGCGCAACGTCATTGAGCGTCGGGATGGCTGTGTGGAGGCCGAGCGCCGCGCTGCCGACGATGACGAAGTTCTTCGCCGGGTGAGTCGCCGCATTGGGGAGCAGTTCGGCCAGCTGCTGCTCGGTGAGCGGACTGCGGACAGACTGCCCCGATGCGAGGGTGACCTCGCGACGAGCGGACTTGGGGTTGAAGTCATTGGGCAACTGGAACTCATTTTCTCGCAGCGCCGTCTCGAGTTCGTTCTTCGAACCGAGCATGTTCACGATATTCGGCGACCGCATCGAGTACTTGCCATTGCCGTCGGCCGAGAGGACGCCGAGGCCTTCCATCTCTTCCAGGTACAGGTCGAACTCGGCGGTATTCAACCCGCGGAACCCGTCCTCCCAGTACAGCTCGCAGTGCTCGCGGATTTCGGCCGCAGTGTAGGTGTCCCGGAAATCCGTTTCCATCCCCATGACGGCCACCACCAACGCGATGACGTGGAAACGGTCTTCGAGCGTGATGGTCAGGCGTAGACGGTCTGCGATGTCGCGACGGATCTTCGGGTTCTGCGTGACGGCATCGATGTCGGCGGCAGTGATCGTCACCAGCGGCTCGTCCGCTCCGAGCGCCCTCGCCTCGAGGTGCTCGATCAGCCCGATGCACACGATCTGGATCAGGCCGGGCTGCAGGTTCGTGTGGGCCAGAAGCCGCCACACCAGGGTTGGTTCTTCGAAGTCGTAGCCCAAGGCCTGCAACGGGCCGACGACGAGGTCGAGGGCAGCACCACCGGTGAGCGGGCCGATCAGGATGTCCTGACCGCCGTGCGCGAGCGGGGTGTTTGCGACGTTCTGCAGCCGCTGGACCTTGTGGAGGCCGGCGAAGATCGGTTTGCACCGACCCCCTGTGGAGTCGAACAGATCCTTGAGCGGGCTGATGTTCGGGAAGCCGATCGCCGACTCCGCCTCGAGGAACTTGTCGGCCTCATCAAGCAGCAGGAGCAGTCGCCGACCGGTCTTGTTCTTGAGCCACTTCCTGATTGCCTTGGTGACCGGCTCAGGCTTGTGTACACGGGTATCGTGGGCGACGATGCCGATCCTGGCGAGCTCGCTGTACAGACCGTTCCAGAACTCAAGCGGCTCGCCCCAGCTACCTAGCCCCTTCAGCGACAGGTCCATGTAGATCGCCTGCTGATCTCCGACTTCGGCGAAGTCCCGTTGGATCTTCCGCAACAGCGCCGACTTGCCGAGCTGGCGGCCGCCGTAGACGAACATCGACCCGGTCATCGCTTCAAGTTGAGCTTGTTCGCTTCGCCGACCGACGAACACCTCGTCCGGGACGTGGCCGGACGCCGACGCGTAGTGGGAGAAGCACGTGTACGGCAGTGTCAACTGCTGCGTCGCGGAGAACGACAGCGGCGAGGTCGTGACGACCGCCGCCGCGACGGCGTGGTCCACGACGATCGCGCTGATCTTCTCTCGGCGACAGACCACCAGGCACTGCCGACGTTCGTCTAGGGACAGCACGCCGTTCACCAGAACGATGTTCGGCCCCATCGGCGGACGGAAGGCCATCAACGTCTGGCGCAGCGTGGCGTGATCATTCACCACTGCCACTTGGTAGTGGGGGGCCTCCGACCCCAGGCCAGGGACGAGGGACTTATCGTGCCGAGACGCGTGAACCTGGTACATCGGGTTACGTCCGGCAACGGTCTGCCGGTCTCCCAACGTCTTGAGATGCAGTCCGATCGTGTTCAGCACAGCATCCATGGTCTTGGTCTGCTTGCTGCGGCTCGCGCTGCGGTCACCGAGTTCCGCCCAGGCTCGCAGCTCTCCGCGGTGATCACCGCTCACTTGCCTATTGTTGGCATTCTCGAACTGATCGATGATGCCGTCGATATCGGCTGGCGCCAGCGTGGCGACGATCTCGCGGAACCGATTGAACCGAGAAGCGTTGCCGTCGATGGAGTTCACGAGCTTCGGCAGCGGTTTGCCAGCATTGGCCTGCGCCAGCAGTTCGTGCGCGCCGACGAAGTCCTCTTCGGCGATCCGGTCACCGATGAACGCGCGGTCCTCCTTCGAGACAGTCTCCAGCACTTCGATCTTTCCACGCAGATCGGACGCCGTCGCCGCACGATGCGCCTTCAACGAGGCCTGCAGCTCAGCCAGCTTCTGCAGCTCGAGGTCGTACCTGTCCTGGTCATACTTCGATGGGCCGACGAGTTTGGCTTCGGCATTAACCTGGTCGCGCTGCGCGTAGTCGTTGACGAAGGTCTGGATGATGTCGCCGCGGGCCTCCGACACACGGCGACGGAGCTTCCCGACCCATTCACCCCGCGCTGATTCGACTGTGGCCAGCAAGTCCGGGTCGGATGCCGCGGCGGCGTCGGCCGCCATCAGATTGCCACTTGCGACGTACGCCTTGACCAGCTGCTCCCCCGACAGCTTGTCGAAGTCGTGTAGGTCTGCGATGACCTGATCGCGGTCGGCGGAGGCCAGCCCCTCGAATACGGGCACGCCCTCGCTGCTCCGAAGTACATGCACGGCCGGCAGCGTGTCGATGAACAGGACCTCATCGACGGTCCGAAGAGCACGCGAATGGACATCCGCGGACAGTATCCACGCCGCGAGCTGACGCAGGGCCGCAGCGCCGGGACCACCGTTGCTGCCCTTCGACAGTGCCATTCGCGCTGCGGCGAGAAGGTCGTTTTGCTTGTCCGATCCGGAGTTTCCTGACTGACCGGTGACCTTCACGGAGGCAGTCAGCGCGCGATCGACAAGTTCAGCAACTTCGCTGATCATCTCGTCCAAGCTGTTGCGTGCGTTCCCGATGATCGCCTCTTTCAGCTGCTGCCGGCTGCTGACTTCTTCATCCGCCGCGGCGATGATCCTGTTCGGGTTCGCCAGTTCGGCGGCGATCGCGGCCAAATCCTTCCGACCCTGATCGCCGCCGGGCGTATCGGCCACGATTGTGAACGCACGGCCAAGGACTTCGCCGGACCTAAGAAGGTAGCGGCGAACGTTGTCGGCACGAGTGAAGTTGATGCGCTTCTTGGTCAATGCGTCGAACCGCTTGAGGGCTTCCGCTTGCACCTTCTCCAGGTTCAGCTCTTCGTTGTTGACGGCCAAGTGCTCCGGGACGAACATCCGGACATCCTGGGCGGCGACTACCAACTGAGACCACGGCATGTCGAGGTTCGCTGCTGAGATGACGTCCGCCATCTCCGAGGTAGGTGCCCACCCAACGGTCAGCGATGCCCGCAGCAGGGCTGCGACAGCGACTCGCGCTGTGTCCGGGTCGGAGAAGTAACGATCGTCCATCTTTGCGAACTCAGTCAGCACTTCCACCGGCTCGAGACGCCCTGGACCGCTGTGGAACGCCGCCGCAGCCAATCGGTACGCGTCGATGTCGGCGGCAGAGCGAACGGCGGCTGCCGCAACAGCCCAGGCCGCGCCATACCGGGAGGCAGCCAGATGAGCTTCGATCTCGCCTGCCACGTCGACATCCGTCACCAGCGGAGGCTGGTCACCGCCCGCGACGCTATCGGACGCGTTGGGTTCGCTGGCGTCAGCGTCCCCGCGAGCGGACACGATCTCCTCAGGCTCGGCGGCGACTGCCGCCTCGTCGGAGGCATCGACCTGTTCGCTTCCAACTTCCGGCACATCAGTGGCCTGCGCCTGTGTGGTCGGCACGACCTCGTCAAGGACGGGCGTGTCAGAAACATCGATGGCCTCCGCGGAGGCAGTCGAGGCATCGACCGCGGCTTCGGTCTCGAATTCTCCCCCCGCTTCCGGTTCCTGCTCGGGGGCGTACCCTTCCCGTTCGACGTCGACGAGACAGTGGTCGGCCGAGACAACGTCCTGGCCCGATTCGCACTCGTTCGCCCCAGCGTCGTCAACAGATTGAACCGGGTCACCGTGCTCGGCCCTCGATTCGAGGGCCGTCAACTGTTCCTTGAGTTCAGCGATCCGCGCAATCGCTTCCTCGTAAGCAGTGGCCATCACCGAGCTCGAGTCCTTGAGCGGCCCCAAACCGATGAGGGATTGCTCGAACTTGTCGAGCTCATCCCGCTTCGCCTGCCGGTCCAGTTCTCGCTGCAACTGTTCTTGGGCCGCGCTCTCGCGGGCGGATTCAGCACGTTCGAACAAAATATCAAGTACTTCGAATCCGTCGTCTGAATCGGGGGTGTCAGCTGTCAGTGCGGCGAACGCATCAACCCTGGCCACGTTCCACTCGTCGACCAAGCTGACCGCTTCGGACAGGTCTACGGCACCACCCGAGTGGGTGCGTTCCTTCGCTGCGCTCAGCACCTCCGACAACTGTTCTCCGTGCGCGCGCATCTGCGCGAACAGGCGCACAGCTTCGTCGAAATTGTCCTGTGAGACCAAGTCCTTGATGGAGTGGCGGCCGCCGGGCGCAGAGGGTACGCCCGAGCGGATCTGGTCGAGCGCCGTCCGGAACTCATCGTCAGTCTTGCTCTCGGCGAGGGCGATCAACGCCTGCACCCCAGGTCCGCACCCGGTGTGGGTGCTGTGCGTCGTCGCATGATGTTTCCGAAAACTGGTCGCGAGCTCTCCTAAAACGCGATTCGATTGGGTTGGGATATTGAGCCATTCCCGCACCGTCTCGACATCGATAGGCTTGCTATTGCGGCGATTTCCGCTTTTTCGCACGACGTCAGCAAGGAACGGCCCGGATACAAGTAGGTCATCGATCTCTGCGTCGGACAGTAGCTGTAGACACCGGCGGGCGCGAGTCACATTCACGGCGTTGAATATGCCATACCACTCTGACAGATCTGGCGGGCACGTCTATGGCGCGTCAGCACATTGCTGCTCGCGCCCCGATCCGCCTCGTCGGGACCTCCCTCGCGGCTGCGGTGAAGGCAGGTGGTATCGCCATAGCATTGCGAGCCACATCGTAGAGGTAGCCGACATCGCGATTCGGCATCCACTTAAGCTACTCGGACAGCAACGGTCTCGAACGTTAGATCTCTGACCTCGTGCACACGGCCACCTCGGCGCTTCAGCTCACCGGATGCGACGACGCTCACCGACTGGATCGGGAGAGCGTGAGCGGAAGCGATGAGCGCGAAGCTATCGGTTCTGGACGCGGGCGCTTTCGTAGAGGCAGATGGCGGCCGCCGCGGCGATGTTGATGCTTTCGGCGCGGCCGCGGATCGGGATGGAAACTCGATGATCGGCGGCGATGAGGACCTCGTCGGACAAGCCGTGTGCCTCATTGCCGAGCAGCCATGCCGTCGGCCGGGCCAGTACCTCGCCCGCGTCGTCGAGGGACAGTTCGCCGTCGGCGGCAGTCGCCAAGGTGGTGATTCCGGCGGCGCGAATCCGGTTCAGGCCGTCGGTGATCGACCGTTCCCGGACGATCGGCAGGTGGAAGACGCTTCCGGCGCTGGACCGGACGCATTTGCCATTGTGCGGGTCGACCGAATCACCGAGCAGC
>NZ_JAGQTN010000177.1 GCF_020438995.1 Gordonia sp. (in: high G+C Gram-positive bacteria)
CACACCTTGAGGTGTTCCGGCCCTGGTTCGCCGAGGCGAATCCCAGATGGTCACCCGGCCTCCGTACCCCGACCGTCCGTCGGCCAGGCTTCCTCGTGAAGCGGTACGGGGGCCGTTTGTTCTCCGTTCAGGTCAGCGATCAGCCGACGTGGCGGCGGAGTTTGGCCGACAGGCGGGGGGTGAGGTCGCCGTCGGTATCAATGCGTTCTTCGACGTAGGCGAGGTCGCCGTCGGGGACCAGGCCGTAGAGGCGTTTGGCGCCGGCGGTGTGCGCGCCGGACTCGGCCTTGATGACGACGTCGGTGGCCAGTTCCCACGACGTCTGGTTCAGCGGATTGCCGTAGAACAGTTCGATCGAACCCTCGGCGTGGGCCAGGAGCAGCTCGATGGTGTCGTCGTCGCCGATCCGCCAGAAACCGGTCTCGCGCAGGTCGGGGCCGACGAAGTTGCCGTCGTCGTCGATGACCCAGGAACGGGACTCCCAGTTGAGGAAGTTCTGGCCGTCGTGACTGACGACGATCTGCTGGGAGAAGTGATAGTCGTCGCCGGTGAGCAGGTCGTGGCCCTCGCCCTCGCCGCGCCACACACCGACCATCGGCAGCAGGCCCAGCAGACCCGGATGCAGGTCGGCGCCCTCGCGGAGGTTGGCGGTGTCGGCGGGCAGAGGCAGATCGTCCCACGTGGGGACGTTGCGTTCGCGGCTGCCCGATTCGAGCGCCCGTGACTCGGCGTCGGCCACGGCTTCATCACCGGAGCGGCGCGGAGCCGGCCCGGGGACGGTGCCGTCGTCGGACGGGCCGGTCACGATTCGTCGTTGACCAGGCGGTACAGCACGTAGACGGCGAACCAGGTGATCAGCACTGCGGCGAGCACCAACAAGACCTCGAAGAAAATGACCACGGCGAGAGTCTACCGCCGGTCTGACGGAACAACCGAACTAAGGGCACACTCACCCGATGTCGGTGTAGATGTCCCGGACCCCCGAGGATGTTCGTGATCGACTCGCCAAGTGCGGTCGGAATCGCCTGCCATGCGGTGGATCAGGGCTCGATGTCAGCACGGATCAACCACATACCGCGCTTGACGGTGACTGCCTTATACATGATCGTGACCTCCTGGCCCGTATCCTGCACCGACGAGGCCATCGGCTTCATTGTGTTTGGCTAGGCCACGGGCCGCGCATCCTGGTCGACGGTTACGGGAGCAACGCGAATGACCCGACGTGCCGTGGGCGTACCATCGAGAAATGGCGCCGATCGACCGTGGCAATGGTCTCTGCACCAAGGCGTTCTGCGGCGGCCACCACGGATGCGTCGGCTGTGCCGAGTGGCAGGTCGCGGTATCGGGCTACCAGCTCCGCTATACGTAACCAGTCCGGCGCCGCGACGGGTTCGACGGCGAAATGACCGGCCGCGAGGTCGCCCAGAAACCTCACTTCGGCGTCTGCGCCCAACCGGCTACCGAGAAGGTAGACCACTTCGGTGATCACGAGTGTCGGGACGACCAGCGGCCCCGGATGTGTTTCGAGAAGTTCAAGTGAGGCGTGGTGGTGTGCATCGTCGGCGTCGACGTAGGCATAGAGCGGCCCGGCATCAACGATGAGGGCCACTACCGGTCGGTTTCTGTGCGCTCGACTTCTGTGCGCTCGACTTCTGTGCGCTCGACTTCTGCGGCCAGGATCTCCTCGATGCGCTCGGAGATGTCACTGCGCCCACTGCGGCCCGCGCCGGCGGCACCGAGACGTCGGCGCGGGCCCACGTCGAGGAATGTTTCCAATGCTTCCCTGCTGACCTCCGAGATCGTCATGCCCCGCAGACTCGCCTCATGACGCAACCGCGCGTCGAGATCATCGGGAATCTTGATGGTCGTCCTCTTCATGTATGCCAGCATACCTTCGGTGGATTGAATCGGCCTGCATGGCGGGGTGCGGGGCATGATGGGTAAAGCAGGCAACATAGCGAAAGGACCCGACGATGGGCTCAGACAAGCACCCGAACGACACCCCCGAAACCCCGATGCTGATCCCCGGCAAGGTCGAGGACTTCGTCAACAAATACATCGCGCCCACGTGGAACGGTGTGGCCAAGAAGATGCCGGTCTTCAGCGTCGTCAAGCACACCGGCCGCACATCGGGCAAGGCGTACGAGACGCCGGTCAGCTCATTCCGCAAGGGCGACGTACTGGCCATCGGGCTGATGCACGGCAAGACCAACTGGGCCAAGAACGTGCTAGCCGCCGGCGAGGCCGACGTGAAACTCCCCAAGGGGAAGGTGGTGCACATCACCAACCCGCGGATCGTGGCCGTCGGCAGCAACGCCCCCGAACTGCCCAAGCCGGCCCGGGCGATGCTCAAGCGTTCCGCGGTGTTCGCCGCCGACATCGTCTGACACCGACATCGCTGGCTGACAGCAGCGACGAAAAAGCCCGGCCACCACAGGGGTGACCGGGCTTTTTCGGTACAGCCGTATTACTTGGCGACGGTGATGTCGTGCTCGTGAACGCCGGGACCTTCCGGGCTCACGGTGACATCACCGGTGCCGACCGAGCTGAGCGCGCGCAGCGTCCAGGTGCCCGGTGCGGCGAAGAACCGGAAGTCGCCCGTCGCGCTGGCCACGACCTCCGCGGTGAATTCGCCGGTCGAGTCGAGCAACCGGACGAACGCACCGGCGACGGGAGCGCCCGCGGCGTCGGAGACGGTGCCCAGCAGCACGGTCTCCTTCTCCACGTCAACGCCGGCCGGCAGCTTCTGGCCCTGTTTGGGTGCACCACACATAACTGATTACTTTCCTTCTCCGAGTTCGACCGGCACGCCGACGAGCGAGCCGTATTCGGTCCAGCTGCCGTCGTAGTTCTTCACGTTCTTGTGGCCCAGGAGTTCCTGGAGCACGAACCAGGTGTGGCTCGAACGCTCGCCGATGCGGCAGTAGGCGATGGTTTCCTTCTCACCGTCGAGACCGGCCTCCTTGTACAGTTCGGCGAGGTCGTCGTCGGACTTGAAGGTGCCGTCCTCGTTGGCGGCTTTGCTCCACGGCACGTTGATGGCGCCGGGGATGTGGCCGGGACGCTGGCTCTGCTCCTGCGGCAGGTGCGCGGGGGCCAGGATCTTGCCGGAGAACTCGTCGGGGCTACGCACGTCGACGAGGTTCTTGACGCCGATGGCCTCGATGGTCTCGTCGCGGAAGGCGCGGATCGAGTTGTCGGGATCGGCGGCCTTGTACTCGGTGGCGGCGCGGGTCACGGCGTCGGCCGACAGGGGGCGACCGTCGAGTTCCCACTTCTTGCGGCCACCGTCGAGCAGCTTGACGTCCTGGTGGCCGTACAGCTTGAAGTACCAGTAGGCGTAGGCGGCGAACCAGTTGTTGTTGCCGCCGTAGAGGACGACGGTGTCGTCATTGGCGATGCCGCGCTCGGACAGCAGGGCCGAGAACTGCTCGCGGTTGACGAAGTCGCGGCGGACCTGATCCTGCAGGTCCTTCTTCCAGTCGAGCTTGATGGCGCCGGGGATGTGGCCGCCGTCGTAGGCCGAGGTGTCCTCGTCGACCTCGACGAAGACGGTCTTGTCGGCGGTGAGGTTCTGCTCAGCCCATTCGGCGCTGACCAGGACGTCGGAGCGTGCCATGGTTATGTCCTTTCGGAAGACATGCGGGGTTTTGCTTGATTTCGGGGTGTTGTCTGGCCGGGAGATTGCAGCACGACGACATGGGAAGGCCGGACGCTCTGCGGGTGTGGACACGGTTGTCCGTCGAGTGCACCGGGATCAGGACGCTTCGGGGCGAGGTGTGCTCACCCGTCGGTCATCGAGCGCGGCGCGGTCGCTGATCAGCGACAGCAACAAGTGGCGCAACGACAGAAGTCGATCGCGCGGCGACGGGTGAGAAGGAACTCACGGCGCTGTTGCATGGGGACGAGACTACAGCAGCGTGACGTAGCGCTCACACACGCGGTCGTCCGGTGCTGTCCAAGATGTCCGGTTACCGGGTGAATGTACTGGTCAGAAGCCGTTCAGGCTGAGATCACGATGAGCAGAACGCCCCTCGATGAGGATGTCGCTGCCGGCGCTGGTGACCGATGAGGGTGACATACCCCACGGCATCGGGATACGGGGCAACGTCATGGTGAACCGTTTCAGGACCGCCCGCAGCAGGTCCGCCTTCGCCGGGTCGGTGTCGAGGTCGCCGGGGTCGGCGTGCTCTTCGGGGCCCGCGTACAACCCGTACGCGAACACGCCGAGCCGGCCGTCGGTCAGTACCAGGTTGACCAGCACGCTCAACCGCTTCGACGTGCCGGTGAACTCCGACGCCGACGGGGAACTCGTGGGTGTGGGCAGACCGCCGGGGGGCGTGGGCGGCAGTGCGACCGTCCCGGTCAACACCACCCCGTGCGAACGCTTGAGGACGCCGTCGCCGGGTCCGCCCACCCCCGCCTTACCCGGTTCGGCCGGGGTGGTGACGTACAGATCGGTGATGCCGAGCAGGCGGCCGAGGTTGGGCGAGTCGAGCCGGACCGAGGCGGCCACGTCGTCGGCGGCCAGGGTGTCGGCCGAATCGAACCGGAAACCGCTGCGGCCCGCACGCAGATCCCCCGTGACCACGCTCATCTCCGCGTGACAGCCGCCGCGGGTGGCGCAGCCGTCGATCGGGACACCGCGCGCACTGATGATCGAGCCGGAGAACCGGCCGTCGCGGGCGTGGGTCGTGAACGGGAAACCCTTCAGGGTGACCTGAGGTTCGTAGTCGACACGCGGGGTGGCGAGCATCGCCCGGGCCAGCGATCGTTCGGCGCGAACGGCCACCGCGAGATCGGCGAGATACGCCACGGCAGCGACCCCGAGCACCATGACAATGGTCACGATCAGCAGGCGGCGGAGCCGGAAATGTCGCGCTCCGGTGCTGGTGGGTGCGCCTGAGCCACCCTCGGTATGCGCCTTGTTAACAGCCGGGTCCGACATTGGCGTTATTCTGTCATCTGTCGCGTACAAGGTGGTAAGGCGATGGACACAAAGCGGACCGGGTCCGATTCATACCGGTCTGCCCGACGTAGCCGATCGGAGCTGCATTCGTGGATCTCCTGCTCCTCACCGCCGACCCCAACCCGGATTCGGTGCTGCCCTCCCTGTCGTTGCTCGCGCACAACGTCCGGGTGGCACCCACCGAGGTGTCGTCGCTGATGGAGGTCGGCAACGCGGACGTCGCGATCGTCGACGCCCGCACCGATCTTGCCGCCGCCCGCGGACTGTGCCGCCTACTCGGCAGCACCGGGTCGGCGACGCCCGTCGCCGCGGTCCTCACCGAGGGCGGTCTGGTGGCGGTCAACGCGGACTGGGGGATCGATGAGTTCCTCCTGCCCGCCACCGGCCCCGCCGAGATCGACGCCCGGCTGCGGTTGCTGATGGTGCGCACCCGCGGCCTGAGTACCGACGAGGCGGCCGGCAAGGTCACCCTCGGCGAACTGGTCATCGACGAGGGCACCTACACCGCACGACTGCGCGGCAAACCGCTCGACCTGACCTACAAGGAGTTCGAACTCCTCAAGTATCTGGCGCAGAACGCGGGCCGGGTGTTCACCCGCGCGCAACTGCTGCAAGAGGTGTGGGGCTACGACTTCTTCGGCGGCACCCGCACCGTCGACGTCCACGTTCGGCGTCTTCGCGCCAAACTCGGCAGCGAGCATGAATCGCTGATCGGCACCGTGCGCAACGTCGGCTACAAGGCGGTTCGGCCCAACCGTGGCCGGAACTCCGCACCGGACCAGGGCGACGAGCACGCCGACGACTTCGACGACGCCGATGAGGAACTGACCGTCGATGAGTGATGTCCGGGTCGTCGAATCGCTCACCGGCGAGCAGGCCCGGTGGGCTCACGACCTGGTCGTGTCGGCGACTGTGGCCGACGGTGTCGAGCCGTTGTCCGAACAGGGTCGATTGGCGATCGACGGCACCGGTGATAGCACCGAAGGTGTTGTGCGGCATGTGCTCTCGTCTCATGGGTACGCTGTTGTGCTGGTCTCTCCGGGTGACGGGGCGGCGATGATCGAGGCCGTTGTCGATCCCGGGCATCGCCGCCACGGGCATGGGCGCGAGCTGGTGCGCGAGGCCTTCGCGCAGGCACGCCTTCTCGGAGTCGAAGCGAATATCTGGGCGCACGGCGACCTGCCCGGTGCGGCGGCGCTCGCGGCGAGTCTCGGACTGTCGCGCAATCGTGAACTGCTGCAACTGCGCCGGCCGGCCGGAGACGGCTCCGACCTGCCTGAGCAGGATCTCGATGCGTCCATTGAACTGCGCACATACGCCGGACCCGGCGACGACGCCGAGATCCTGCGGGTCAACAACGCGGCCTTCGACTGGCATCCGGAACAGGGCGGCTGGAGCCTTTTGCAGATCCACGAACGGACCGGCTCGGACTGGTTCGACCCCGCCGGGCTGTTCCTGGCCTGTGATCGGAAATCGTTGCAGCTCTGGGGTTTTCACTGGACCAAGATGCAGTCTCCGGAGCTCGGTGAGGTGTACATCGTCGGCGTCGACCCGGCCGCGCAGGGCCGCGGTCTCGGCCGGCTGCTGACCCTGGCAGGTCTGTATTACTTTGTCCGCGTGGGTGTCTCGGAAGTAATGTTGTACGTCGAGGGTGACAACACCGCCGCATTGAATACGTACGAGAAGCTCGGATTCACCCGGTACGCGGTCGATGTCGCGTATGGAGTACCCGCTCCTCAGCGCTGAGGCCGAATTCCGGTGTAGACGCCTTCGGGTCGGAATCGCAGCCGCCGTTCCTGATACTCCTCGAGTGCGTGCGCGGTCCAGCCGACCATCCGGGCGAGAGCGAAGACGGTCTCCGCGGCATCGTCGTTCATCCCGAAGCTCAGGGCCACCGCGGCGAGGGCGAGATCGGAGGTGATGAATCCGCGATGTTCGTCCCGGGTGTGGATCGACCTGGCGACGACCTCGAGTGCGATGGCCGGGCGTACGTCGGGAGTGGCTGCAGCGGTGAGGAATTCGAGGATGCATCCGGCGCGCGGATCGCGGTGGGAATAGACGATGTGGCCGGTCCCCGGTATCGGGGTATCGGCGGCGATGCGTTCGGCGACGGCCCGTTCCGGGTCGTCGAGGGCGGATTGGAGGAATCGGTAGGCCAGTGTGGTGGCGCCGCCGTGCATCGGTCCGTCGAACGCGCCCAGCCCGGCACCCAGGGCCGCGTAGATGCTGCCCCGGGCGCTGGCCGCCACCCGGGCGGCAACCGTTCCCGCCGACAGGTCGTGGTCGGCCAGCAGAACCAACGCGGCATTGAGCAATGAAATCCGTTGGACGGAGGCTGATTCGGCGGTCAATCGGGGCCAAAGTCGCTCGGCCACAGTTGTTCCGGGGTGTGGGCCGGGTGTTCCGACCGCCGCGACCGCCGTCCCGATGATCAGTGCGGCCGCCGCCGACACCGACGCCGGGTCGATACGATGGCGCAGGACATCTTGTGCCCCAAGGAGATCCACGACGATCCGGATGCGATCGATATCGCGTGCGCGGTCGCCGCAGAAGGCTCTTGCCGAAGCCGCGATCTTCTCGTCGGCGGGTCGGTCCGGCCACGGGGACTGCCAGAGAAGCTCCGCGATCTCCTCGAATGTGGCCGTGCGGGCGAGGTCCCGGGCATCGCGGCCGCGGTAGTACAGAGTGTCGTCGTCAAGGTGGGTCAGCTGCGTCCGGATACGCTCGACGACGCCGGACGGAGGCCGGTTGCGGGTCCCCGACAGCAGCGCTTCCACCTCGTTGACGCCGAACACGCTGCCGTCGTGACCGTCGATGCGGCTGCTGGTGAGCCGGCCCCGGCTGACATAGGAGTACACGGTCGACGGTTTGACGCCCAGCACCTTGGCGACCTGTTCGGTGGTCAGGTAGTCGCAGCCGTCGTGGTGGATCGGGGCAGGCCAGCGCCGGGAATGCGTCCTCTTCATATATTGATTAAATCAACATTGACCAATATCGCTCAAGGTTGTCATGGTGGGCGAGAGGCCAACCGGAAGCAGAGGAGCAAGACCATGAGTGCTGTGTTGATCGCACCGCCCGGACTCAGCGGGGTCGTCGTCGCCGACACCGAGATCGGCGACGTGCGCGGGGAGGAGGGCTTCTATCACTACCGGCAGTATCCCGCGATCGAGCTGGCCCGGCGCAGCAGCTTCGAGCAGGTGTGGCACCTGTTCGCCCACGGGCATCTGCCCGACGATCGCGAGTTGGCCGCGTTTACCCGCACGGTCGCGCAGTTGCGCCCGATCCCGCCCGAGATCGGCGGCATCGTCGCCTCGGCGGCGCTGCTGGGCGTACCGCGAACCGAACTGTCGGCGTTGCGCACGGCGCTGTCCGCGGTCGGCGCCGCGACCGGTGCCCGCCCGCTCTGGGACGCCACCGACGAGGAAGGGCTCGCCGACGCATTGCGCGCCGCGGCGATGACACCGACACTGCTGGCGGCCATGCATCGCTTGCGCAACGGCGACGACCCGGTGCCCCCGCGAGAGGACCTTCCGGTCGCGGCCAACTGGCTGTACATGCTCACCGGCCACGAACCCGCACCGCAGTACGCACGGGCCGTCGAACAGTATCTGATCGCCACCGTCGATCACGGTTTCAACGCCTCGACGTTCACCGCTCGGGTCGTCGCCTCCACCGGCGCCGACGTGTACGCCGCGATCTGTGGTGCCATCGGCGCCTTTTCGGGACCGCTGCATGGTGGTGCCCCCGATCGCGCGCTCGATTCGCTGGACGAGATCGCGGCACACGGCGACGCCGCCGGCTGGGCGCGGCAGCAGCTCGCGCAACGTAGGCGCATCATGGGATTCGGGCACGCGGTGTACCGCACCATCGATCCTCGCTCGGAGTTGTTGCGCGGCATCGCCGTCGGTCTGGGCGGCCCATTGGTGGAGCGGGCACTGGAGGCCGAGCGAGCAGTCACCGATGTTCTCGCACAAGCTCATCCGGAGCATCCGCGCTACGCCAACGTCGAGTTCTACGCCGGGGTGGTGATGGAGAGCTGCGGGATACCGCGATCGATGTTCACCCCGACTTTCGCGGTGAGCAGGGTCGTCGGATGGTGCGCGAACATTCTGGAACAGTCCCGGAGCCGCAAGATCATCCGGCCCTCGGCGCGGTATGTCGGAGTGCCCCCGTCGCGGGTCAGCCCCGCAACAGAGGGAAGAGGAGTTCGGCGGTGATCTCGGCCTCGCGGGCCAGCGGCCAGCCGGACAGGATCCAGGCGTCGATGCCGGCCTGTTCGCCGACCGACCGCATCGCCTTGGCGACGTTTTCGGCGCTGCCCACGAAGTAGGTGCCGGTGCCCTTGCCCGCGATGTCGAAAGGGGGTTCGGCGGCGGTCCAGGTGGTCAGGCCCGCAGCCATGTTGGGGGCGAACTCCAGCGCCGAACGGTCGGGGAGCTTACCGGCTCGCAATGCCTCGATCCGGGCGAGGACCTGCGGATCGTCGCTGGTGAGCTCGTCCAAGCCCGGGTAGCCGAAGCTCCTGAGGTTGCGGTCGGCGGTGGCCAACACGGTTTCGGGCCTGGTCTGCGCGAGTTGCCACTCGAACCGGTCCCAGGCCTCTTCTTCGGTCTCGCGGACGATGACGCTGGCGAGCACACCGAACTTCATCGTGCGCCCGCGTTCGGCCGCGGCGGCCCGGACCTGGTTGAACAGGGTCGCGAGAGTGTCGGGTTCGGACATGAACGAGAGGTAGACGTCGAGGACGTCTACGGCGTGCTCGATGCCCTCCGGTGAGGCGCCGGTGCCCCAGACCCGGAGACCTCCGGGCTGACGCGGGCCTGGAATCGCCGGTTTGTACTGCTTGTCGTAGGAGAAGAACTCCCCGTCGAACGCATCGGCGTCGTCGAGGTACAGCTTCTTGACCTGCGACCAGTACTCGGACGACAACCGGTAGCGTTCGGCTTTCGGGGCGAACTGGCCGTAGCGGCGCAGCACCGGATCGGCGCCGTTGACCTGGTTGATGATCAGGCGCCCGCCCGAGTACTGGTCGAACACCTGCGCTTCCTCGGCCATCAGCACCGGCGGTTTGACGCCCGGATAGCAGGGGATGAGGAAACGCAGATCGGTGGTGTCGCCGATCAGCGAGATCGGTTCGCGGGCGGTGGTCAGTGCGCCGTAGAAGCCGAGCCTGTCGAGGGTGCGTGCCTGATGCCGGATGACGTCGAAGGAGGGTGTGACTCGCTGCTGCGCCTCCCAGGGCGCTTCGCCGTCGGTGGGGTTGACGTACCAGAGGAATGCCGGGTCGCCCGGATGGAAATCGTCGACGTCTCGCACGGAGGATAGGCTAGCCTATTTTTCTCGTCGTGAGGTAAACGAAGTGCCTCACAGCACACCTCGGAACGTCACCGACATCACCTCGGCCATTCACGCTCAGTTCACCTTGCGTCGGGCATTCGTCCACCGGCCGCGCCTAGCGTCAAAACGGACACCGGCCCGGGCTTTCCGGGAAACGGGAGACATCTGCTCCGGCATCTCGTCCGGGGTATGTGCAGGACGAAAGGCAACACCAGAGGTGAAGATTTCCCGTAAAGGCGCAGCTCTCGCACTGACCGCCGCTGCCGCGACCGTGCTGGCGACCTCGTGCAGCAGCGACGGCGACAAGGCGATCAGCGGTGAGGGATCGACCGCGCAGCAAAAGGCCATGGAGCATTTCAGCGACAAGCTCGCCGAGAACACCGACATCGTTCTCGACTACACCGGCAGCGGTTCCGGCGACGGTATCAAGAAGTTCATCAGCGGCGACGTCGACTTCGCCGGCTCGGACTCGGCCCTCAAAGACAGCGAGATCACCGACGCGAAAGCGCGCTGCGGCGGCAACGACGCCTGGCATATCCCGCTCGTTGCCGGACCGGTCGCCATCGCCTACAACCTCGACGGCGTCGACAAACTGACCCTGAACCCGCAGGTTCTCGCCGGGATCTTCGACTCGAAGATCACCACGTGGAACGATCCGGCCATCGCCCGGCTCAACCCGGGCATCACCCTGCCGGCCACCGCCATCAAACCGGTGCACCGCAGCGACAGCTCCGGCACCACCGACAACTTCCAGCGGTTTCTGCAGCGGGCCGCCCCCGACGCGTGGCCGTACGAGCACAGCAAGGAATTCCAGGGCAAGGGCGGCTCGGGTGCGGCCAAATCGACCGGCGTCGGCGACACCGTGAAGAAGTCCCCCGGCGCGATCACCTACGTCGAATGGGGCTTCGCCACCGAGAACGACCTGGGTATCGCTGCCGTCGACTTCGGTGCGGGCCCGGTCGAACTCAACGCCGACAGCGCCGGTAAGGCCCTCGACGGCGTGAAGTTCAAGACTCCCGGAAGCAAGGACCTCGTCGTCGACACCGACGCGCTGTTCGCCTCGAAGGCCGCCGGCGCCTACCCGCTGGTGCTCACCCCGTACTCGATCGTGTGCTCGGCCGGCTACGACGATTCGCAGATCAGCAGCACCCTCAAGGAAGCGTTCACCAAGATCCTCGACGAAGGTCAGGAAGGCCTCGGCGCCCTCGGCTACGTTCCGCTGCCCGACGGGTTCAAAACCACCCTCAAGACCACCATCGACGCACTGGACGCCGGCGCGTAATCGCACGTGTCGAGCACCCGCGCGCACGGGCGACTCGACAAGTCCGGGGGAAATGACATGAGGAAGATGACATGACCAGGGCAGATGACCGGACCTCGGCAATAGAGAGAACCATGACGTCCCGCACACAAGACCCCCGTACCGAAGACGAGGGCCCGCACGGCGCGGACACCGCACCCCGGCCGGATGGCGGTGGCCCGGGACACACCCTGGGCACCGGCACGAGCAGACGACTCGGCGACGTCGTGTTCAAGAACCTCGCCGTGGGCTCGGGAATGCTCGTGACGGCCGTCATCTTCCTGATCGCGGCGTTCCTCGTCGCGCAGGCGGTGCCGTCGCTGCTCGACAACAAGGCGAACTTCTTCACCTACCAGGGCCAATGGGTCACCTCCGGCGGCGAACTGAGATTCGGCATCCCCCGGCTGCTGTACACGACGATTCTCGTGTCGGTGATCGCGTTGCTGATCGCGATGCCCGTCGCCCTCGGCATCGCGATCTACCTCACCGAATACGCGCCCAAACGGCTCGTCGGACCGATCACCTACACCGTCGACCTGCTCGCCGCGGTGCCCTCGATCGTGTACGGACTCTGGGGGATCCTGGTGCTGGGGCCGGTGCTGGCGCCTCTCAACGAGTGGCTCGTCGGCAACCTGAGCGCGCTGCTGCTGTTCCGGGAGCCCGAACAGGCCACCAACATGGACACCGGTGCCACCCTGCTGACCGCGGGCATCGTGCTGGCGGTGATGATCCTGCCGATCATCACCGCCGTGACCCGCGAGGTGTTCGCCCAGACCCCCGTCGGCCACCGGGAGGCGGCGCTGGCCCTCGGTGCCACCAAGTGGGAGGTCGTGCGGGTGGCGGTGCTGCCGTTCGGCAGATCCGGCTACATCAGCGGTGGCATGCTCGGCCTCGGCCGCGCGCTCGGCGAGACGATGGCGCTGATGCTGATTATCTCCTCGGCCGGACCGATCAACCTCAACCTCATGGAAAGCGGCGAGACCTTCGCCAGCAAGATCGCACTCAACGCCGCCGAGTTCGACTCACCGGCCAAGACCGGCGCGTTCATCTCCGCGGGTCTGACACTGTTCGTGCTCACCTTCATCGTCAATGCCGCGGCCCGCGCGGTGATCAGTGGAAAGGGCAACTGACATGTCCGTCACGGTCGGGGAGAACGTCCCCGTCAAGTCCAGGCCGTCCGGTTTCACCCCGCTGAGCCGTCGCCGCCTGATCACCGACAGAGCTGTGCGGGTGCTCGTCGCCGGTGCGGTGCTGGCGGCACTCGTGCCGCTGGTGTGGCTGGCGATCACGCTCGTCGGCAAAGGTGCCGGACCCATCGCCGACCCGCAATGGTGGACGCAGCCGCAGATCCGGGGCGGCGCGGGCAACGCCATCATCGGCACGCTGATCCAGACGGCCCTGGCCGCGGTCATTTCGGTGCCGCTGGGCATCCTCGTCGCGATCTACCTGGTCGAATACAGCGACCGACGCTCGGCGATGGCGCGGGCCACGACCTTCATGGTCGACATTCTGTCCGGCGTCCCCTCGATCGTGGCGGCACTGTTCGTGTATGCGGCCTGGCGCACCACCCTCGGATTCGAACGATCCGGATTCGTCGTGGCCATCGCGCTGGTGCTGCTGATGGTGCCGCTGGTGGTGCGTTCCACCGAGGAGATGCTCAAGATCGTGCCGCAGGACCTGCGCGAGGCGTCGTACGCCCTCGGCATCCCCAAGTGGAAGACGATCGCCCGGATCGTGCTGCCCACCGCGCTCTCGGGCATCGTCACCGGCGTCATGCTGGCCATCGCCCGCGTCATGGGTGAATCGGCACCCGTCCTCATCCTCGTCGGGTCCACCCGCGCCACCAACTGGAATCCCTTCGACGGCAGCCAGCAGTCGCTGCCGCTGATGATGGTGCAGGAGTACGGCAAAGGCCCCGGATCCTTCGACAACGTGTGGGGTGCCGCGCTGACGCTGGTCATCCTCGTCGCGATCATCTACTTCGGCGCCAAGGTCGTCTCGAAGGTCTTCTCCCCCAAACAGTCGTGACATCAACCGGCATCGCCGGGCCTCTCCCCAGAACGGACCGATCATGGCCAAGCGCCTCGACATCAAAGACCTGAACATCTACTACGGCAACTTTCACGCCGTCAAGGACGTGAGCCTGGAGGTTCCACCACGCAGCATCACGGCCTTCATCGGACCGTCGGGCTGCGGCAAATCGACGGTCCTACGCACCCTCAACCGCATGCACGAGGTCACGCCCGGCGCCTACGCGGTCGGCAGCGTGCTGCTCGACGGGGAGGACATCTACGCTCGCGACGTCGACCCGGTGAGCGTGCGCGCCACCATCGGTATGGTGTTCCAGCGGCCCAACCCGTTCCCGACGATGTCGATCCGCGACAACGTCGTCGCCGGGCTGCGACTGCAGGGCATGCGCAACAAGGCCGAACTCGACGAGGTCGCCGAACGCAGCCTGCGCGGGGCCAACCTGTGGAACGAGGTCAAGGACCGCCTCGACAAACCCGGCGGCGGACTGTCCGGTGGTCAGCAGCAGCGGCTGTGCATCGCGCGGGCCATCGCGGTCTCACCCGCGGTGCTGCTGATGGATGAGCCGTGTTCGGCACTGGACCCCATCTCGACACTGGCGATCGAGGACCTGATGGGTGAGCTGAAGAAGGACTACACGATCGTCATCGTGACCCACAACATGCAGCAGGCCGCGCGCGTGAGCGATCAGACCGCGTTCTTCAACCTCGAAGGCGTGGGGCAGCCCGGTCAGCTCGTCGAGATCAACGACACCGAGACCATGTTCACCCAACCGGCCAAACGCGAGACCGAGGACTACATCTCGGGTCGTTTCGGCTGAGGATTTCGTTCGAGGGGGTGGCGTCAGGTGTCGAAAGGTCACCGGACCCTTCGTGACCCTCGCTCCTGCGTCGCTTCGGCCTCAGGGTTCAAGATGGTGGCCGCATGAACCAGGGTTACGAGCGGTGAAGGCGACCCGCTCGGAACCGATCGCGCTGTGGTTCAAGATGGTGGCCGCATGAACCAGGGCTACGAGAGTTCGTCGAGTTGTTCGGGGAGCTTGCCGGTGGCCTGGAAGAACACCCGTCGGCCGACCATCACGGCGTGGTCGGCGAAGCGTTCGTAGTAGCGGCCCAGCAGGGTGACGTCGACGGCGGCGGCCACGCCGTGATCCCAGTCGCGGTCCATGAGCACGGTGAACAGGTGCCGGTGCAGGTCATCCATGGCGTCGTCGTCCTCCTCCAGGAGGGCGGCGGCCTCGTGGTCGAGGGAATTGAGGACTTCGCGGGCATTGTGAGCCAGGGCGATGGCCAGCCGGCCCATCTCGGCGAAGTAGCCTCTGACCTCTTCGGGGAGCGCGGTCGCCGGGTGACGTCTGCGAGCGATCTTGGCCACGTGCAGGGCGAGGGCGCCCATCCGGTCGACATCGCCGACGATCTGGAAAGCGCTCACCACACCCCGCAGATCACCCGCGACGGGCGCTTGCAGCGCGAGCACCGCGAACGCCTGCTCCTCGGCCTGCGTGGCCAGCTCGTTCATCCGGTCATGGTCGGCGATGACGCTTTCGGCAAGAGCCAGATCGGCCTGGAGAAGTGCCTGGGTGGCGCGAGACATCGCCGAGCCCGCGAGCTCGCACATGTCGCCCAGAATCGTGTTCAGGCGCTGGAGCTGCTCTTGATAGGCGTTACGCATGGCGTCCAGGTTACTTGGCCGGGTGATCGCGCCGGCGAGGCAGCGATGAACGTCGTATGAACGGGCCCTGTCCTGAGAGCACAGGCCGGCCGGTCACGAGCAGGTGGTGTCGCCCGCGTTGGTGACGGTCAGGTCGTTCGGAAGGTTGCTGCCGCTGACCGCGGGCAACCGGTCCGCGATCAGCGACGACCCCGCCGCGGGCAGATCACCGATCGTTTCGTCGTAGTTGTGACCGAGGATCACTTCGACGCCGGACTTGACGTTGCGATCGGGCTGGACGGTCGCGCCGGGGATCATCGCGGCCACCGTCGCCGCGGCGTCCTCCTGGCCCGCCCCGTACCGGACCACGGTGTCGTCGCGCTGTTCGGAGGCGTCCGCGATGCCGGGGATGTCGAAGCCGAGGGGGGCGAGCAGGTCGGCGGCGGCAGCGGCCGTACCCGCCCGTCCGGTGCCGTTGAGGACACGGACCGTCACCTGGGTGGGATCCAGAGCCGTCGCCGACATCTTCTGCGGCTTGGCCGTGGTGGTCGACGGGCTCGCCGACGAACCGGTCGATGAGTCTCCGGACTTCTTGTCGTCCTTCGTCTTGGCCTTCTCCTTGGCGGCCTTTTCCTTTTCCTTCTTTTCCTTCTCGGACAGCTTCTTGGCCTCGCCGGGCAGCGGGTCGTCGTCGATGATGGCGTCGAAGATGTTGTCGACGTCCTCGGTGCGCGGGATCTCGTTGTTGGATCCGTCGGTGGAGGTGCCCGAGGTGGGGATGGTCAGGAAGCTGACCCGGCCGGCATCCATACCCTGCATCGACTCGGCGAGTTTGATCAGCGACTTCGTGTCGACACCGTCGACGAAGCTGTGATTGACAAAGGTGTTGACGATGCCGTTGAGCTTGCTCGGATTGGACAGCACATTGCCCGACAGCGTCGACCGCAGCAGCGACGACATGAACAGCTGTTGGCGTTTGATGCGGCCGTAGTCGCCGTTGCCCTCGGATTCGATCTTGCGGGCGCGCACATAGTTCAGCGCGTAGCGGCCGTTGAGTTTCTTGGTGCCCTTCTTGCGTAGGATCCAGCCGAGTTCGTAGTCGTAGAGGGGGACCGTCGAGCACACCTCGACGCCGCCGATGGCGCGCACCACCTTCTCGAAGCCGTCGAAGTCCATCGCGATGAAGTGGTTGATGTTGAGGCCGCTCATCGCGGTGAGAACCTGCACCAGGCACTTCGGTCCGCCCTCGGCGTACACCGAGTTGAGCTTGACCGCCTCGGTGGCCGGCAATACGTTGTTGTTGTCGTAGGAGCCGTTGTCGTTGTCCCACGCCGCGCAGTCGGGCCTGTCGACCTGGAGGTCACGCGGGAACGAGACCGCGACCACCCGGTCACGGTTGGCCGGGACGCTGACCAGGATGACGGTGTCGGATCGGGCGCCCTCGATGTCGTCGGCGCTGCCCGCGCCCACCTTGGAGTTCTTGCCGCCCCGGGTGTCGGTGCCGACGATCAGGTAGGTTTCGTCGCCGTGCTGGGCGTCCTTGTTGCGGATGTTGTCGTCGTCGGCGTCCAGTGCCTCGATCGAGCGCCAGTTTCCGTTCACCGACTGGATGTAGCCCCACACGAATCCCGTGCCGACGAGCGCGAGGACGCAGGCCACCGACACCAGGATGCGGCCGAAGATCGTCGCGTCACGTACCAGTGCCTTCCGGCGTGCCACCCGGCCGCGCGCCGCGGCCACCCGCGTTCTGGCGGCCGCCAGGTCGGGGGTGCGCTGCAGCGGGCGGGCCCGGCCCTTGATCAGCGAACGGGCCGTCGACACCGGTTCCGGTCGGACACCGGCTGTCTCGGTGTCCGCCTTGTCTGTGTCGTCAGGGGATTCGCCGCTCGTCTCCGGTTCGGTGCCGGTCTCGGGATCGGTACTGGTCTCGGGGTCGGTGCTGGTTGCGGGTTTGGGGGTGGCCCCGGTTGTTCCGCTGCGCCCGGGCTCGGTGGTGGCCGGTTCCGGTGTGACACGCGGGGCGTCGAGCGCTGACGGGGTGGGTGTACGCCGGTCATCGGTGTCACCACTGATGACCGGGATGATCTCCGTCGGTGCGTCGTCCTGGCCGGAACCCGCGCGCGCGACGGGTGTGGCGGAATCGGCGCCGGGCGAGGTGTCCGGCGGGACGGGTTCCTGGCCGCGCGACTCGGCGATCGCCCGCTGCCGGGTCGCCTGCTCGGACAGGTCGACGTCGGCACCGCGATCGCCGATCGTCGGGATTCGCTGGGTGACGTCGAGGCCCTGCGCCGGTCGCGGCCGATTGTGCGGGTCCGGGAGGGGCCGGTTCCGTGGGTCTTGGTCCGGTCGGGGGGCACCGCGGCCGGGTGGGGGCGGGATGCGCCGGCCGCCGGGGCGGGGCGGGGGTACCTCCCGGATCGGTGGACGTGGCCTGCCCCGATCGCCCGGGCCCCGATCGCCCGGGCCTTTCTCGCCGGGTCCTCTTTCTCCCGGACCCCGATCGCCGGCGCCGCGATCGGGGTCGCGCCGGCCGGGTTCGCGGTCGCCGCGGAACAGCGACCCGAACCGGTGGACCATCGTCGGCGACTCGTCGGGTTCGGGCTGTCCGGCATCGTCGAAGGCGGCACCCTCGGCGTTCATCTGCTCGAGGAGTTCACGCACGGTCATCCGGGAACGCCCGCGCACATAGCGGTCGTTGGTCCGGGGTTCGTGGAGTCCACCCGGAATGGGCGGAATCACCCGGGGACGGGGCCGCTGTGGCGGCCGGGGGCCACCGGGAGGCTGGGTCCCTGGCCGTGGCCTCGGCCCGGACTGGGGACCGGCCGGGGACCGGGGAGGCGGCGATCCGGGGTGTGGCGGGGGCTCGGAGCCGGGGTGGGGACCGGACCGGGGTGGGATATTGGGCGGGGGCCGGTTTCCGCGCTGCGGTGGGGATGGGGTTTGGTCGGGCCGCGCGTCGTCGGCGTCACCGGAATGCGGACCGTCCGGCCCGGACTTCCTGCGGCTCACGTGCGTCGGCTACCTCTCGCGTCTGGACTCGATACCCCCACCTTCAGTTGCAGTACTGAAGTGCATCGAATGTACCCACTGCTGCGGGCATCCTGGCAATCGTACCGAGCAGACCTGAGAGAACGGCGAGTCTCCCGATCCAGTGGTACGGGTCTCAGTGCGGCTGTGCGGCTGTGCGGCTGTGCGGCTGTGCGGCTGTGCGGTGGTGTGGGTCTCAGCCGCCCGAATGCATGATCTCGGCACCCTCGGGGACGATGTCCTCGTACGGGTCGTCGAGCCAGCCCTCGGGCAGGGCGACCTTCGCCGGTGACCCCTGTCGGCCCCGCGGGCCGTGGCCGTCGGTGGGGAACGG
>NZ_JAGQTN010000178.1 GCF_020438995.1 Gordonia sp. (in: high G+C Gram-positive bacteria)
CAGATGCACGCAAGGGCGACGTAAGCCGGTGTAAGGCCCATGACAGCGGTGCCGCGCATGGTTGTCGTCATGACAAATGACACGATCCCAACACCCGCCACGGCGGGAGACCTGGCCATCGAGGCCACCGGTCTGGTGAAACACTTCGGGAACACCCGCGCCGTCAACGGTGTGGACCTGGCCGTCCCGACAGGTTCGGTGTACGGCGTCCTCGGCCCCAACGGCGCCGGCAAGACCACCACTGTGAGCATGCTCGCGACCCTTCTGCGCCCCGACGCCGGTAGCGCGAAGGTATTCGGCTACGACGTCGTCGACGACGCCGTGGCCGTCCGCTCCCTCGTCGGGGTCACCGGGCAGTACGCATCGGTGGACGAGGATCTGACCGCGCTGCAGAACCTGATGCTTTTCGCCCGGCTGCTCGGCTTCTCCCGGGCCCGCGCGCGCAGCCGTGCCCTGGAACTACTGGAGGCATTCGCGCTGACCGAGGCCACCAACCGGCCGCTCAAGAACTTCTCCGGCGGTATGCGGCGGCGCCTGGACCTGGCGGCCAGCCTCATCGACACCCCACCGCTGCTGTTCCTGGACGAACCGACCACCGGTCTGGACCCCCGCACCCGAGCCCAGATGTGGGACACCATCCGCGACCTGGTCAAGCAGGGCTCGACCGTGCTGCTGACCACGCAGTACTTGGACGAGGCCGATCAGCTGGCCGACCGGATCGCCGTCATCGACCACGGGGTGGTGATCGCCGATGGCACCGCCGACGAACTCAAGCAGTCGGTAGGGTCGACGACGCTGCAGCTGACCCCGGCCGACCGCGCCGACGCGCCCCGGGTGCTGGAAATCGTCGACCGCTTCCTCGGCGGCGCCGCGCTGAGCCCGGAGGCCGCCCGGATCACCGCGGGACTACGACGCTCCGACGTGGTCCCCGACATTCTGATCGCCTTGCGCGAGAACCACATCGAGATCGACGAGATCAACGTCCAGAAGCCGACTCTCGACGAAGTGTTCCTCACCATCACCGGCAAACCCGCGCAGCCCGACAGAACCGACAGCACCCAGGATGTGGCCTGACATGACCACGACAACACCGGCCACCGAGCCGACAACCGCGATCCGAAGCGGAGCGATCCGCACCGAAGCGGCCCGCATTCAGGCGAAAACGTCTGTGTCCCTGGCCGAGACGATCACCCAGTCGTTCTCGATGGCCTTCCGCGGCGTCCTGAAGATCGGGCACAATCCAGAACAACTCTTCGACGTCACGTTCCAGCCGATCATCTTCACCTTGCTGTTCACCTACGTGTTCGGCGGAGCGATCAGCGGTGATGTGAAATCGTATCTGCCGGTGATCATTCCGGGCATCATGGTGCAAACGGTGATCCTGACCTCGATCGTCACCGGCACCCAGTTGCGCGAGGACATGGACAAAGGCGTCTTCGACCGGTTCCGGTCGTTGCCGATCGCCCGGATCAGCCCGCTGGCCGGCGCGCTGCTCGCCGACGTGATCCGCTACTTCGTCGCGACGGTCCTGACGGTCATCATGGGCATCATCATGGGCTGGCGGCCCGACGTCCTCGGTGTGGTGGCCTCCGGCCTGCTGATCATGGTGTGCAGCTTCGCCATGTCGTGGATCTTCGCCCTCATGGGGTGCCTGATGAGCAAAGCCTCAGCAGTGCAGGGCGTTTCGATGATGATCATGTTCCCGCTGACGTTCGCCTCCAACGCGTTCGCCCCCGCCGACACGATGCCAGGCTGGTTGCAGGCGTGGGTCAAGGTCAATCCGGTCAGCCACCTGGTCAGTGCGGTACGCGACCTGACGGCAAACGGACACTTCAGTGGTCACGTCGGTTGGTCCCTGTTGGGCGCGGCGATCGTCACGGCCGTCTTCGCTCCGCTTGCGGTGCGCGCCTACATGCGTAACGCCTAGCGCCGCAACCCTACCGGCGACCAACCCGGGTCAGCGGTCGCCTATCAGGTCCAGAATCGCTTCCTTGGCCTGACGTTTCGACAGCCGTGCGGCCTCACCGCACACCACCGCCCAGGCGGTCTCGGTCAGACCCGAGATCGCCTGGGCCTGTGTCATCCCACGATGCACACTCGGCAGGTCCTGTCGCGCACCCAACCGAAGTCCCAGCGCGATCAGACGAGCACCGGCGGGCGCATCGCCGTCCGGACCCGCGCACAGGAGCCATCCGAGCGTCACCGCGATCGTGGCTCCCTGCGGGAGGTCGAGCCAACCATCGCCGCCGAGCATGGACCGCAGCGCCGAGTGCAGAACGTCGAGGAACTCCCCCGCCTGATCCACTCTGCCGCAACCGATCATCCCGGCCACCGCGTTACTTGTCAGCAGCACCGCCCCCGGGTCCGCGGCCACATACGGGTGTTCGCGGCAGATGAGCACCGCAGCGCGCCCGAACGCCTCGGCGGCCCGCTCCTGATCTCCCCGGGCGTGACGAATCTCGGCCCAGGTCAACATCATTGCCGTGGTCACCTCCGGATGGCCCTGTGGATCGGGCGCTTCGACGCTCCAACCGTCGGCAAGCGGGGCGAGTTCCCGCTCGGCCTCGTCGAGACGGCCGAGCGCGACGAGCGCGCAAGCCAGATAACACCGGGACCCGGACGCATCCTCGTACGCCGACAGCCGGTCCAGATCGGCGATCACCGCGCGGTAGCAGTCGACGGCGCGATCCCACTGTCCGCGTTGCCCGTAGATTCCGGCGACGCTCATCCTGGGCATGGCATGCAACCACACGTCGTCGTGGTGCGCCGACTCCTCGATCATCGCGAGCCCGTCGGACAGCGCCAGATCCAGCGAGCCCGCGTTCTCCCGCACGTTCATCCGCAGCCCCCGCGCCAACATAGCGACCTTCGGTGAACCGCGGCGCACCCCTTCGGCGATCAGACGCGACGCCGCGGTACCGCTGCAGCTGAGCAATAGCGCGGACAGGAAGTCGGTCGGCTCGATCAGCCGAAGTCCCGGCGACTGCAGGCGCCGCAGCAGCATCCGGCCGATGGCGATCAGCCGGATGTTGCGGTGCATCGACTGGTGCAATGTCGCCGCCAGAACGGTGGCCTGCCAACAGCGGCGGAGTCGCTCGGGCAGGCCGGCGGACGGTCTGGGCAGGATCGGCACGATCCGTTCGCTCCATGCCAGTACCTCGGCGTGCAGTCCGCGCACCACCCAGGTCGCCGACAGCACCGGGAACACCGTCACGATGGTGGTGGTAGCCTCTTCCGTTCGGTCGCCGCCGATGATCGCGGTGCAGCGCCGCAGCACCCACACCAGGTTCTCGGATTCTGTGTATACGGCTTCCAGAAGTGCGAGTGGCGCGAACCGTTCCTCATATTCGGCGATCGCTGCCTCGGCGAAACCTCTGGCCCACCGGCAGATCGACGCGTCGACCAGAAGTGATGCATCCGGATCGTTCGCCAGTTTGGCCTCACCGAACTCGCGGACCGTCTCCAGCATGCGGTACCTGATGTGACCGCCGTCCTCCAGCACACCGAGCAACGACTGGTTGACCAGCGCATCGAGAGTCTCATCGAGGCGGAAGCCGTTGTAGCCCAACATCACCGACGCGGCATCCGCGGTGAATCCGGCCGGGAACCGGCACAGCGCACAGAGCGCGGCGCGCGCGTCGTCGCCGAGCAGGTCCCAACTCCATTCGATGACCGCGTACAGGGTGCGGTGCCGGTCGGGCGCACTACGATCGGTGCCTCGCAGCAGCGCGAACCGTTCTTCGAGCCGGGCGGTGATCTCGGCGACCGACATGGTCCGGATGCGTGCTGCGGCAAGCTCTATGGCCAACGGCAGGCCGTCGAGTTGCTCGCACAGTTCGGCGACCGCAGCGGGCTGAAGCGTTGCGGCCGGCCGGATGGCCCGGGCCCGGCGTTCGAACAGTTCGGCCGACGCGCCGTCGACGCCGCCGCCCAGCGTGGGCAGTTGGTAAATGCGTTCGGCGGTCAGCATCAGTGGCGATCGGCTCGTGGTGAGCACACACAGATTCGGACCGGCCGCAAGAAGATCGGCGACAATGGTGGCACACCGGCCGACGACCTGTTCACAGTTGTCCAGGATCAGCACCGCGTCCAGTCCGCGCACCGCGTCGACGGTCCGGGCCGCGAGATCACCTATGTTGCGCCGTGGCCGTCCGCTTGCGGAGAACTCCGATTCGCCGACACCGAGCGTCGCGGCGATGGCGCTGACCACGTCGTCGTCGTCGCGGATCGGTGCCAGCGGCACATAGAAGACACTGCGGCCCGCCCGGGCCAGTTCGGCGCCCACCCGGTGGGAGACGCGGGTCTTGCCGACCCCGCCGGGCCCCTGCACGGTCACCAACCGGTATCGGTCGAACAGCGCCACGATGCTCGCGATGTCGTCGTCACGTCCGATAAGTTCGGACGAATCCGACACCACGCCGACGGCTCTCGAATGCCAGTCCCCCGCAGCCGAATCCTCGTCCCGGTCGGCGGACACAGTGGCGACCCCGGGTTCGCTTGTGCCGGTGAGTAATTCCGCGTTGAGCCTGAGCGCCTCCGGACCCGGGTCAACGCCCAGTTCGCGCGAGAGCGCGCGCCTCAGTCGCGCGAAGACCGACAACGCCTCGGAGTTCCGCCCCTCCCCGGCCAGTGCACGCATCAGTGCCACATGCGCCGACTCATCCAGTAGATCTGCCGCACATAGTTTTTCAGCGATATCACGAGCTCCGGAAAAGTCCCGACGAGCCAGCAATACCGACATCAGCCTGCGATCGATGTCTGCACGAACAGCGGCCGCCTTTGCCCGAAGTTCACCGGCGACATCACCGATTCCGGTCCCGCCCAGGTCTTCTCCGGGAATCCCACGCCACCAGATGGCCGCCGCGTCCAGGTCCGACGGTTCTGCGGATCTGGCCAGCTCGGCCACGATGTCCAGGTCGGTCCGGCATCGGACGAGCCGGTAGCCACCGGCAACGCCTTCGATCGCCGAATGCCCCACCACCGAGCGCAGCCGCGAGATCTGGGTATGCAGGGCCGCACCGGGCGATCCGGGCAGCGTGTCGCCCCACACATCGTCGATGAGGCGTTCGGCTGTCCGCACTCGTCCCCCGGCCAGTGCCAGGGACACCAACAACCGCCGGGCGCGCAGACCGGCGACGGGTACCAGATCTGCGGGCGCCACCGGCACCGCGCCGTCGGACGTCGCCTCGTCAGATCCGGCGCCCATGTCCGATCGCGCGACGGCGACCGGACCCAACAGCCCGATCACGATCGCGGTGGCGGATTGCACCTCCGACGTCGACACTTCGTCCAGAGTACGCAGCCGGGCAACCGATTTCAGGATGGGCGATCAGCCGGTCAGTGCAGCGCTTTCTCCAGGTCGCCGAGGAGGTCGTCGATGTCCTCGATGCCCACCGAGAGGCGGACGAGGTTGTCGGGAACCTCCAGCAGCGAACCGGCCGTCGAGGCGTGCGTCATCGCGCCCGGATG
>NZ_JAGQTN010000179.1 GCF_020438995.1 Gordonia sp. (in: high G+C Gram-positive bacteria)
AGTATATGGCTGGGTTGTGGGGAACTCGTCGCATGATCGGTGTGCGGTCGGCGGCATTGGCGACGGTGGCGGCGATGGCCGTGGGTCTGGGCGGTGCGGGTGTCGCATCGGCCGATCCGACCGGTGGCGCGGCAGGCAGGCAGTGGACCGCCTCGCACGACAGCAAGCAGAAGAAGTACGCGGGCGTGAGTATCCAGACCGACGTGCCGATCAGGATGAGCGACGGCACCGTCTTGCGCGCGGACATCTACCGACCGGCGGATGCGCGGAAACGTCCCATCGCTACCAAGACCCCGACGATCGTCAACCTGACGCCGTACACCAAGCTACTCACTTCGCTGGGCACCGCGGTCACCGAACACCCGGTCCTCAAGCCGTTCATGGAGCAGGTGGTGTCCAAGATTCATCTGACCGGACCACTGCGCGGCGCCGACGACCTGATCGGCACTATGCGCGACGGCGGCGCCAAGACGATGATGGCCGACTACGACCTCATCCGCAGTGGCTACACCCAGGTGGTCGTCGACGTCCGCGGCACCGGCTTCTCGCAGGGCAAGTGGCAGACCTTCAAGAGCCGGGAGCAGAAGGACACCGTCGAGGTCATCAACTGGGCTGCCAGGCAGAAGTGGTCCGACGGCAAGATCGGCATGTCCGGCGTGTCGTACTCGGGCATCAACCAGATCTACGCCGCCAAGATGGCGCCCAAGGCGCTCAAGGCGATCTTCCCGGTCGAGCCGGGTGGCGACCTGATCCGTGACGTGGTCGCGCCGGGCGGCGCACTTGGTGTCGGGTTCCTGCCGTTGTGGCTGACCCTGGTCAACGCCACCAAGCTGATCCCCAACGTCGCATCGATGATGACAGGCAACTTCGACTGGAAGTGGCTGGCGGACAGGATGAGTGAGCCGGGTACCTTCTACCCGCAGCTCTTTGCGGCGCTGTCGACACCGAACATCGCCTCGATCCCGCCGAACCTGAAGAGTCTGCTGGAGACCAATTCGGACGAACGTTCCTCGTGGCTGTCGGGCGCCGACAAGATCACCGTGCCCACCATGATCTACGGCGGCTGGTTCGATCTGTTCACCAACACCGAGGTCAGGGCGTTCAATCAGATTCCGCTGCCGCCGAGCCAGAAGAAGCTGATCATGGGCGACGGCTATCACCTGACCATCGGCGCCCGCCAGTCCGGTAAGAACGGCACCCCGCCCCGGCTGGACGTGCTGCAGAAGGCCTGGTTCGACAAGTGGCTCAAGGGAATCGACAACGGTATCGACAGGTATTCGCCCGTCACCCTCAAGCAGGTCGGCGACAAGTGGATCAGTGCCGATCAGTTCCCGCGCGCGGGCATGCAGCGTCAGCGCCTGTACCTGAGCGACAAGCGTTCGGGCACAGCGCCGTACGCGGTACGCGACGGTTCGCTGAAGGTGGCAAGGACCACTTCGCGTGGGCGACTGACGGTTTCGCCGGGCCTGGCCACCATCTGCTCGCGGGACAGCGCACAGCAGACCATCGGCGTGGTGGCGATCCTGCCGGTATGTTCGGACGACGCCCGGTTCTCCGAACGCGACGCATTGACGTTCACCAGCGCCCCGGTGCCCACCACCCGCAGCGTGTCCGGCTACACCAACGTGCGCCTGAACACCGTCCACGACGCCACCGACGGCTACTGGGTGGCAACCCTGAACGATGTCGCACCGAATGGCACGTCGAAGGTCATCTCCACCGGTCAGCTGGTGACGTCGCTGCGCGCCTACGATGCGGCCAAGTCCGAGTTCGCCGCCAACGGCGACGTGATCGACCCGTATCTCAAGCTGACGCTGAGTTCACGACAGCCGGTAACCCCCGGTAAGCCGGTGGCCATCGACATCGGCCTGCTGCCCACCGAGGCCCTGATCAAGGCCGGTCACCGGCTGCGGGTCGACGTGTTCGCGATGAACATGCCGCGTGGTCTGCCGCTGCGTCCGCTACTCAACGCCTCGCAGCTCAAGCCGCAGCACATCCAGCTCGACCCGACGCGGCCGAGTTTCGTGAACCTGCCGATCTCCGCCACTTTGCGATAGCTCGGTGACAGTTGATCGATCGACGCGGGCTGGGCATCGGCGCGACTAGTCTGAGCGGGTGAGCTTCCGTGACGACCTCGCGCTGACCCTGCGCGCCCGCTTCCCGATCCTCTACGTCGAGTCGTTCGAGGAGCACCGGGTGCTGGCCGAGATCGCCACGGTATCCGGGGCTGGCGGCAAGGTCCGCACGGCGCGGGCGGTGCATACCTGGTCGACCACTGCGGGCGTCGTAGACCAGGCCGGCAAGCAGGCGTCGGGTACCGGCGACCCGCGGGCCGCGCTGGAGTGGTTCCGCCGCAATCAGGAGCCGTCGGTGCTGGTGATGCGGGATCTGCACGCCTTCCTCGGTGACGACCGGCGGCCCGCCGACCCGGCGCTGGTGCGCACCCTGCGCGACCTGGCGAGCGAACTGCAGGCCGGAGCGGTGGCGCGGACCCTGATCCTGGTGTCGCCGATCCTGCGGATCCCGCCGGAACTCGACAAGGACATCACGCTCCTCGACTTTCCGCTGCCCACCGAAACCGAGATCAGGGCTGTCCTGGACGGGATGATCGCGGCCAACGCGGGTGGCCGGATCGCGATCGCCGCCGACGACGTGGGCCGCGAACGGCTCGCCAAGGCCGCGCTCGGGCTCACCCTCAACGAGGCCACCAACGCCTTCGCGCGGGCGATGGTGAACGACGGCCGGCTCGGCGCCGACGACGTGCATTCGGTGATGGAGGAGAAACGGCAGACCGTTCGCAAGGCGGGGCTGCTCGAGTTCGAGTCCGTCGACATCGACCTCGATGACGTGGGCGGGTTGCAGAACCTGAAACGGTGGCTGCGCAAACGCGACGGGTCGTGGCTGGCCGAGGCCGCCGAATACGGGGTGTCCGCACCCAAGGGTGTGCTGATGACGGGTGTGCCCGGCTGCGGAAAGTCGTTGACCGCCAAGGCGATCGCCGCCGCGTGGGAGTTGCCGCTGGTGCGGATGGATATCGGCAAGGTGTTCTCCGGGCTCGTCGGGTCGTCGGAACAGAACATGCGCACCGCCATCCGCACTGCAGAGGCCACCGCGCCGTGCGTGCTGTGGATCGACGAGATCGAAAAAGGCTTCTCCGGCATGGGAAGTGGCGATTCGGGGACGTCGACGCGGGTATTCGGGTCGTTCCTGACCTGGATGCAGGAGAAGACGGCACCGGTGTTCGTGATCGCGACCGCCAACAAGGTGGACGCGCTGCCGCCGGAGTTCCTGCGCAAGGGGCGCTTCGATGAAATCTTCTTCGTCGACCTGCCCACCGCCGCCGAACGCCGCGACATCTGGGAACTGCACCTGCACAAGCGGTTACGTGACAACAAGGCCGCCGGCCTGGGCATCACCCCGCAACTGCTGGAAGCACTCGCCGACCTCACCGAGGGTTACACCGGCGCAGAGATCGAACAGGCCGTCATCGCGGGACTGTTCGACGCGTTCAGCGACCGCCGGCCGATGACCGGGGTGGATCTGCGGCGCGCGATCGCGACGATGGTGCCGTTGTCGGTGACGCAGGCCGAGCAGATCGCCGCGATCCGCGGCTGGGCCGCCGACCGGGCGGTGGCTGCGACATCGGCCGAGGACCGCACCGGTTACACGACCGCCGGCCCGGACGCCGGCACGGCACCTGCGGAGAAGGACGGTTCCGGACCCCAACTTCGTTTGGTACCAACAGATCCCACGACACGTGGGGGAAGGACAGTGGATTTCTAGTGAGTATCTCAATTGTGCTGATTCCCGCGGCCGTGGCGGCCGCCACCTGGGTCGCCGGCCGTGGTCAACGTCGGGAGATGGACGGACGCACCGTCATCGGCGTGTCCACCCGGATGCGCGACGTCGATCTGCTGACCGGCGCTCTCACCGACACCGGCGCCGTGGTCACCTCACAAACCGACGACGCACTCGTCGCCCAATGGAGCAACGTGTCCGCCCGCTTTCACCGAGACCCGGCCGTCGCAGGCGGGGCCTGGCAGGTCGACTTTCTCGGCGAGGGCACGACCGAAGAGTCGGTGGCCGAAGTGGTCACCGCCATCGACACCGCGTACGGACTCCGGGTGCAACAGGCGGTATTGACCCGCCTGCGGGAGCGGGCACCGCTGGCGGGAATGAGCATCGCCTCGGAATCGGTCGACGACAACGACACGGTCACCGTGGTTCTCGATCTGGCGGCCGGCGCATGAGCACCCACAAGCAGATCGTGCTCACGGTGGCCGCCGACGGTTCGGTGCGCGCCGAAACCCGCGGTATCGTCGGGCCGTCCTGTCTCGATCAGATCGCGCTCCTGGAGGATCTGCTCGACGCACACACCGAAACCAGCGAATTCACGCAGGACTACTACCGGGCCACAGCTGTTGAGCACGACACCGTGGAGGATCCGGATGAGCTTTACCACTGATCCTGCGGTCGCCTCCCGGCTCGCCGACCGCAACTGGCGTATCATCCACAGCCTGTGGATCGCCACGCCGATCGTGTGTTGCGGGATCTTTTCGTGCGCCGGATTCATCTACGCCGCGGGCAGGGTCCGCAACCGCAAGTGGAACATCATCGCGGCCGTGTCGACGGTGGTAACGATCGCGGTGTGCGTGTGCCTCTTCGCGTTCGAGAATGCTGAGGACGAGGTCCCCGACTGGGCGGGTGGGGTGATGATCGCCTCGTGCATCGCACACCTGCTGGCGGGGCTGGCGCTACGCAACGAGTACCTGGTGCGCCTCGCGCAGCGGCAGGCGCAGGGGCCCTGGTACGGCTACGGCACCCACGGCGTCGGCACCCACGGCGTCGGCACGCAGGGAATGGGCCCCCAGGGTTTGGTGCCGCAACCTGCTCCCGGCCCGGGACAGTTCGCTCAGCCGGCGTATCCGCCGCCGCAGACTCCGGTGCAGAACCTGATCGGCACACCCGACTACTTCACCCCTGGCCCTCCGGTCGCACCGCGACCCACACCCGCCTCGGTCGTCGATATCAACACCGTCACCGCCCCCGAACTGGCCGCAGCCACCGGACTGGACACAGTGCAGTCCGACGCCGTGATCGCCGCCCGCGCCCGGACCGGTGGTTTCCGCGATTTCGACGACCTGGCCGCATCGACGGGCCTCCCCCCGCATCACCTGGCGCGCCTGCGGTCGGTGACTTTCGGGCCCACACAACCGGATTCGGGCTACCGGCCCCCACCACCACCTGGGGGCCGGATCCTTGATATCTGATTGGGCGATACGCGTGGGCGCGGTCGTCGACGACACGGTCGCCGAGGGCCCGGGCCGACGGTTCGCCGTCTGGGTGCAGGGCTGCTCCATCCGCTGCCCGGGCTGCTTCAATCCGCATCTGTGGGGTCCCCATGGCGGCACCGACATCGACGCCGGCGAACTCGCGGCCCGCGCGCTGGCGGTACCGGGTATCGACGGGGTCACCCTGCTGGGCGGCGAACCCTTCGAACAGGCCCGCCCGCTGGCCCGGTTCGCCTCCCTCGTCGCCGCCCAAGGGCTTTCGGTGATGACGTTCAGCGGCTTCACCTACCGTGAGTTGACCGCGGCAGGCGCCCCCGACGGGGCCGCTGAACTGCTGTGTGCCACTGACCTTCTGGTGTCAGGGCCGTATCTGGCCGACCGCCCGGACATCGGGCGGCCGTGGGTGGGTTCGACCAATCAGGAGTTTCACTTCCTCACCGATCGCTTGCGGCACGTGGAGGCAGAGCTGACCGCTCTGCCCGACCGCATCGAGGTCCGGGTGGCCGCCTCCGGCGAGGTCACGGTCAACGGCTGGGCGGCCACCGACCAACTCGACGCCCTCCTGGCCGACGACTTCCGGAGGTCTTAGTCCGGGACCACGACCGCCCGCCCCCGCAGATCATTCGCCGCGAGCCGCCGGTACGCCTCCAAACCGTCGTCGAGACTGAACCTTTCGACCTCCACGTCGAGAACGCCGTCGCGGGCCAGATCGAGTACCTCGATCAGCTCACCACGCGTGCCCCAGTATGGGGACCGCACCGACACCTCGTACGGCTGGGAGAAGAAGCCGACCTTGGCGGCGGCCACGCCGTCACCGAGTCCGACGATCACCACATCGCCGAGCACCCCGACCACGCCCATCGCGATGTCGATGGTCGGCTGATATCCGACGAAATCGAATACCGCTGTGGCACCCTGCTTTCCGGTGATCTTGCGGACCTCGGCAACCGTGTCGGCATTGCTCAGGACAGTCTCGTGCGCCCCCACCTCCCGGGCGAACGCCAGCTTCTCCTCGGTGACGTCGACGGCGATGATCCGCGACGGGGTCAGAGCCCGCAGCAACTGGATACCGACATGTCCGAGACCACCCGCACCGATGACGACGGCGGTGGTACCGCCGACCAGCTTGGCCAGCGACGGTTTGATCGCGTGGTAGGGCGTGAGTCCGGCGTCGGTGAGCGCCACCGACGTGACCGGATCAAGGTCACCGAGCGGCACCAGGTGGCGTGCGTTGTCGATGAGAAGATAGTCGGCCATCGCGCCGTCGGTGCCGAGTCCCGGTGGAGTGATGGACATTTCGGCCGCATTGAGGCAGTAGTTCTCCTGCCCCTGGGCGCACCGGTAGCAGGCGCCGCAGCCCCACGGCCCGTACACCGCGACCGCGGTTCCCTCGGACAGCCGCACGCCGGACCCGACCTCGGCAACGATTCCGACACCTTCGTGGCCGAGCGTCATCGGCAGCGGGTAACTGAACGCACCGGCCGGCGCGTTCAGCACGAAGTCATCGGAGTGGCAGGCACCGGCGGCGGTGATCTTGAGCAGCACCTGCCCGGGTCCGGGCGATGGTTTGTCCACCTCGCGAAGCTCGGGTGGTTGTCCGGGGGCGATGAACTGGATGGCCTTCATGGCGTGGGGTGCCTCTCAAATATGACGTCAACCTCACCTTTTGGTTCTACTCGCGCCGATGCGCCGATGCGGCTGCTTGGGACCAACTCGGGCATATCGGGGACGTAAGTCCCGTGCCGCGGCCGCGCGCCCGGATCAGGTCAGGATCACCAGTTGCCGCGTCGCCCGCGTCATCGCCACGTACCGGTCGACTGCGCCGGCCACCCCGTCGCCGAACGAGCCGGGCGCCACCAACACCACCAGATCGAACTCCAGCCCCTTGGCGGTGCCCGCAGTCAGTGAACGCACCCGCGGTCGGCGCAGCGTCACGGATTCGCCGATCACGCAGGCGGTCCCGTCGGTGTGTTCACGCAGCCACCCGTCGACCACCGATTCGAGGTCGTCGACCCCGGCACGGGTGACGGGGATCGCGCTCGACCTGATCGACCGGGGGACGTTGGCGTCGGGTATCGCCGCGAGGATCGCCGGAGCGGCCTCGGCCATGATCTCGGCCGGGGTCCGGTAGTTGACGGACAGGCCGGCGATACGGATGCCGTGCAAGCCGACCCGTTCGAGACGCTGCGTCCACGTCTCGGTGAATCCGTCGCGGGCCTGGGCGCGGTCGCCGACGACGGTGAAACTCCTTGACGGGCACCGGCTGATCAGCATCTGCCATTGTGCGTCGGTGAGTTCCTGTGCCTCATCGACGATGAAATGCGCGAACGGCCCGGCGAGTTCGTCGGGATCGGTTGTGGGCGAGACGGTGTCGTCGTCGAGTGCGTCGCGCAGGTCGGCCGAGCGCAGCATGGAGGCGACCCGCATCTCGCTGTCGTCGGCGGCGATCACGTCATTGATGACGTCGTCCATGCGGGAACGTTCGGACCGGAGCGCGGCGGCATGCCGGTGCCGGCGCCGGGTGGCTTCGGGGTCGCCGATGCGCCGACGGGCCGCGTCGAGCAGCGGCAGATCCGACGTCGTCCACGCCGAAGGGTTATCCCGTTGCAGCGCAAGTACTTCAGTACGATCAAGCCATGGTGCGCACATCGACAGGAATGCCGACACCGTCCACAGATCACCGATGATGTCGGCGGGGTCGAGCAGTGGCCACGCCCGATTGAACGCCCCGGTCAGAACCCTGTTGCGGCGCAACGACGATCGGACCTCGCCGAGTTCGGACTCTTCGATATCGGGCAGGGCATCGGCCGCGATCTCCAGCAGCTTCTCCCACACCGCGTCGCGGGCATCATTATGCGGCACAACAGGATCAGCCTCGCCGAATGCTTCGGCCCAGTCGTTGGGCGAGAGGATCAACTCACCCCAATCGGTGCCGACGGTCAGCGAGGAACGTGGGGGGTCCTCGTAGAACCGCACCGCCGGCTCGATGGCGCCGACCATCTCCACCGACGACTTCAGCTGCGCGACAACGGGATCAGATTCGACAATCGCCCCGGCCGTTTCGGGAACCAGATCCGCGACGGTGCACGTCAACACCCCCTGCTCGCCGAGCCCGGGCAGAACGTCGGCCACATACGACAGGTACGGCCGGTGCGGACCCACCACCAGCACCCCACCCCGATGTCCGCTCAGGCGCGGATCGGCATACAGCAGATACGCCGCACGGTGCAGTGCGACAACGGTTTTCCCGGTTCCCGGCCCACCGTCGACGACGAGGGTGCCCGAAGACCCGGCCCGGATGATCGCGTCCTGGTCGGCGGCGATGGTGCCGAGAACATCTCGCATCCGCTCACCGCGGCTGCCGCTGAGGCCCGCCAGGAATGCCGAATCGTCGTCGAGAATCAGACCCGGCGGAGTGTCGGCGGTGAGGGACTCGTCCCAGAAGTCGACGATCGACCCCTGTGACCAGCGGTAACGCCGCCGGCTGGTCAGGCCGCGAGGCTCGGCGAGGGTGGCGGCGAAGAACGGTTCGGCCGCCGGGGTCCGCCAGTCCACCAGCAGTTGCTCACCGGTCGGGCCGCATACCCCCAGGCGTCCGATGTAGGTCACGGTGCCGTCACCGGCCACCATCCGGCCCAGACACAGGTCGAGCCCGTACCGCCGGATGGTCGCCAGCCGGGCGTGGGTGCGGTGGATCTCCATATCCCGTTCCATCGCATGATGCCCCGCCCCGCCCGGCGCTTTCCGGAGCGCGTCCAGACGGTTCTCCAGAGTGGCCACGGTATGCGCGAACGCATCTGCAATGGCGGCGAAATGTGCGACATCGCCGGCAATGGACTGTGAATCACCCTTGTAGGCAACATTTTCGGATAGAAGGAACGGACTCTGCATGTGGCGTGTACTCCTCGTGGGCGGCGGGAGAAACGATTGTGCACCACCACGGGGGCCTTGCGGCAAGCCCCCATCCGCGATATACCGTTAAAGGGGAAAGAAATCCGCCGTTCGAGGTGGTCGCCTCATACGTGTCTCTCACCGGACCCTTCGTGAGCGAGGGTCACGAAGGGTCCGGTGACGCCAGGCTCCCGACGGTTTCCAGGATCAGATGCATCGCGGCCGTCACTGTCAGCGCACGAACGATCGCCCGGTCTCCCGGAAACCGGATCGTCAGCGTCCGCGTCGGCGCACCATCGACAGAAACGCCGAAACAAACAGTGCCGACGGGCTTTTCGGCCGATCCCCCGCCCGGCCCGGCGATCCCGGTGGTGGAGACCGCGATATCGGTGCCCAGCACCCGTCGGGCCCCGTCTGCCATCGCCTCGGCCACCTGCTCGCTGACGGCACCATGTTCGGCGATCATCGCGGCCGGCACCCCGAGCACGTTCGTCTTCACTTCGTTGGAGTACGACACCACCCCGCCGGCCACATACTCCGACGACCCGGCGCGGTCGGTGAGCCGGGCGGCGATCTTCCCACCGGTGCACGATTCGGCGGTCCCGATCATCCGCCCGGTCAACGCCGCGGCCACCAGGTCGTCGACGGTGGACCCGTCGGTGGAAAAGATCTGCCCGTCATGACGTTCGGTCATCAGATCGAGAAGCTCGGCATAGGGCGATCGGCCATCATCGGCGAACCGGGTGACCATGTCGATCTCCCCGGCCCGAATGCAGGTGGTGATCTCCAGTGCCGAAAACCCGGCCACATCGCGCTCGGCCAGCCGCAAAGTCTCGGCCAGTTCTGCCTCCGACAGCCGGTACGCGCGAATCGTCTCCGACGAGAACACCGGCAGCGACGCGGTCACGGAGGCGAACGCATCGGTTGTGACCGCAGCCGGCCACATCGCCTGCAGTTCGCGAGGTGGGCCGGGCAGCACGATGATCGCGGGCAAGCCATCGGTACGAGCGATGGCGATCCCCGGCGCGGTGCCGGTGGGCGGAATGTACCGGGCATCCTCGGGCACATACGCCTGCTTGCGAACGCCTGCCGCGGCGGCTTCGGGCAGCGGACCGTCGATACCGCGCCAGCGCAGCAGAATGTCGGTGATGTGCGATTCGAGGTCGGGGTCATGCCGCAACTCGCGCCCGCAGAACGCGGCGACGGTCGGGACGGTCAGGTCGTCGGCGGTCGGTCCGAGTCCGCCGGTGGTGACGATCAGGTCGACACCCTCGTCGACGAGGAACCGCAGTTGTGCGGTGAGGTCGTCGGGCCGGTCGCCGCAGACGGTGATGTGCGCGACGTCGACACCGAGCCCCAGCAGTTGTTCGGACACCCACGGCCCGTTGCGGTCGGCGATCCGGCCGGTCAGCACTTCGGTTCCGGTGACGACGATCCCTGCGCGTGTACTCACCCATCCGACCCTATCGGGTGGGTGAGTACACGCCGATCAGATCAGGCGTTGAGCCAGTTCAGAACCGCGTGGAAGGCCCGTGGGTTGGCCATGTTGATGCCGATGGCCCCGCCGATCACGGCACCGACTCCGGCGACCCAGAGGCAACCGATGATGGTGGCGCAGCCCAGGACGAGGCCGATGATCGCACCGATCGCGGCGGTAAGGCTGCCGCCGTTGTTCCAGCCGATCATCAGCTCACGCATCATGCGCTGGTATGCCTGAGCTTTCGACGCGTACGGCTTGGCGTCGGTGAAGATCGCGGCCCGTGTCTGCGGCGTGATGACCGGGACCAGTGTGGCGCTGGTGCGGTCGGCGCTCATCTGTACTCGCACGGGGACGTCGACGCCGCTGATCGGGAAGATCAGCGGAACCTGCTCGATGATCTTGCCGCTGCGGTTGGCGACCTTGAGGGTGTCGCCGCCGCTGTAGGGGAGGAATGTCGCATTCGTCAGCGATGTGGTGAGTTTGCCGGGCATAGCGGTGGTGACGGCGGTCGGGTTGGCGCCCGACACGGGAGCCGCGTCGGCGGTGCCGGCCGCGACGGCGAGGACGGTGGCTGTTGCGGTGACGCCGAGCGCCAGGCCGATGCGTCGAAGAAGTTTCATGGGATAACCGATGCCTTTCGGTAGTGAAGTTTCGTGCTGCTCACTCTGCCAAATCCTCCGTGCCATGTCTGGATTACGAACGTACATGTTGTTTCCGTTGCCGGATTGATGCCTACCGAACCTGTGTAATGCGCCCGGGGGATTGTTGTTACCCGGGTGGGGTATCTAAGGTGAGTCTTGCCTTACTTGCGATCGGATGGGTGGGAGGACGTCATGTCGAGGGGTTTCAACGGGGCGCTGATGCGTGCTTTCGGTGCCCGCGACCATATCGCTAAAGTCACTGGCGCGCAGGATATTACGCCACACTGCAAGCGGATCTGGTTCGTGTCGCAGACGCTGTTCACCGAGGCGGAGGCGTTCCCGACGGCGTTCGTGCGTGGTTGGTTCCCGGACGGGGAGGGCAAGGAGTTCCAGCGCGGCTACACCTTCGTCGACGCCGTGCCCGAAACGGGCGAATTCTCCATCGACTTCGTATTGCATGAGCCCGCCGGACCGGCGTCGAAGTGGGCGGCGACGGTCGAACCGGGCGCCGAGATCTCCGTGATGTGGATGAGCGCGATGCCGTTCGAGGTTCCCGCCGTCGGCCGCCCGGAGGGATATCTGCTCATCGGTGACTCGGCGTCGCTGCCGGCGATCCGGACCGTCGTCGACGTGATTCCCGACGACCTGCCGATCGAGCTGTATCTGGAGGAACACGACCCGCTCGACCACGAGTTGCCGCTCCCCGAACATCCGCGACTGCGCACGCACTGGGTGCCGCGCGTGGATGCGATATCGGTGGCGGCGGCGCTGGAGAATCGCGACTGGTCCAACTGGTATCTGTGGGTGTGTCCGGAATCGGGCACGCTCAAGGAGGTGCGCAAACGCGCCAAGGAGTTCGGATTCCCCAAATCGGAGACACACGCGCAGGCGTACTGGGCGCACGGCAAGGCGATGGGTAAGGAACGCGATCCCGAAGCCGAGGCGGCCGCGCAGGCGAAGGCCGTCGAGCCGGAACCGGTCGCCGAACCCGTTGCCGCGTCCACTCAGGAACCGTCGGCCGTCCAGGGCGAATGGAACGCCGCGGGCGCCGGCCGATTGATCGCGCCGCTCAAGAAGACACTCATCCTCGCCGGTATCGCGCAGGTGATCCTGGTACTCCTTCAGCTGGCGCCGTTCCTGCTGCTGGTCGAGCTCTCTCGGCGGATTCTGCGGGATGCGCCGTCGTCGGAATTGTGGAATATCGGTTTCTGGGCGCTCGGCCTGCTGGGTGCGGGATTGCTGCTCGAATTCTTGCTGCAATTGTGGCTGCATCTGGTCGACGCCCGCTTCTCCCGCGATCTGCGACACCGCCTGCTCGGCAAGATGGCGCGAATACCCCTGGGCTGGTTCACTTCCCGAAACTCGGGCACTATCAAGTCGCAGATCCAGGACAATACCCTGGCCCTGCACTATCTGGTGACGCACGTGGTGGTGGACGCCGTCGCTGCCGTCATCACCCCGATCGCGGTGCTGATCTACCTGTTCACCGTCGACTGGGGAATAGCGCTATGCATGTTCATTCCGGTCCTCACCTATGTGGTGGTGATGTGGCGGATGATGGCGCAGTCGGGACCGAAGATCCCGCAGGCGCAGAAGTGGGCCGAACACATGAACGGCGAGGCCGCCGCCTATCTGGAGGCGCAGCCGGTGATCCGCGTCTTCGGTGGTCCGATGGCGTCGAGTTTCCAGCGAAATCTGGACGAGTACATCGTGTTTCTCGACAACTGGCAGCGCCCGTTCATCAAGGCGAAGACCCTGATGGACCTGGTCACCCGGCCCACCACGTTCCTGTGGTTGATCTGTTTCACCGGAACGCTCTTCGTCATCTGGGGGTGGGCCGAGCCGGTCGACCTGCTGCCGTTCCTGTTCCTGGGCACCACATTCGGAGCACGTCTGCTCGGGATCGGTTACGGCCTTTCGGGATTGCGCACCGGTACGGTCGCCGCCCGTGACATCCAGGCCACCCTCGAAGAACCCGAACTCACGGACCTTCCGGTCGCTCCGGTGTCTGATGCCGGTGGCGATGTGGAGTTCCGGAACGTCGGCTTCGGATACCGCAAGGACACCCCGGTGCTGCACGACATCTCGCTGCGCCTGACACCGGGAACGGTGACCGCGCTGGTGGGACCGTCGGGGTCGGGCAAGTCGACGCTGGCGGCACTGTTGGCCCGCTTTTACGACGTCAGCACGGGCGCTATCACTATCGCCGGTCGCGACATCCGGTCGATGGACGGCGACGAGCTGTACCGGAAACTCGGTTTCGTCCTGCAGAACACCCAACTCGTGGCAGGTACGGTCGCCGAGAACATCGCCCTCGCCGTACCGGATGCCTCCCGCGACCGTATCGAGGCCGCGGCACGTGCGGCCAACATCGGTGACCGGATCGAACGGATGCCCGACGGCTACGACACGTACCTCGGTCCCGACGCCGCGCTGTCGGGGGGTGAACGGCAACGTCTCACGATCGCCCGCGCTCTGCTGGCGGACGCACCGATCCTGGTGCTCGACGAGGCGACTGCCTTCGCCGACCCCGAATCGGAATACCTTGTGCAGCAATCATTGAGCAGGCTGGCCAGGGACCGGACGGTCCTGGTGATCGCGCACCGGCTACACACGATCGTCGACGCCGACCAGATCGTGGTCCTCGACGACGGCCGGATCGCCGAAACCGGTACCCACGCCCAACTGATCGAGGCAGGCGGCCGATATCGGGCTCTTTGGGATTGCCTGGAAGCCCCGCCCGAGACCACCGACGCATCCGACCTGACCCTGGGGGCACAACGATGATCCACACAGTGCTGGCTCTGATTCCGCCCGTCTACACCGGTTTCCTGCGCCGTTTCGCGGTCCTGACGGTGCTATCGGTAATCGTCCGCGCGGTGAGCGTGGTGTTCCTGGTGCCGCTGCTGTCGGGGCTGTTCGACGGCGACCACGACAAGGCGCTGGTATGGCTCGGCGCGCTGACGGCGTCGACGATCGTCGGCTGGATCATCGACCGGATGACCTCGCGGGCCGGTTTCGACGTCGGCTTCGGCATCGTCGACAACGCGCAGCGTGATGTGGCCGAACGGCTGTCGCGGGTACGGCTGACCTGGTTCAACACAGCCAATACCGCCGACGCCCGGCAAGCGATCGCCGCCACTGGTCCCGATCTGGCCGGTCTGGTGGTGTATCTGATCGTGCCGGTGGCCGGTGCGGTGCTGTTGCCGGCGGCGATCGGGATCGCCCTGTTCGGGGTGGCGTGGCAGTTGGCACTGGTCGCGCTCGCCGGGGTGCCGTTGCTACTGGGTGCGCAGTGGCTGTCCACCGTGATCACCAAGAAGGCCGACACCGTGGCCGACGAGGCGAACGCCGAGCTCAACGCACGGGTCATCGAATTCGCCCGCACTCAGGAGGCGTTGCGGGTATCGCGGCGCGCCGAACCCGAACGCAGCCTCGTCGGCGATGCTCTGGACCGCCAGCACGGCGCGATGACCAAGCTGCTGCTGTTCCAGATCCCGGGCCAGGTGATCTTCAGTGTCGCAAGCCAGGTGGCGTTGTTCGCGCTCGCCGGTACTGCCGCCTGGCTGACAGTGCGCGGCGATCTGTCCCCGGCCGAGTCGGTGGCGCTGATCGTGGTGGCGGTACGTTACCTCGAACCGTTCACGATTCTCGCCGAACTCGGCGCGGGTCTGGAGACCACCCGCCTGACGCTGAACCGGATCGGTTCGGTTCTCAACGCGGAAACCGATGGACCACAAGAGGGTTCGGCAGCCAAGGCCGATCTCCGGACGGCCCCTCGGATCGTGTTCGAGAATGTCACCTTCGGCTACGGCGACGATCGGCCGATCCTGGCGAATCTGAATCTGACCATCGAATCCGGTTCGGCCACAGCCATTATCGGTGCCTCAGGGTCGGGCAAGTCGACGATCCTCGGGCTGATCGCGGGCCTGCACGAGCCGCAGTCCGGCCGCATCCTGTTTGACGGTGTCGACGTGACCACCCTTGAACTGCCGGCGCGACGGGCGTTGTCGAGTGTGGTGTTCCAGGAGCCGTATCTGATCCAGGGCACCATCGAGGAGAACGTCCTCGCCGGCGACCCGTCGGCCGGTCCTGAACGTGTCGCGGCCGCAACACGTCTCGCTCGCGTCGATGAGATCATCGGCCGCCTGCCCGACGGCCTGGGTTCGGAGGTCGGCGAGGGCGGCTCGGTGCTCTCGGGAGGCGAACGCCAGCGCATCAGCATCGCCCGCGCCCTGCTCAAGCCGGCGCCGGTGCTGCTGATCGACGAGGCCACCAGTGCCCTCGACAACGAGAACGAACGCGCCGTCGTGGATGCGCTGTCTGCCGATGACGTGGCGCGCACCCGCATCATCGTCGCCCACCGGCAGGCCGGTATCCGGCACGCCGATCAGGTGATCGTGATCGACGACGGACAGATCGCCGAACAGGGCACCCCCGGCGAACTCCTCACCGCGGGTGGACTGTTCGCGCAGTTCTGGGAACGTCAGGGCGCGAGCGCCGGCTGGAAACTCACCGACTGAACGAGCGCGAGACTACGACGGCATCGCCGGGGCGACAGAAGACCAATTCCAGGCGGCTGACGTACTCACCGGTGGCCTGCCGGATCAGGTCGGCGTAGATGGACAGTTGCGCCCAATATGCTTCCAGCGTCTCCTGTTTCACGCCCACATCGGTCTTGTAGTCGACGATGACGAGGGCCCCGTCGTCGTCGCGGTAGACCAGGTCGGCCACGCCTTCGATGACGGTCGTCCCGTCGGGACCGATCCCGGCGAGCTGCATCTCCTGCCAATGAGGGCGCATTCCCGCGCGCTGTACAGGATCGGCTGCGATCGCCGAACAGGCAAGGTCCACAAAGAAATCCACGTCGGCCAGGCCATATTCGCCTGCGATGCGGCGGGCGGTCTCCCGGAAAGCGTCGTCGGCGCCGTCGGCGAGCGATACCGTTTCAAGAACCGTGTGCAGGGCGATGCCGAGCAACGGTCCGCTTTGCTTGCTACCCGTTCCACCGGCGATCGGGGTGGGACGACCGGAGGCGATGAGACCACCCGCGGTGTAGGAATCGAGCAGCATTGCTGCGGAATCGGTTTCGCGATGGGCAAGGTGCGTCGCAGAATACGACGACCGGCGGGCCGACATATCGGCCACCCGTTCGGTTTCGGCCAGCCAGTCGTCCCAGCTCTGCGGTTCGGCTCCGGTGGGGGCGTCTTCGTCCCGGCGGCGGGCGTCGACGAGTTCGGGCATGACGGCGTCGGTGTCGTCGAGTCCGTCGGCGAGGATAGCGCCCCAGCAACTCCGGGAGCCCATATATCCGGACACGGCAAGGTGACTCTCGGCGCGTGTGCAGGCCACATACAGCAACCGGACCTTCTCGGCCGCGGTGTGCGCATCCTCCGCTGCGTCCGCGGCGTCGTATCCGGCGGTGCGCACAGCTTTGCTCGCGTACGCCTGCAGGGCGTCGGACGAATCCCACAGCACCGGTTCGGAATCGGTGCGGAAGCCGCCACTCATCCCGGCCACGATCACCATCGGGAACTGTAGACCTTTGGCGGCGTGAATAGTCATGATGCGCACCGCGTTCACCCCGATCTCGGGGAGCACGGTCTCGGCGACGCGGGCGTTCTCGTCGGATTGGGTGGCCGCCCAGTCGAGGTAGTCGCGCAGACTGCCCCGGTCCTCGGCATACCAGGCGTGGGCCTGGTCGATGACGAACCGCAGCCGCCGCCACACGTCGCGATGCCGCGGCGAGTCCATCGACACCTCGAACACGCGCCGGTCGGTGGCCAGCCGCGACAACAGCGCACCCGGGTTCAGGCCACCGATCTCCCGTGACAGTCCTTTGAGGTATGTGAATGCCTGTGCCACAGGTGAATCGGCGAGTCCGTCAGGTGGGTCGAGGTGGATGATCCACCGTCCCCCGGCGCGTCGCCACCGCAGCAGGTCGTCGTCGCCGCAGCAGAACAGCGGAGTACGCAGGGCTGCGACGATGGCCGCCGAATCGGCGGTGTTGGCCAGCGCTCGGCAGGTCACCAGCAGGTCGTGCACCTCCTGTGTCGAATAGACCAGACTCGATGCCTCGGAACGGAATTCGACTCCCGCCGCGTCAAGGCTCTTCTCCAGGAACGGCAGCACCGCACGCGACGGGATGAGAATGCAGATATCGCTCCACTTCAATGGCACATGATCGTAGTCGCGTGGGCCCCGACGCTTCTCATGGCACCAGCCCTCCTCGGTGGCGGTGGCGATGATGCGGGCCACATCGCGGGCCTCGCGCGTGCGCGGCAGATCGGCCTTGCTCAGCCCGATCTCGTCGGGGGTGGGGTCACTGTTGTCGGAGAACACGAAAGGTGCCGGACCCCAATAGGTCGCGCGCTGCGGCCGGTCGGGGCGCGGGGCCAGTTCGACGTACCCGGCCTGCACGTGTCCCTGCGCCTGCACGAGCCTGCCGAATACCCGGTTCACCCAGTCGATGACGGCGCGGGTGGACCGGAAGTTGGTGGTCAGCTGAACCACATCACCTACCGGAACCTGTTCGCGCGCACCCATATACGCTGCGATATCGGCGCGCCGGAACCGGTAGATCGACTGCTTGGGATCACCCACGGTGAACAGCCTGCCGGTGGTATCTGCGGCGCCCGCGCCGGTAGTGTCTGTGGCGCCGGCGCCGGCTACGATCCGCTGCGCCAGTTTGAGCTGGAGCGGGTCGGTGTCCTGGAACTCGTCCAGCAGGATCCGCTGGTACCGCTCATGGGTGGCCGCGGCGACGGACGACTCCCTCAGGACCTCCGCTGCGTGGACGAGCAGGTCGTGAAACTCCAACTGCCCGGTGCGGCGCCGTTCGTCGGCCTCCTCGCGGATCAGCCCCGACATGTAGTCGACGACGATCCGCAATGCCCCGTCGAGAAGACCGTTCAGAACACCGGGGATCAGCTTGTCCCGCAGGTCCTTGATGCGGGCCTTGATCTCCTTGACCTGCGCGGTGCCGCCCACCCAGTTGGCGCCCTTGCCGCCGTTGCCGGGTCCGGGGCAATAGGCGACGATCGGTATCCACCCGGTGGCGTCCGTCGCCTCGCGCAATGGGATCAGCAATTCTTGCAGCAGGTGCACCTGACGGGCCAGGTTGTCGGTTTCGTCGCGGCAGTCGGTGAGGCAACCGCAGATGGATTCGGCCTCCCGCACGATGATTCCGATATCGGCGTCCTCGATATCCGGCAGCTGGCCGCTCGGGTCGAGCCGGTCCCAATTGCGGTCGAGACCGTCTGCGAGAGTGCGTATCTGGTTGACGGACACACCGGTGGCGATGAGGATGTGCATGGCCTCGGCCACGACGTCGGGCGCCTCGTCGGTGAAGAGCAGTTGCTGCATCCGTTGCCAGCGACGCTGGAACGACAGTTGCGAACCCATGGCGTCGACGACCTGGATGCGTGGTGGAACCCTAGCTTCGAGTGGATTTTCGCCGATGATGCGGGCGGCGAAGCCGTGCAGGGTACCAATGGCTGCGGTATCGAGTTGTCGCAGAGCCCTTTCCGACTCGGGCGAGGCGTGTCCGGCGAGTTCGACACGGACCCGCTCACGCAGTTCGGCTGCCGCCTTCTCGGTGAACGTGATCGCGGCGATCCGATCGAGCTCGATGCCGTCGGTGAGTACGAGATGACAGATCCGTTGCACCAGCGAGTGGGTTTTTCCGCTGCCGGCACCGGCTTCTACGAACAGGATGGCGGTGGTGTCCTCGGTGATGCGGGTGCGGGCATCGGCGTCGGCGAGGTCTTCTTCGATGGTGGTTGCGGGTGCGGTCATGATTGCGCGGCTCCGTATTTCGCGACGTAGTCGGTGATCTCGGGAACCTGTTCCAGGTTGGCCCAGGCGCGTTGCAGGCCGGCTTTGCCGACGAGGTCGAGAATGGGATCGGCCCACCAGGTGTCGGGGGTGCGGGGTGGAAAGTAGCCGGCGCGGATCATGTCGTGCACCAACTGCAGGTCGCCGGTGAGGATGTCTTCGACATCGCGGGTGAGCGCGTAGCCGATCTCATCGAATCCGCCTTTGCCGGTGATGAACCAGTAGCGGGCACTCACAGTGTCGCCGAAAGTCTTTGCGAGCAGGCCGTATACGGGTAGCTGGAAATGAGTCCCGTCATGGGTGGGACTGTCGGGGCTGATGTCCCTGTACGGCTTGCGCTGTCCCGATTTGTAGTCGGTGACGCGGACCCGGCCATCGCGGTGCTTGTCGATGCGGTCGACCGAACCCCGGAAGGCGATGGTGGTGTCGCCGAGATCGTGAGTGATGGCGGGGTTTACGTGTGGCTCGGAGTACGGCCGGCCCTTGGGTGGAAGCCCGAAGGAATGCTCGGCGTGGGTCGGGGTCCAGCCGTCGGAGTGGTCCTCGGTGTCGAGCCTGTGCCATTCGCGCAGGTCGTACATGATGGTGCCGCGTGCCCGGGCCCACAGGTGCCCGAGCCACCCGGGATTGTCTCGTTCGGCGCTGCCGAGTACATCGTCGGCGATGTCGGTGAGCCTGGAAAGTGATTGTGCTGCACCGTCAATAGTGCCGATAACATACCGTTCGAGGATGGTGTGGATGAGATTTCCGCGGGTGAGCGCGTCGATTTCGGTGGCCTCGTCGGGGTCGGGAAGTTCCTTCGCGCCGAGCACACTGGTGAGGAAGAAGCGGTACGGGCTCTTCACCCAGTCCTCAAGTCTGGTGGGCGACACCGGATTATCGAAGACGGTGAGCAGATCGCGGACGTCGTGCACGTTGCCGTTGAATCGGGTGAACCTGCCTCGCAGCCGGTCGCTGCGCATCCGCATTCCGGAGCAGACGATCGGATCGGTGAGAACCGTCTGCCGCTGTTCGGCGGGTACCGCGGCGAGCGCACGCAGCCGCCATTCGGTTTCCGACGCCGCTGACGCTCCGATCCTAGGATTCGCGTTTTGAGCTGCCACATCAAAGGATTCGACGACGACGATCCGGTCGGCACCCTGGGTTTGCTTCTGCCAGCCGACGACGTCGACAGCGGTGCCGGCGAGTGCGCCGAGCGCGGGCAGCAACCAGCGGCTCGGTACCCGTTCGGCACCTCCACGCAGGCTGCCGCGGGGGAAGGTGACCACTCGTTCGGTTCGGGCTGTCGCGAGTGCAGCCCGGTAGTTGCGATGTTGAGCGTCCATAGCGTCGCCGGGGGTGTGTCCGGTGAGTTCGGCAGGCAGCAACGGGTCTTCGCGTCGCGGCACCGGCAGCAATCCCTCCGCCGCGCCCAGGATGACGACGACGTCGAGGTCCCGGCCGGCGGCGTCGGCGAGTGCGCCGACGGTGACGCCGGTACCGGACTTCCCGTGTTTGCCGCCATGTGAATCGATGCGGACGCCCACGGCGTCGCGGATGCGTTCGATGGTCGGTGGTGGCGCGAACTCGTCCATGAAAGCAAGGGCGGCAGAGTCCTGGCGCAGCGTCACGATGTCGGTCGCCACGTGCTCGGATGACCCGTGAAATCTACTGTCCAGCAGCATGATCAATTGCTCGGACGCCTGGTGCCAGGTGTTGGCTTCACCGAGTGCGACGAGGTCGGCTTTCAGCGACATGATGTGGTCGTACAGGGCCGCGGTCTCATCGGGAAACGTGTCGCCGACGTAGGAGTCGTCGGGGAGTGGTTCGGGGAGCCGGTGCCAGTCGTCGCCGCCGACGATCTTGCGGTGTTCGCGCGTGATGAGTTCGAGTTTGCGTTGACTGACCGGTCTTTCGGCTCCCGGAACCTGCGGGCGACGCAGCACGCCTTCGGCGAAGAAGTCGAGAATATCACGCCGCGGCATGATCGCTGGATCGATGCTCAGCAACCCGAGCAGGGCTCGCACGGCGGGCCGATCGGCGAGCGTGTGGTGCAGCGGCGCGTTGAACGTGATCCGGCCGGCGGTCAGATGTTCGTGCAGCAAGCCGAGATACGGGTCGGGGGTGGGGTAGTAGACGCCGATGCGGTGCCCGGGTGTTCCGGCCGCGAGATGTTTGCGGATCAGCCGCACCACCGCCCGCACCTCGTCGTCGGCGTCGGAGGTATGGATGATCTGCGTCGGCAGGACGTCGCCATCGGTTTCGATGACGGTGCCCCCGGCGCTGAGGGTGTCGAGCAGCCCGTCGAGCGCCGGATTGTCGCGGGTCGGTGCGAACACCACCACGTTGGTCAGCGACGACGCCGCGGCTTCCGCTGCCGCATACGCCTCATGCTTGAGGAAGTACCTGCCGGTGAGCTCGTCGTCCAGCGCTTCGCGGTGAATGCGCAACAGGTCGTCGACGAGTGGTGTCGGGTTCTCGATCCGCGGCTCGGCCAGTTCGGTGAGCTGCCACGACGCCTGCGCCAGTGCCTGCGCCGTGATCGGCGCCTCCGCCACCTCCTTGAATACGCCGGGCCGTTCGTCGAGCACCCGCGCGACTGCCGCCTCGAGCAGCGGATACGGCAACGCCTGCCGAGGTGAGAGGACCGGCGCCGCCAACTGCTCCACAATCTGCCCCGCCGTCACGATGCTCGTGTTGGCTACGGCCCCCGCACGTGCCAACGCGTGCAACACATCCCGCCCCGCCGCATGATTGGGCACCACAACCGTCGCCGAAGCCAGCGGATGTCCACCCTTGGCTTCCGCAACCGCACCCACCACCCTGTCGAAGATCATGGCGCCCATCATGCCCGAGGGGTCCGACATTCCGGCCGCAACGAGCTCTCGTTACGCCAGTGGCCGCATGTGTTCGACGACCTGTTCCCACGTCTCGAATCCGGGTTGCCCGAAATGGATGTGGACGCCTTGGAATTCGCTGACACCGTTCTTGGTGCGGTCGTCGATGATGTAGTCGCCGGCGTTGAGGTGCTTGCGGTGCGACAGGATCAGCCGCTTATAGGCAGGCGTGCCCTCGTCGGCGCCGATGTGTTGGTGTACCCACAGCAGTTTGTCGGTCCATGCCGACGGGTTGTCCCAGGGCGCCGTCGACAGGATGTAGGCGTCAAACAGTTCGCTGAGCTCGTTGAAGGCCTCGATGGCGCCGGGGAGTGGGTCCATGAGTGCGAAGATGCCGGGGGCGTCGTCGTAGTGGCCGTCGTAGGTGGCGAGGTCGGCGGCGGACAGCCTGTCGATGCCGGACTGGAAGTTGACGAGGGTGTTGTCGAGGTCGACGTACAGGATCTTCTTCACAAGCGCAGTATGCCTGCGCGGTACGACAATTGGCGGTCGATCGGCGGTGCCCACGGGGACTGTCGTCCGATCGGACGATTCCTCCCCACTTCCTCAATATCTGATGAAAAACATGCGTCTCGAATATATAGTCGAGTCATGGCTTGGGGTGAAGCATACAACGACTACGACGACAGCGACTCGGGCGCCAACGGCACGTTGCCGCACCGCCGCGTGCCGATGGCCCGCCGGCTGGCCGGAGACAACGATCTGTCGGCCACCGAACTGGTGGAGGTGCTGGCCCATTGCGCCTCGAACATCGCTGTCGCGCAGTACCGGATGATGCGCGCGGCCAGCATGATTCATGACGAACGCGCCGAAGACTATGCCTACGAACGCAGTCTGATCGACTCGGGTGAACGCACCCCGGGGCAGATGTTGGATTCGGTTTCCGCGGGCAAAGACCCGCATGCTGATTTCGGTCCGGACGGCCTCGAACAAGCGATCGCCGAAGTTGGCGCCGTGCTGACCATCACCCCTGCCCGTGCCAAAGCCCTGGTCATCGCCGGCGACGCCGCCCGCTACCGTCTGATATTCACCTCCTACACCCTGGCCGAAGGCCGCATCGATCTCGACAGGTTCCTGTCGGCGGTCGCACGCACCGACCTGTGCTCACCGGAGGCGATCGAGGACATCGACGCACATCTGGCGATAGCAATTCAAGAGAATCCGCCGATGTCCACCCGCCGCTTCAACACCCTGGTCGATTCGTTGATCGCCCGGTGGGATCCGGAAGCCGATCGTAGACAAACCGAACGCATCAAGGCCGGCCGCAAGGTGACCATCACCCCGGACCGTTTTGCCCGAGGCAATTCCCGACTTGGCGCGTCGTTGCCTGCGATCGACGGCGCCGCCGTCGACGCGAAGTTGAATACGATGGCAGGGTCGGTGCATTCAGCCGACCCCCGCACCAAACAACAACGCCGCGCCGACGCCCTGGTGGCCTTGGCCAAGGGCCGGACCGTCCTGCCGTGCCTGTGCGAGGCGTGCATCGCGATGCCCGTCAAAGACGACGTTCACGAGCCCACCGACACTGCTCCCGCCGCCGACCGCTCGCGACGGCACTCGATCGACGGATGCGGTGTCGACGGATGCGGTTCGGGTGCACGCCCGGTGTTTCACATCGTGGTCAACCTGTCGACCCTGCTCGGCCTGGACAAC
>NZ_JAGQTN010000180.1 GCF_020438995.1 Gordonia sp. (in: high G+C Gram-positive bacteria)
ACGAGTACTCCAGGTCAAGAAGGTCGAAGGCGCGGTAGTAGTCGTCGTTGGTGAGTAGGTCGAACAGCACCAGCGATGAGCCCTGGGTGGCCGACTGCCGGTAGGTGCCGGGAAAGACGAGGACGATCGGACGGTCGGCGAGCAGCGGCTGCAGCGTATTGAGGATCGTGTGTGCCCTGACCAGCGGATACAGCCGGCCGACGTTGGTCAGCACGATGAGCTGCGGGCGCGGGTCCTGTGCGCCGACGATCTCGACGATGCGCGGCGACAGGTGCGGCTCCGGCGAGATCACATTGCCCACCGACTTGGCGAACCGCTCCTTACGCAGGCGGCCTTCGGCGCCGAGGATGGCATCCCACTGACCTGTTCCCTCCCACAGCTCCGTCGCCACCCGCCACAGGTCCACCACGCATACGTCCAGGCCGTCGGTGCGCAGTTTGGTGACCAGGCGCCGCGTCTCGGCCGCTACCCGTGGCTGATCGGCCGGATGGTGGCTGAGGATGAAGTACGGGACCTCGCCGAGTTGTCCACGCATCTCCAGGAACCCCTGCGACCGCATGATGCGGTAGGCGCGCTCGAACCGTTCGGTGAGCGTCAGATGTTCCGTCGTCGGGTTGGGCATCAGCGCTCCTGGTGTTGAACAATGCCGGCGACCTGTGCGTTGCGTAGCGGAAAACTCAGTGCCAGTTCTGGATTCACATCACGGATCACCTCGATGACGGCGAACGAGAGCGCGGCCTCGCGCACGTGGCCGTCGCCGGTTAGCCATCCCGCCTCGCGGATCATCCGAAAGATGTTCTGCCGCAGCTTCTTCCTGGTGGTCTCGGCGGCGTCGCGCAGAGCATCGATCCACGACGCCTGCTGATTCCAGAACGTGTCGAAGTCCTCGGCCACGAGCAGACGACCCGAGAGCAGGCGTTCACGTACCACGTCCCGGCCGAAGTCACCCACGAGGCGGTACCGCAGGCACGCTGCGAGCCACATCAGTGCGCGGGCGTCAACGGCGGAGCCGTTCGCGACCAGTTCGATGCCGGCGGGTGGGAGTCCCGCCAGGCGCCCGATCACCTCACGAGTCACCCGAGTCGTGGACGCCGAGGTGCGCTGCTGAACAAGGTTCCGCTCCACCGCCGTCGTGCGCACCTCCGACACATCGGGTTCAACAACCATCACAGCCGCTACCGCGACCGCCTCGTCGCACAACAACCCACCGGTCGTGAAAGAGAGGCGATACCCGTTCGCCCCGACCACCATGCCCACACGCTCCTCACCGCGCTACGCTGTTCGCTCATAAGTTCCCCATGTATACATGGTGGCTACGACAGGCAGCTTAGCGTGCCCTGGATCGGGTGTCCGAGTCCTCCATTGAGCGCGAGTTCGCTCGTCAGCTGGGGATCGAGATCAACCGGCTACGGACGGCACGGAGGATCAGTCAGGAGCGACTCGCCGAGGCGATCGACTTGAGTACCAACCACGTGCAGCTCCTCGAAAGCGGCCTCAGCGACCGCAAGAAGCAGACGCCCGCCAATCCGAGGCTTTCGACATTGGTCAAACTCAGCGCGGCTCTGGAGATCCCGCTTCCCGAACTCATCGACCGAGTTACCAGCGCGGTCGGACACGCGCCCGGCGTGTCCGACACAGACCACGGCCAGTAGCGTCCGGATCCATCTCACCGCCGACGCACTATCGGAGCGACAGAATATCGGGTGCGGACGCGCGGTCGGCCGTGGACGATGGTCGGGTGAACGCACCACTGTCCCCCACCCCACGAACGACCGTCCGTCGCGGCAAGGAGCGGTCCGTGACCGATCGTGAACGGTTGCACGAGTTTCTCGCGGACGCGTTGGTCGCGCATATCGGTGTCGTCGTTGACGGCTGTCCGCGGGTCCTGCCGACCGCGTTCGCGGCCGATGTCGACGGGCCCGACGACGGTGGCACCCTGTATGTGCACGGGTCGGTCGCGGCGGACTGGTTGCTGCGGGCGATCGAACGCGACGTGTGCGTCACCATTACTGAACTCGATGGACTTGTTGCTGCCCGCAGCGCATTCAACCATTCGATGAACTATCGCAGTGCCGTTGTCATCGGGCGGGCACGCATCGTCAAGGGTGGCGCCGAGTTGGCGCATGCGCTCGAGTTGATCGTCGACCAGATGATTCCCGGGCGGTGGCGAACGTTGCGGCCGGCTACCCGGAAAGAGCTTGCGGCCACAGCGGTTCTGGCGGTGCCACTGGCCGAGGCGTCGATGAAGCAGCGGGCCGGTGGACCTGTCGATGACCCGTCGGATATCGAAGCCGGGGTGTGGGGTGGACATATTCCGATGCGCCGCGTCGCCTTCGCTCCCGTCGGAGACAACGATTCCCGGGGTGCAGTGCCGGAGGATGTGCGGCTGCGGGCTGAACAGTTCGATGGTGCAACCGAAGTCGGACTGGATGGGGTGTGAGGTGGTCGCCTCAGGTGGGTATCTCACCGGACCCTTCGTGACCCTCGCTCGTACCTCGCATCGGCCTCAGGGATCAAGATGAAGCTCACGCCCCTCCGACTCCGACCCGGGGATCGATGGGGTCACCACCACGTCAGGCTGTGTGGGTGGTGATCCAGTCGACGAAGGGGCGGGTTTGGCGCCAGTCCTTGCGGACCCGGTCGACCAGGGCGGCGGTGTGGATGACCGGGTCGAAGCCGTAATCCTTTGTGACGGTGATGGATTTGTGGCGGAGTAGTTCGATACGGGGGTGGTCTTTGGGCCAGCCACGTGGTGCGGTTTTCAGTTGGTCGCCGCCGATCTCCCAGCCGGATTTCGCCAGCGTCGCCAGGATGTTCTCCAGTTCCGGGCCGAACAGATCGTTGTCGATGGCCTGCCGGATCGCGGCGAGCACGTCGGCTTCGGCGTGATAGAAGCCGGCGGCCACCCGTACTCCGGGCGCCGAGATCTGGATGTAGTAGCCGGTGGCCGGGGCGACGGCGACGAAGGCTCCCTGATGGGTCTTGTACGGGGTCTTGTCCTTGGAGAACCGCACGTCGCGGTAGGGGCGGAACGCCTTCGCCTCACCGAACTCGGCGGCGAGCCCGGCACACAGCGCCGCCATCGGGGCGGCGACCGCGTCGCGGTAGGTGTCCTTGTGCGCGTCCCAGAAGACCTTTGAATTGTCAATCTCCAGGTCGTCGTAGAAGTCGAGAGCGGCCTCCGGGAAACCGTCGAACGTCATGGGTGTCAGGGTACGCGCCGGTGCTCTGAGGTCAGCCGGACTCCGTTGCACTCATCATCAACTCAAGTCATACTCACCATATGAGTAAGCGACTACAGGTAGTCATGGACGACGAGGAGTACGCAGACATCGAGGCCATCGCAAAGCGCAGTGGCGAATCGGTGTCGGTCTGGGTTCGTCAGGCGCTCCGGGAAGCCCGGCGCCAACAGCCGCAGGCAGAGGCCGGCAGGAAGCTGGCATCGCTCCGTGCCGCACTCGCATACGAGTTTCCGACCGGCGACATCGAACAAATCCTGGAGGAGACCGAGGCCGGATACCATTCATGACCGTCTTCCTCGACGCCAACATCGTCATGTACGTGATCGGCGCTCCGCA
>NZ_JAGQTN010000181.1 GCF_020438995.1 Gordonia sp. (in: high G+C Gram-positive bacteria)
ATCGGCTGGACCAGCCGGGACGTGTGGTGGGCGCTCACCCAGGATCCCAATATCTGGGCGGCCATTCCCGACGCCGAGGTCGTGGTACTGGCGTTCGGCGGTATGGATTCGCTGCCGTCACCGTTGCCGACCGCGTTCCGCGAACAGATCCGCTATATCCGGCCCAACTGGCTGCGGCAGCGCGTCCGCGACGGCTATCAGTGGGTGCAGCCGCGGGCGTCGAAGCTGGGGCGTCCGCTGGCCCTGCCCGGCTCTGTGACGGCCGAATACTGGGACAAGATCGGCTCGTCGATCAGACAGTTGCGGCCCGACCTGCCGATCGTGGTGTGTCTGCCGCCGACGCACGCGAGCCCCTACTACGGCTACGTCCACAAAGGCCGGATGGAGACGACCAACGCGATCGCCGACTACGCGCGGGCCAACTCGTTCCCGACTGTCGACTTTTTCCCGACGACGCGGGATGCGTTCGCCGACCCCGATCAGCAGATGAATCCAGACGGCATCCACTGGGGTTTCCAATGCCACCGCGACCTCGCGGCCCTGGTCACGCCGGTGGTCGCCGAGGCGTTGACCGTGACCGGATAACCTAGACGCCGTGCCTGTTGTCGTCGTCACTGACTCCTCGTCCTGTCTGCCACCGTCGGTGGCCGGCCGCTACGGGATCCGTCGCGTACCGCTTCATCTGACGGTCGACGGCGTCGACTACAGCGACGGTGTCGACGAGGTGCCGGACGACATCGTGCGGGTCCCTGGGGTCAGCACTTCCGGCGCCAACCCGCACGAGATCGGCGAGGTGTTCGAGGAGGCCGTTGCGGCCAGCGACGGTGCCGGCGTGGTGGCCGTCCACATCTCCAGGCGGTTGTCCGGAACGTGGAGTGCGGCGCGGATCGCGGCGGAGAAGTTCGCCGGCCAGGTGCGAGTCGTGGATTCGCGTTCGGTGGGGCTCGCGGTGGGGTTCGCGGCGATCGCCGCGGAGCAGGCCGCCGAAACCGGTGCCGACCGGGACCGCGTGTACGAGGCGGCGATCCGGCAGGCGGCGACGCTCGACTCGCTGTACTGCGTCAGCACCCTCGACAACCTGCGGGCCAGCGGCCGTATCAGTGCGGCCGGCAAGATGCTGGGTTCGGCACTGTCGATCAAACCGATCCTGCACATGGTCGATGGCACTATGACGTTGCGCGAACGGCATCGCACCTTTTCCAAGGCGATCGCCAAGATGCAGGAGGGCGCGGTCGAATCGGCGGGCGGCCGGGCGGTGACGCTCGGTGTCCAACACTGCGAGGCACCGGAATTGGCGCGAGAGGTCGCCGACGATCTGCTTGAGAAGCTCAAGACGGTCACCTCGTCGTTGATCGTCGAGATCTCGCCCGTCCTCGGCTGTCACGTCGGTCCTGGTGCGGTCGGGGTGGTCATCGGAACGCACCTGGACCCGATCGAGGGCATCCCGGGCGATTAAACCCGCCATTCCGGATGCCGTCAAACCTTCTGTCCACAGCAGTCGGATCATGCTGACTTTATCCACAGATATTGTGTGACAGGAACTTTCGTCAGTCCGTAGCTCCGTTGACGGCCGTAAGGTCGACGCATGGCTTCCAAGATCGGTGAACAGGCATCCTCGCGCACAGCCGCCGGCGAACGGCCGCGGGCGGGCTCCTCTACGGCGAATCCTCTTGAGCGGTTACGTAATCCTTCTCCCGCTCCGATTCCCGTTGACGCGCCCGACCTATCCGAGGCCGCCGGTCCGGCGCCGATCGTGCGGTTGTCGTCTCCGCCGAAGATGCGGGTTGCGCGGACTACCGGAGACTCGGGCATTCCGCTGACCGGGGAGGTACCGGACGAGGTTGTGTCCGAAGAAGATCGGGTTCCGGAGGAAGATAGCGAGACTGATCCTGCCGGGGAAGCGGATCAGTCCGGTGATGGCGGCGCCGGGCGGGCGACCGGAGCAGGATGGGGCGCGGACGGACTGCCCGCCTGGCTGTCGGGAGCCTCTCCGGTTCCGCCCGCGCCGCCACGATCGGGTGCTCCTGATTCGCGCGCTGGTGAGCGGCACGATTTCGACTCTGGCACTGATGATCTCGACGCAGGAGGTCTCGGTACCGACGACTGGGGAAGCGACCGGTGGGGCGGGGGAGATCAGGACTGGGAATGGGATGACGACGATCAGCCGGATGAGCGGTCGCGTTCCCGGTTCGCGGTGGCGCCGCCCGCCGCCATCGCGCTGATCCTGGTCGGGGTCATCGCCTGTGTCGTAGCGGGGTTCACGTTGTGGCGCAGCGATAGTCCGGCGCCGGTGGTCGATTTTCCGCCGGCTGCTGCGGGCACCTCGGCGGAAGTTCAGCAGCAGTCGTCCGATGCCTCACCGAGTACTGGTGTTTCCACCGCTCCGACGTCGAATAGGACTGCGCCGCAGACGCACCCGATGGTCGTCAGCGTCGTCGGGCTGGTGACCAGGCCCGGTTTGGTTCGGCTGCCGTCCGGCGCTCGGGTTGCCGAGGCGATCGAACGCGCCGGCGGGGCCCGCAAGAACGCCGACCTCTTGTCGCTCAACCTCGCTCAGGTCCTGCGGGATGGGGACCAGGTGCTCGTCGGCTATGCCGGTCGCGGCGGCGGGATATCGATGCGCAGTGCTGTCGTCGGTCCCGGGTCGTCGGGAACACCCTCTGCGGCAGGAGATTCGACGGCATCGGCCGATAGCAGCGGTTCGGCCGGTGCGGCTGGAACGGTGAATCTCAACACGGCGTCGCAGGCCGAACTCGAATCCCTGCCGGGCGTCGGGCCGGTCACCGCGAAATCGATACTCGACTGGCGCCAACGCAACGGCCGGTTCACCTCCGTCGACCAACTCACCGAGGTCGACGGGATCGGCCCGGCCCGGCTGGAGAAGTTGCGCGACAAGGTCATAGTGTGACGCCGGCGCGCGACCTGCGGCTGCTCGCGCCCGCCGCCGCGGTGTGGGGGACAACAATCGTGGGTTTGCTTGCGGTGTCGGCGATCAGGGTTCTCGTGATCGTCTGTGTGGCTGCGCTGGTGGGCCTTTCGGGTGCGGTACGGGCGGGGTTGGTGTCGTGGCGAGCGGTGGGGATCGTGGTGCTGGTACTCGGAATGGCAGGGACAGCCGGAACTGCGCTGTCATTCAGAGTGGCTGCGATACAACAGTTTCCGCTACATGATGAGCGAGGCAAGACGACGGTCACGGTGCGTGTCGTCGACGACCCGGTGCCGCTGCGACCGGCCGCCTCGGGTCGGTCCCGCATTCGGGTCGACGTCGTGGCGATCGGAGAGCGGTCGGTCAGCGCGGCGGGCGCGCACCTGCTGGGCGCGACATCGGACTGGGCGCAGATGGTCCCGGGGCAACGCGCCCGCGTCTTGGTGCGGGTCCGGCCACCACCCGAACACACGATGCTGGTGGCGTCGCTGACCGCCGTCGGTACACCAACACTCGTCGGCGAACCACCTGCTCATCAGCGGGTCGCGGCGCATATCCGTGACCGACTGCGCACCCTCAGTGCCCGGGCGTTGAGCTCACCTGAATCCGGTCTCCTGCC
>NZ_JAGQTN010000182.1 GCF_020438995.1 Gordonia sp. (in: high G+C Gram-positive bacteria)
CGTCCGGGATGCGGGTCGCTCCAGTGTCGCCCGACGCCGGACACGCGTTGCGCCGGGCCCCCGGCAAGTAGGGTGGTTCGGTAGATGCAAGCTGTGCGGGAGGTGGTCCGGTGGGCGAGACGCAGGACGCGGGGCAGACGGGCCCCGAGGCCGTGACCGATGACGTCGACGTGTCGGCCGAGATCGTGCACGACGCCGACGTGTCGGCAGAGGCTGCGGACGAGGACTGGGAGGCTCAGGCCGCCGTCGTCGATCCTGACGGTGCCGCAGACGATCCGGACGACTCTGACGACCCGGACGACGACGAGATCGATGAGGCGAGCCGGGTCACCACGTGGATCTCCGAACGTGCGATCGCGGCGTCGGGCCGCTTCCGGCAGACCGCCGCCGAGCTGCGTCAGCGTCTGGCCGGTGAGGCCAGCGCCGAGGCGGCGGTCGACTCGCTGCGGGCCCGTGAGGGCGAACGCACCACCGACGCCGACGTTCCGAAAGCGCCACCGGTCCCCCGTGATCTCACCGCGGCCGCATTCTTCGACGTCGACAACACACTCGTGCACGGCGCCTCGATCGTGCACTTCACTCGTGGCCTGGTGGCGCACAACTACTTTCGGTACAGCGACATCCTCGATGTGGTGTGGGCGCAGGCCAAGTTCCAGATCACCGGCAAGGAGAACGCCGACGACGTCGCAGAGGGCCGCGAGAAGGCGCTCTCGTTCATCTCCGGCCGCCGGACCTCCGAGTTGATCGATCTGGGCGAGGAGATCTACGACGAGTACATCGCCGACAAGATCTGGGCCGGCACAAGGGCTTTGGCACAAAGCCACCTCGACGCCGGCCAGCAGGTATGGCTGGTCACCGCCACTCCGCAGGAACTCGCGCAGGTCATCGCCGGCCGCCTCGGCCTGACCGGGGCGCTCGGCACGGTCGCCGAGAGTGTCGACGGCGTGTTCACCGGCCGCCTCGTCGGCGACATCCTGCACGGCCCCGGCAAGGCACATGCGGTGCGCTCCTTGGCCATTCGCGAGGGCCTGAACCTCAAGCGGTGCACGGCCTATTCCGACTCACACAACGACGTCCCGATGCTCTCGCTCGTCGGTAAGGCCGTCGCCATCAACCCGGACTCGGATCTGCGCGACGTCGCCAAGATCCGCGGCTGGGAGATGTACGACTTCCGCACCGCCCGCAAGGCCGCGAAATACGGCGCCACAACAGCTTTGGCCGTCGGCGCAGCCGGTGGCGGAGCAGCCGTCGCCGCCCGCATCCTCCGCAACCGCTGAGCCGCCTCCCGCTCACCGCTTTCGCAAAGCTCGCCGGCCAACGTGAGCGCAAGGGTAAGCGATGAGCGGGAAAAGCCTCACACGACTAACAAGAATTCGGTTCGTCGTTCTTCACCACCGACAGCACCGCGTCGCCCTCCGAGATCGGAGTACCGGGATCCGGTGTTTGTGCGACGACGATCCAATTCCTGTCGAGGACCTGCATACGCCCCTGGCCGCTCGCATCTTTACTGCGCGAGTAGAACACTCCGGCTTCCTGGATCTTGTCCTGCGCCGCTTGCAGATTCATACACACGACATTGGGCATCCTGGCCGCCGACCCGCTTCCCCCGGAACTGACGGACTTCTTTTCCCGTGTCACCTGCGTCTCCTCGGGTGACTCCGTCGGCGCTTCCGTAGGCGACTCAGTCGCGGTCACCGTCTCGGTCTCGGTCACCCGGGTCACCTTTTCGGTGGCGGTCACCGTCGTGGGTGTGGCCGCCTCGTCACCGGCGGAACATGCGCCGAGCGAAAACACCACTGCACTTGCCGACACAACGGCCGACACCAATCTGACATACATCTCGCAGAACTCCTGAAATCAGCAATCACCCGTGCGGGATTGACTGCGCAGAACAGTAGCGGCAGGTTGCGACAATCCGGCTATTGCGGGCATATACGCAGTTCAGAGCCATGTCCATGCCGATTGTCGTAGCCCGCCGATAGTGTTCGGCTCGCATTCATACGAAGGAGTCACCATGAAGAAGTTCTTCACCCGTGCGGCCGTCGCCGCCATCGCCGTCGCCGGTATCGCCGGAGCCGTCAGCACGCCCACCGCCGGCGCAGTGTCCACCGATCAGTACGACCGGGTCCGCTACGTGATGTGCGGCAACGACGACGTGACGATCGACATGCAGAACGTGTATGGCAATTCCGAGCAGTTCACCAAGAATCTGTCGGGCAGCAAGTGCGCCTACTACGACTTCACCGAGTCAGGCGAATACGGTGGGTTCGTCGCGGTCAGCGTCGTCGACGAGAACGGCGGCCCGGTATCGTGCAAGATCTACGTGAACGGCCAGGTCGTGTCAAAGTCCAATGACAGCAGCGACTACTACAGCTACGCGTCCTGCTACTAGCGTTCACAGCGCTGCGTTGCTGGTGGGGTCGATGAGGATCTTGGCGTGGTGTTCGGCTGAGCCGAGTGCCTCGAAAGCCTTTGCCACGCTGTCGAATCCGATGGTGGCGGTGATGAGTGGGGTGACGTCGAGGCGGCCGTCGGCGATCATCTGCAACGCAGTGCTGAATTCGGCCGGGTCGTAATAGAACGTGAAGCGGAGTTCCAGTTCTTTGTTGACGGCCATCACCGGCCGGAAGGTATCCGGTTCCATGCAGACACCGACGACGACGATCCGCGACCGGAACGGAGCACCGGAGACGATGTTCTCGATCATGCCCGGGGAACCGACACATTCGAAAACGACCGGGCCCGACGGTACGGCGCCGAGCCGTTCGGCGGCGTGGAACACCGGCTTCCACGGCAGCACCGGGAGGCGGCGCAAACGGTGCATGGCGTCGAAGGCCAGGGCGAGCATGTCGGGCGCCTTGGTGACGTAGCCGCGGCGTTCGGCGGCCTTGTCGTAGGGCGACTCCACCCGGGGATCGACGACGACATCGGCGCCCACCCGCTTCGCGAGAATGCGTCGCTTCTCCGAAAGATCGCTGGCCACAACATATTTGATGCCGGTCGCCTTCAGGACCGCGATCACCGCGAGACCGATGGGACCACAGCCGATCACGACGGCCACATCACGTTTGCCGACGTCGCCGCGCCGAACGGCGTGGTAGGCCACCGCCATCGGCTCGGTGAGCGCGGCCTGCTCGGCCGTCACACCGTCGGGCACCTCGAAGGTCAGGTCCTCGTTGACGACCACGAAGTCGGCGTACGCGCCGGGCGACGACTCGGAGAATCCCGTCAGATGACTCTGCCCGCCGTGCGACACGATCGGCAGCGCGACGACGGGGGTACCCGGCACCCAGCGCTTCTGGCAGTCGGGACCGTACGAGATCACCTCGCCCGCGAACTCGTGCCCGAGCACCACCGAATCGGTCTTGCGCATGAAGCCGCGGTAGCCCACGTCCGCCACCAGGTCGGCCGTGGCATCGCAATGAACCCGGGCGTGCAGATCTGAGCCACAGATCCCCGCACGGGTGACTCGCAGCAGCACCTCGCCGCGACCGGGGACCGGCGTCGGCAGATCCTGCACCGTCAGTTCACCCTCATGACACACCACTGCGCGCACTCTCAACTCCTTCGGTTGCGGAATCTGCTCTGGACACTAACGAACTGCCGGTGTGGTGGTGACAACATTGGGTCACCACCACACCGGCAGTCAGGTTGGGAAAAACTCTCCGTCAGCCGAAGTAGACGCTGCCGCGCCGGCTGAGCATCCGGAACAGGGTCTGCTGGATCTCTTCGCGAACATGGTCGGTGAGGTCGAAGACCACCATCGGGTCGTCGGCGGCGGACTCATCGTAGCCGCTGGTGTCGATGGGGCGGCCGAAGTGGATGTGCCACTTGGACGGCAGCGGTATCGCGCCGAGGGGCCCGAGCAACGGGAACAGCGGCGTGATCGGGAAGTACGGCAGGCCGAGCGTGCGAGCGACGGGCTTGAGGTCGGCGATCATCGGGTAGATCTCCTCCGAGCCGACGATCGACATCGGGATGATGGGTGCCGAGTTCTTGATCGCGGTGGTGACGAAGCCACCACGCCCGAACCGCTGCAGGCGGTAACGATCCTTGTAGGGCTTGCCGATGCCCTTGAAGCCCTCCGGCCACACCGCGGTCAGCTCACCGTTGCGCAGCAGCAGGTCGGCGTCGTTGGCGCAGGCCATCGTCGCGCCGATCCGCCGGGCCATCTCGCTGATCCCAGGCATCTCGAACACCAGGTCGGCGGCCAGCGCACGCAGGTAGCGTCCGGTCGGGTGATTGTCGCGGACCGCGATCGAGCACATCAGCGCATCAATGGGCAGAACGCCGGCGTGGTTGGCGACGAGGAGTGCGGCACCCTCCGTGGGCAGGTTCTCGATACCCGTGACCTCGACCCGGAACCATTTCTCGTACACCTGGCGGATGGCGGGGAAGAACACCGTGTCGGTGAAGTGCGGGTCGAAACCGAACTCATCGACGTCGTAGTCGCCGGTCATCCGTTCACGGATGAAGCCCGCGGTGGACGTGAGGGTGTCGGCGATAGCCCCGCGGATGCCTCCGAAGCTGAACAGCGGGCTCGACCGGACGTCGTTGCCGTGCTCGGCGCCGAGTCCGTCGGCGAGCGTGATCTCATCGGTGATCGGTGTGACGCTGGCAGGCGGCATTCCGAACCTGTCGGTGTTGGGATGTCCGGTCAGCTGACTCGGATGTCTGCGTTCGGCGAGGTTGCGGCCGGTACCGGGGCTCACATCGACCGTATTGGCCCCGACCGGGTTGGGAGTGGCATAGAGCTGAATGACCTTCGCAGTGCGTGCGTCGGTAGCACCAGTCGGCACCATACTCACCATCCTCACGTCGTCTGTTCGCGCGTCAGGGCCGCTCACCGCACCCCCGAACCGAGCTTGAATCGTATTGTAAACGTTGCAACTGCGTTGCGCATGACCGGACTGGGTCATACGTCCAAAATCACACCTCGACCAGCCTGTGTGCCGCCGACACAACCCGGTGTTCGACGCTGCGCCAGGTGTCGGCCCCGATGACCGGACTCGATGAGCCGCGGCGGATGAAATCCTCCAGCGTCTGGTCGGTCGTGTAGTGCGGCGTGAACCCGAACTTCGTCCGCATCCGGGTGGTGTCCAGGACCCTGCCGTACGTGAGGTAGTCGGTCTGACTCGAGCGCAGCTTGGCCGAACGCAAGTCCTGGAACACGCCCGTTATCGGCGCCAGCAGCCCTTTGGGCACGGGCATCTGGATATGCCCGAGCCGCCGGATCGCCTGGGTCAGGGTGACCACGCCGTCGCCCGCCACGTTGTAGGTGCCGGGCCTGTTGGCCAGCACCGCGTGCTCCATCGCCGCGAGTGCGTCCTCCTCGTGCAGGAACTGCAGGCGCGGTTCCATGCCGATGACGGTGGGTACGACCGGCAACGACAGGTACGACCCCATCCGGGTATTGATCCGCGGACCGAGGATGGCCTGCGGCCGGACGATGGTGATGTCGATGTCCTGACGCCGTCGGGCCAGGCCGCGGACGTAACCCTCGACGTCGAGCAGGTCGCGGCCGTAACCGACCTTCGGCTCGCGGACCGCCGTGGTGCCCTCGTCGAAGTGCGACGGATCCTTCGAACTCGCCCCGTAGACCATGGCCGTGGACCGCAGCACCACGCGTTTGACCGATGGGCTGCGCTGACATGCCGCGCACACCTGCATCGACCCGATCAGGTTGAACTCCTTGATCGCCGTCGAATGCGGTGCCGCCTCCATGATCGAGGTGGCCGCATGCACGACGGTGTCGACGTTGTAGGAGGCGATCGCCTTGGCGATGGTCGGCCTGCGGATGTCCAGGCGCAGGAACTCGGCGCGTCCCATCCTGCGCAACAAATCCTTGCGCGGCACCCGTGAGTCGACGGCCAGCACGGTCTCGATCTCGGGGTTGGCGGCGAGCCGGGCCACGAGGTATCCGCCGAGGAACGTCGAGGCACCGGTGACCAGCACGGACCGCGGCGGCTCCGATGGCGACGTTGTTATCTCCCCTGTCATGACTAGAGGGTAGGGCATAACCTAAGGGACCCGCACTTCTCGCGCGGGTCCCTTACGGCGAATATGAGCCTATTTACCCAGTTTACGACGCTGAACGCGGGTTCGGCGCAGCAGCTTGCGGTGCTTCTTCTTCGACATGCGCTTGCGGCGCTTCTTGATCACTGAACCCATGGGGCTACTTCCTCACGCTCGACGCTTAACCTTCTGTGCTTTCGGCGAATTCGGGGTCCGAGCTACCGGCCATTGCTCGCCGGAACCGAACCCAGTTGCCAGAACCCAACTCGCCAACGCCGGTCAGGCCGACCGAGAGCCGCCGGGGATCACAGCACGCGATCCCCAAGCCTACCGGCTGCGCACCTCCAGGCGAAATCGAACAGGCGAAATCGAGGTACCAACCCGGATCGGCGATCGGTGACCGGCTAACCGGCGTCGAAGTACGAGGTCTCCAGATAGTCGTGAACCGCCTTGGCGTGAACACGGAATGAGCGGCCGACGCGAACGGCGGGCAGCTCACCACTGTGAACCAGGCGGTAGACGGTCATCTTCGAGACCCGCATCAGGGATGCGACTTCCGCGACGGTGAGGAACTGCGAGCCCGAGGTCGTGCTGCTCACTGTTCCGGCCTTCTCTACAGGTGCCATGTTGCTCATACCTCCGGTGCACGAATCGTGGCCGCCGGCTTCCCCTCCGGCGAGCAATCAGACACGCACGTGCTTTGAGCAGCTTAACGGGGCGGATGTGAAAAAAGCGACGCAAGTGGCCCGATAAAGCATCAAAATCGGGCCCCAAACCACAAGATATAGTGGTTGTTGTCCATAACAACCACTAGACACGGGGGGTTGCAGATTCCCCCGGACCGGCCGCCGCGGCACCTAAACCCTCAACGTCGACTCGACGGCCAGCGTTTGCGCTGGCAGCGGCACAGGCCCGCATCGCCTGGTAGACACCGTGCCGGAACCCGGACGCTTCGAACTCGCGGATCGCCTCGGCGGTGGTTCCGCCCGGCGAGGTGACCGCGGCCCGCAGGTCCACCGGGGACAGCCCGGACTCGCTGAGCAGGATGCCCGCACCGCGAATCGTCTGCACCGCCAGCTCGGACGCCTGCACCCGCGTCAGCCCCAGCCCCACACCGGCGTCGATCATGGCCTCCGCCAGCAGGAACGCATACGCGGGACCGGACCCCGACACGGCGGTCACCGCGTCCATCAGCTTCTCCGGAACGACCATGACCTTGCCGACCGCACCGAGCAGGGACAGCACCTCCTCGAGCTGTTCATCGCTGACGTAGCGGCCCGGCGACACCGCCGACATCGCCTCGTTGACCAGCATCGGGGTATTGGGCATGACCCGGATGATCGATGATCCGGCCTGCAGCGCAGTCTCGTACCGCGACAGCGGCAGCCCCGCGACCAGCGTGACCACCACCCGCTCGATGTCCCCGGTGTCGTCGACCGAGGCGATATTGCGCAACACCTCGGTGACTCCGTCGGGCTTGACCGCGATGAACACGTACTGGGCCCCCTCGACCGCGTTCACCACATCGGTCACCAGCACGCCGTACTCGTCAGCCACCTCGGTGGCCCTGGCCCCCGACTTCTCGGCGACGACCAGATCCTTGGTCTGCTTACCCGACTGGATCAAGCCGGCGAGCAGGGCCTCGCCGATCTTTCCGCCGCCGATGATCGCGATACGTTGGGACACTGCTTGCGCCTTTCGTCGTGGGGTGCTTCGGCCTACATGGTGCACCGGCCGGCGGGCGGCGGCTACTTCGGGAGCAGGGCAAGTTGTCGCGACTGCGCGACGACCGCGCCCGTCGAGTCCACCACGAGATGATCCTCCTCGAACATCCCGGGTCCCACCTGCACACTCGACGCCTCGAACCGCAGCCAGCCCGGGGCGGGCTCCCGCCGCAGATAGGTGGTCAGCTGCACCGTCGGCGCCCACCCGAACATCCCGAGATTCATCACCACCGGCGGCGACGCATCGGCCACCAGGACCGCGAAATCGAGGTCCGGCTCGGCACCCTTGGGCCTGGCCCAGCCGACGATCCGCGCCGCACCGGTCTGCCCGCGCATCGCCGGCAACGACTCGGGGTCGAGCACCATGTCGAGAGCTGGACCGAAGTGCACGATGTCGCGCATCGGCGCATCGTCGACGGTGAGCCCGCCGACAGGTGGTGCGACCGGTACCCCGTCGAGACCGTTGGGCGCGCGATGGCTCGGTTCCCCCTCACCTGCGTAGGCCAGCGTCACCGTCGAGGACACCATCGTCCGGCCGCCCTGACCGATGTCCACCGTGAGCACCGCCACCGTGCGACCGTGCTTGCGCACCGCCACGTCGATGTCGACGACTCCCGGGTTGGGCGCCGCCAGGTAATCGCTGGCGATGGCCACCGGCACCAGCCCGCCGGCCATCGGAGCGAGTTCGGTGAACGCGGCACGTGCCGCGCCGACCGCGATCATCTGCAACGACCCACCGTGCACCTTCGGGCCGATCGTGAAGACGGGGTCGATGGTGGCCCAGTACGCGACGCCGACACGGTCGCCCGGCCGACGAGTCAATGCCCGCACCGCGGTCAGAAGTTCGCTCATGCAAGTGCCGCTCTCATGTAGATGCCCCATGCCGTGCCAGATGGGTCCGGGCGAAGTCCAGTGCCCGCGCCAGCATCGCACCCCGCTCCGGTTTGGTACGTGCCGAACTCGTGGTGATCTCCAGGACCACCGCGCCGTCGAAATCGCTTTCGGCCAGCCGGCGACAGATCGTCGCGCACGGCTGGGTGCCGTCACCCGGCAACAGGTGCTCGTCGTGGGCGGCGCCGCTGCCATCGGCCAGATGCAGGTGGGTCAGCGCCGTGCCCATCCGGCCGAACATCGCCTGCGCATCGGCGCCGGCCATCGCCGTATGCGACAGGTCGAGCGTGTAGTTGCGGTAGCCGTCGTCGGTGGGGTCGATCGACTTGCCGAACGCCGACGCCGCCGCGCCCGGCCCCCCGCCGCGTCGCGACAGCCGCCGCGCCGAACGCTCCCCCGCGCCGAACAGCCGGTCTGCGCGCATCGGGAACATGTTCTCCACCGCGATCGCTACGCCGCTGTCGTCCTCCAACTCGCCGACGATGTCGTCGAAGGCGTCGACGTAGTAGCGCTGCCAGCGAAAAGGTGGATGCACGACGACGGTGGGTGCGCCGAGATCCTCCGCGGCATGCACCGCACGGGCCAGTTTCGGCACCGGATCCTTGCCCCAGACACGCTGCGAGATGATCAGGCACGGGGCGTGAATCGACAGGATCGGCACCTGATATCGCGACGACAGGTATTCGACGTGGGCGATGTCCTGGCTGATCGGGTCGCCCCACACCATCAATTCGATGCCGTCGAAGCCCAGCTCCGCCGCGTACTGGAAGGCGGCCTCGGTGTTCTGCGGATACACCGAGGCGGTCGACAATCCCACCGGGATCTCGGGCCGCACGATGCGCTGACCCATTCCGGGGCCCATCCGAGCGGAGGTCACGTTGCGAGCAGCACCAGCGGACCGATGGTCACCAGTAGCCCGACACCGACCGCCAGCAACGTGGTGGCCAGGTCACGGGAGCGGCGCACGACGTGTGTGACGGTCACGATGCTGAATATCACCACCACCGCGAGGACCAGCGCGAACGGCACGCTCCACTCCCAGAGTTCCTTGAAACCCCAGAACAGGCCGAGGCCGATCGCGAGACCGAGCAGGGACTCACCAACCACCAGCAGCCAGGCCTTCGCCGGCGACGGCTCCTGTCCGGTGTCGGCGCGCCCAGACTCCTTCTTGTCAGCCGACTTCTTCTTGTCAGCCGACGTCTTCTCGGTCGCCGACTTGTCGACGGACTTCGCGTCCCCGGAGCTGTCGTTTCCGGCCGCGTCGTCTCCCGGGCCGCCGTCGCCGGCGAATCTCAGGGCATTGCCGCCTGCCGAGGCGTCGAGGTCGTCGGCGGAGGCCGACTCAATGGCAGCCTTGGCGGCCTTTTTGCCGAATCGCTTCTTCTTGGCCGAGTCGCCGACCCTGGCCGCACGTGCCTGTGCCGCACGCGTGACGGCGTCGATCTCCGGCTTCTCGGCCGGATCACCGGCGGCGTCCGAGGCGTCCGTGTTCTGCTCGCCGTCATCGGTGGGGTCCGAGTCGGCGGGCGCCGGGTCGGTGAGCCAGAGTGGGACGGGTCGATCCGGACCCGCCGGCGCTTGCACGTCTGCTCCCGCTGCGGGCACCTCGCCCGCTGTCGGCACCTCGTCCCGGACCGGCTCGATCACCTCCGTGGTCTCGCCCGGCCGCAGGTCGCCGACCACGGCGGGAAAACCACCTGAGGCCGGGCTGCCGGAGTACAGATTGGCCAGGTACTCCGACGATCCGCCCGTAGACGACGTGGCGAAGCCCGCTTGCGCGACCGGACCAGCGAGCTCGGCCTTGTCTGTGAGCTCGGTCTTGTCGGCGAGTTCGATCTTCTCGATCGCCTCGGTCTTGTCAGTGAGTTCGATCTTCTCGATGGCCTCGGTCTTGTCGGCGAGATCGGCGTCGTCGGTGAGTTCCGCCGGCTCGGGAACATCGACCTCGTCGCCGAACTCACCCAGGCCGACGGGCTTGCTCAGGTCGATGGTCTCGGTCTTATCTGCGAGTTCGGCAGGATCGGGAACATCGGTCTCATCGAGAACATCGGTCTCGTCCGGAGCATCAGTCTCGTCCAGGACATCGGCGTCATCGGGCGCAGCGTTCTTGTCCAGGAGGTCCGTCTTCTCCAGAAGATCGGCCTTGTCGGCGACCTCGGCCCGGTCGCTGGTGTCGGCCGACGGGGATACGTCGCCGTCCAACGGCGAGGACACTTCGCCATCTGCCTGCGAGGACACGTCCGCCGGCTCCGCGCTGCCGGATGACTCGAGGGCATCGGTCTGCCCGATCACCTCGGTAGGTGCTGTCGCCTCATCGGTCTGCCGCGCCGGGGACTGATTCTCGGGGTCGCGCGCCCTGCGCCGCCCGAAGAATCCGCGCCGGGACTTCACCTCGGGTTCGGGTTCGATATCGGAGAACGACCGATAGGAGTCGAAGTCGTCCGGTGTTTCCCGGACGCGCTCGATGACCCCGGTTGCCTGCTCATCGACATCCGCCGGTTCGGGTGCGGAATTCTCGGAATCGGTGCCGTAGGCGGGCATACCGCTGGCGGCCGGTTGTCCATCGCCCGGACGGTCGGAGCGTGGGAAGGAGGTGTGCCGGGGCTCGGCCGTCGGATCGGAGGCGACCCGGGGAACCTCGCCGGTCAGCTCGGCCAGCGACACCGCACCTTCACGGCCGGCCCTGCGGCGGTTGCGGCCGTCCTTGCCTGCCGGGGTGACCGCGTCCGCACCGGCCTGATGACGTGCCAGCAGCTCGGATACGGAAATGGGCCGGGAATCTGCGTCCTCGTTCACCATCGCGTGCGTTCTCCCAAAGTCTCTCCGGCAACCGCGTCAAGGGGCTGCGAACCGTGTTCAGGGCTGCCAACCGCGTCTCAGTGGCTGCGACACCTATGAGCCACACCCTACTGAAGCCCCGAACCAATCAAGCTCCCCGCCTACCCGAGCCCCACCTACTGAAGCCCGGAATCGAGCCGCCGCAGGATCACACCTTCCCGCAGTGCCCACGGACAGATTTTCAGTGTATCCACCTCCAGCGCCCGCATCGCGGCCTCGGCGACCAGCGCACCCGCCACGATCTGCCCCGCCCGGTCGCTGCTGACGCCTTCGAGTTCGGCACGATCGGACGCGGCCATCCGTGAGATGAAGGCGATGAGCTGCCGAAGCCCGCTCGCGGTGAGCTCCCGACGCGCCCGTGGCCCGGCGCTCGACGGGGCCGCTCCGGTGAGCCGGGCCAAGCTGCGGAACGTCTTCGATGTCGCGACGACGAGGTCGGGACTACCGCAGTCGGCAAGCTGCTTGGCCGCGTCCTTGAGCTCGGCGTCGAGCCAATCACGCAGCACAGAGATCCGCCGGCGGTCCGGCGGGTCGTCGGGCAGCCACTCGCGGGTGAGCCTGCCCGCACCCAGTGGCAGCGACAGCGCCACGTCCGGTTCCTCGTCGACGCCGTTGGACATCTCGAGCGAACCGCCACCGATGTCGAAGGCCAGGATGCGTCCGGCGCTCCACCCGTACCAGCGCCGGACGGCCAACGACGTCAGCCGCGCCTCGTCGGTGCCCGAGAGCACGTCGACCGTGACGCCGGTCTTATCGGCGACCTGGGCGAGAACCTCGTCACAATTGGTGGCATCGCGCACCGCGGACGTGGCGAACGCCATGATCTGTTCACAGCCCGACGACGTGGCGATGTCGGTGAACTCCTCGACCGAGGCGATGAGTTTGCCCGCGGCCTTGTCGGTGAGGCGTCCGTCCCCGTCGATCTGCTCGGCGAGGCGCAACACGGCCTTCGTCGAACTCATCGGGGTGGGATGACCGCCGCGATGGGCGTCGACAACCAATAGGTGGACCGTGTTGCTGCCCACATCGAGTACTCCTAAGCGCACGCCGCCAACGCTACTGCGTAATACCGCTGTGACAACAGCGGCTCGCGAAACCGCTCCCGACTATTCCCGGGAATCGGGCACCGGGCACTCCGTCGGGCGGCCCCGGCACGCCCGGCGTTACCGTTGTCATCGTGGCGAGCACCCCGACGAGCGCACGTATGCGCCCCACCCCCGAAGTCGCTCTCGACTTCGCGCGCGAATGGTACGAGTTCGCCGATCCCGACGACCCCGAACACGTGATCAGCGCCGACCTCACCTGGCTGCTCTCGCACTGGACCTGTGTCTTCGGCACCCCCGCCTGCCAGGGCATCGTCGAGGGCCGCGAGTCGGACGGCTGCTGCACGCACGGCGCCTACCTGTCGGACAAGGCCGACCGCAAACGCCTCGCCAGAGGAATGTCGATGCTGACCGAGGACGACTGGCAGTTCTACAAGAAGGGATCGGGCAAGGATCCGACCGGTCCGCGCGGCTATCTGGAGGAGGGCGACCTCGACGACGAGCCCGCGCTCAAGACCCGCACCTACAAGGGTGCCTGCATCTTCCTCAACCGGCCCGGCTTCGCAAAGGGCCCGGGATGCGCGCTGCACGCGATGGCGCTGCGCAAGGGACTCGAACCGCTGACCGTCAAACCCGACGTGTGCTGGCAGTTGCCGGTGCGTCGCGAACAAGACTGGGTGGAGCGCCCCGACGGCACCCAGGTCCTCAAGACCACCATCACCGAATACGACCGGCGCGGCTGGGGTGAGGGCGGGCACGACCTGAAGTGGTATTGCTCGGGTTCACCCGACGCCCACGTGGGGGCCACCCAGGTCTGGCAGTCGTACGCACCCGAACTGATCGAGTTGATCGGGCAGGCCGCCTACGACGCGCTGGCTCAGGTCTGCCGGCGACGAAACGGACTGGGCCTCATCGCCGTTCACCCGGCCACCGCAGCAGCGACGGCCCGCCGGGACACCGACATCAAATACGAACGCCTCGACGACTGACCCACATCTCGATCCTGAGGAGCCGCCCCGCGACTCACGACCCCACGACGTCCACCTTCTTGATCCCTGAGGAGCTTCTCGCGCGAGCTTGCGAGCCGACCGCTGCCACCTTCTCGATCCCTGAGGAGCTTCTCGCGCGAGCTTGCGAGCCGACCGCGGCCACCTTCTTGATCCCTGAGGAGCCGTCGCGCGAGCTTGCGAGCCGACCGCGTCTCGAAGGGTCCGGTGAGATGCGCTCCCTACCCGCCTACGACTCCAGTTTGTAGCCCAGGCCGCGCACCGTCACCAGATGTTTGGGCGAACCCGGGTCGGGCTCGATCTTGGCGCGGAGCCGTTTCACATGCACGTCAAGGGTTTTGGTGTCGCCGACATAGTCCGCACCCCAGACGCGGTCGATGAGCTGACCCCGGGTGAGCACCCGGCCGGCATTGCGCATCAGATACTCGAGCAGGTCGAATTCCTTGAGTGGCAAGGTGATCGGCTTGCCGTCGACCGCCACGGTGTGTCTGTCGACATCCATCCGGACGGGCCCGGCCTCCAGTACCACCATGGCGCTGTCGTCGTCGGCCGGCTCACTGCCGCGGCGCAGCACCGCACGGATCCGGGCGATGAGTTCGCGCGCCGAATACGGTTTGGTGACATAGTCGTCGGCGCCGAGTTCGAGGCCGACCACCTTGTCGACCTCCGAATCGCGGGCGGTCACCATAATCACCGGAACCCCGGACCGCGCGCGCAGGGCCCGGCAGATCTCGGTGCCCGACATCCCCGGCAGCATCACGTCGAGCAGCACGATATCGGGATTTATCCGTTCGAACGCAGCGAGCGCCTGCGCGCCGTCGTTGATCACGCTGGCCTCGAAACCCTCCTTGCGCAACAGGAATGCCAGCGGATCGGCCAGGGCTTCCTCGTCCTCGACGATCAGTACGTGCGTCACAGATAGATTCCTTCTGTCCTCGTGTCACATTTCAACTCGTGTCACATTTCAACAAGCTCGGTTGGCTATGCGGGGGCGGCGGTTCACCTGACTGCGTCGTCACCACCACCGGTCGCGAGTTCGAACGCGTCGGCGTCCCTGAACGCGTTCTCGTCGTCGGGGCCGAGAACGTCCTGCGGGATGCTGAGCGTGAACGTCGATCCGGTGCCGGGCTTACTCCACAGCGCGATGGTCCCATTGTGGTTGGCCGCAACATGTTTCACGATCGCCAGGCCCAGTCCGGTGCCTCCGGTCAGCC
>NZ_JAGQTN010000183.1 GCF_020438995.1 Gordonia sp. (in: high G+C Gram-positive bacteria)
GTCGACCTCGACACGACGCGACTTGGCCAGGACGGCAGCCGCGGACGAGGACCACTTCCGGTACGCCTCGTCGAGGGAATCTGTGAGCTGTGACATGTGGGGCAGGACACCTCCGTGAACCACTGTGTGTACGCGTACATGACCTTAGCCGATCGCTCGGTCGGTGTTTCGTTAGTGGTCCGATCAGAGCAGTAGTGTTGCCGGGGTGCGACGATCTGACCCGAAGGCGATACGGACCGCTGTCATCGGCGGGCTGGCCGCACTGGCGGTCATCGCGTGTGCCTACCTGGTGCCGCTGCCACCCATCGGCAGCGTGCGCGACTGGGGCGACGGTCTGGGGCCCTGGTTTCCGTGGGTGTTCTTCACTGTGTCGGCGATCGTCACAGTCGCACCCATCCCGAGGTCGACGTTCACGATCATGTCGGGGGTGTTCTTCGGGCCGATTGTCGGATTCGCCGGCGCGATGATCGCGTCCACCGCCGCGGCAGTCATCGCATTCGTACTCGTGCGCCGGGTCGGACGGGAGAAGGTCCGTCCGTACCTGCGTAAACCGATCGTGCGGACCATCGAGTACCGGCTCGAACAACGCGGCTGGCTGGCCATCGGGTCGCTGCGGCTCATCGCCGCCTGCCCGTTCTCGGTCACCAACTACTGCGCGGGTCTGTCGTCGGTGCGGCCCGTTCCGTACGTGGCGGCCACCGTCCTGGGCATGGCACCGGGGACCGCGGCGGTGGTGTTCCTCGGCGACGCGCTGACCGGTGAACGCGACCCTCTCCTGCTCGGGCTGACCGTGCTGTTCTTCGCCACCGGGATCGCGGGACTGGTGGTCGACTCGATGCTGCCGGTCGGTACTTCACGGCCGGACGCCGCGGACTCAGCCACCGCCGATCCGGCTCGAACCGACACTGACTGACGCCGAACCTCGATCTACCAGCGCGATCTACCAGCGCGGCGGGTCCTGCCGACCAGGGCCGGGGGTGCCCGGAGGCTGCGGAGGGTAGCCCTGCCGGGGAAGCACCTGATAGGGCGACGATTCCTGGGCCTGTTCGGGATACCTCGGCTGTGGTTGACCCGGTACGGGCTGACTGGGGATCGGCTGGCTCGGGGGTCCCTGTCGAGGCGATGACTGCTCAGCCGGCGCCTGGTGCTGGGGTGCCGGCGGCTGGGTGAATCCCGACTGCACGTTCCACGGCTGTGACGTGGGGCGTTGTACGGGCGGCGGGACCTCGTGCAGCACGGTCTTGTCCTGCGTCCCATCGCCGGCCTGCTGGTCATGCTGCGGCGGTGACAGTTGTTCGACGGGTCGACGCGGCGGCTCGTCGACGGCCTTACGCCGATCTCGTGCTGGTACCCGGCGCTCGGCCGGTCCATCGTCGACAGGGGTCCGGGCGACCGCTTCGGCCTCCGCCACAGCTGCGGCCACCTCCGGGTCGCGCGCGAGCGTGAACCAGTCCTCGATATCCGATTCGTCGACCTCGGCGACAGGTTCGTCGGTGGACTGGTAGCGGAAGACGCCGTCATCATCCTTCTGGGCGAAGGACCGGGCGAAACCCTGTAGCGCCGAACCGAAGTCGGACGGCACCACCCACACCTTGCTGCCTTGGCCCTTGGCCATCTCCGGGAGTTGCTGCAGGTACTGGTACGCGAGCACCTCCGGTGTCGGCTTGCTGGACCGGATCGCGGCGAACGTTTTCTCGATGGCCTTCGCCTGCCCCTGCGCGTTCAGATACGACGCGGCGCGATCACCCTGGGCCCGCAGGATCCGCGACTGCCGGTCGGCTTCGGCTTCGAGGATCGCGGCCTGCTTGGCGCCTTCGGCGGCCAGGATCTGGCTCTGCTTGTTACCCTCGGCGGTCTTGATCGCCGACTCCCGTTGACCCTCGGCCCACAGGATGGTGGCGCGCTTCTCACGGTCGGCCTTCATCTGCTTCTCCATCGACTCCTGGATCGACGGCGGCGGCATGATGGACTTGAGCTCGACGCGGGCCACGCGCAGTCCCCAGCGGCCGGTGGCCTCATCGAGAACACCGCGCAGCTGTCCGTTGATGGAGTCGCGGGAGGTCAGCGTCTCTTCCAGCGTCATGCCGCCGACGACGTTGCGCAGCGTTGTGGTGGCAAGTTGTTCGACGCCGATGATGTAGTCGTTGATCTCGTACACCGCGGCCCGCGGGTTGGTGACCTGGAAGTAGACGACGGTGTCGATCGACAGCGTCAGGTTGTCCTCGGTGATCACCGGTTGCGGCGGAAACGACACCACCCGTTCACGAATATCGACGCGGGCGCGGATGGTGTCGATGAACGGCACCAGCAGAGTCAGCTGCCCTGACACGGTACGGGTGTAGCGGCCGAGTCGTTCGATGACCGCAGCCTCCGCCTGCGGGATCAGCGCGACTGACTTGGCCACCACCGTGGCCGCGAGCAGCACGAAAAATCCCAGCACCGCGAGTCCGACGATTTCCATTCCTCGTTCACCCTCTCCATACGATTGCCACCGCACCGTCGATCTGCACCACGGTCACCTGCTCGCCCGGCGCGATCCGCGTACCCGGTTCCAGAGTGCGGGCGGACCAGATCTCGCCGGCCAGCTTCACCCGGCCGTCCCGGTCATCCACCGCCTCGGTGACGATGGCGCTGGTGCCTTCGAGTGCTTCGGTATTGCTCAGATAGCGCGGTCTGCTGAGCAGGTGCCGCTTGGCGACCGGCCGCACCACCAACAGGAGCAGTAGTGAGACGACCGCGAACACGATGCCGTCGACCCAGATCGGGGTGTCAAATACGGCATTGACCCCGGCGGCGGCCAGCGCTCCACCGGCCAGCATCAGTAGCATCAGGTCGCCGATCAGCATCTCTGCGATGGCCAACAACACCGCGGCCCCCAGCCACAGCAGTGCGCTCATGCAGGCCAGTCTGCCAGATCACAGCACCACTGCGAACGCCCGATGCGGATACGTGACATGGCAACCCGGGGAGTCAGCCTTCGACGGCGGTGACAAAGTCGATCAGTTCCTCCACCGACCGCAGGATCGGGACCTCCAGGTCCCGGAAGTCCTTCACCCCGGCCAGCACGCGGCGCCAGCCGTCCTGTGGTGTACCCCAGCCGAGTTCGCGACAGATCCCGGTCTTCCAGTCGGTGCCGCGCGGGATCGTCGGCCACTCCCGGATTCGCACGGATGCCGGCTTCACGGCCTGCCACACGTCGATGTAGGGGTGCCCGCACACCAGCACGTTCTCGCCGACAGATTCGGTGAGCCGGGCCTCCTTGGAGCCGGCGACGAGGTGATCGACGAGAACTCCGGCACGCCGATGCGGACCGGGCTCGAAGTCGGCGAGGGCGTCGTCGAGGTTGTCGAGACCGTCGAGACTTTCCACAACGACGCCTTCGACACGCAGGTCGTCGCCCCACACCCGTTCGAGCAGAGTCGCGTCGTGCACGCCTTCGACGAAGATGCGGCTGGCACGCGCGGTACGGGCGCGCTGTTTGGGCACCGCCCGTGACCCGGACGCGGTGCGCGCCGGCGCGGCGCCCGTGGACGCCTGCCCGTACCCGGCGCGCTGAACCTTGGGCTTGACCAGCGTGACCGGTTTGCCGTCGATGAGGAACGCGGCGGGCAACATCAGGAACACTCGTGTTTGCCCCCGGCGGTCCTCCAGACGAACCAGGTCCCCGGCGTAGCTCTTCTCATAGCCGACGACGGCACCGCAGAAGCCGGTGGCCGCATCCTCGACCACCAGGTCGAGTTCGGCAGCCACCTCAGGAACGCGAGGTTTAGTGCGGCGCGGCTGCGCCAGGACGTCTCGGCCGTAGCGATCACTCACCCCGACACCCTAGGACGTATCGCGGTCACGACCGACATCCCACGCCGCGCACCGGGGTCCGCGAATCTTCCGCCCTGCCCACACATCCGGCGGCCGGTATTGTCGATGGTCTATGACCAGTATCGATCGTCTGCTCACCCCGTCGTGGCCCACGTGCGCCGTCGGGGCGTGGGCGGCCGCCTGGATCGCCGGCCGCTGCTCCCCCGACGACGTCATCGACATGTTCGGCGGCGACGGCTACGTCATCGACGACCGCACCGGACGGCTCGACGGCACCACCGCGACGGCCCTGCTCCCGGTGATCCGTGCTGCACGCACGCTCAGTGTGCGTCTGCCCGGGCCGGGCGATCCGCAGGGATTGCCGCCCGCACCGGCGACGACCGCCGCGTTCGAGGCCGGTGAGGTCCTGTTGATCGACGGCCCGGTCTCGACATTGGCGCTGGTCCCTCGCGAGCACGACGGCATGATCGCTTGGATGGTCCACGAGTACACCGACACGCTTCCCACCCCGCCGTCGGACTCGGCAGCCGAACTCGAATACGAACTGCGCCAAGCGGTTTCCGAATCGGCCCGGCTGCTGTCGACCGCGGGTCCGAGGCTTCGA